>JBKDUK010000274.1:0-16320 GCA_046339535.1 Planctomycetaceae bacterium | reverse complement strand
CGCCGTGTCGTTCGCGGGAACCGAACTCGCCTCGTCACGCCGGGAGGAGGAGCCGGGTCGATCGGGACGGCGCGGGCCACGTGGGGGAGCCGCGCCTCCCCGGCTGCGGTCTCCTCGCGCGGCAGGGGGGGCGGAGGATTCACTTCCAGTCGCCGGTCGGCCCCCACCTCGGCCAGGTCGGGCGGGGCGCTCGCGCGCTTCGGCTCGTGCGGGAAGGGGGCCCCGCGGCGGACGGGGACCTCGCGGCGGTCTTCGGTCGTCGGTCCCCCGCTCGCCGAGGGGGGCCTCGGTCTCGGGACGGGGAATGGTCCCGTCGTCCCGGTCACTCACCGGTACGCTCTCAAGCTCCGTCTCGATGACCAGTCCCGACTCGGCGGCCAGCAGGTCGAGCCCGTCGCCGAAGGAGGAGTTGCCCGCAGTCGTTGCGACAGTCTCCTCAGCGTTCACCGGACGGGCGGCCCGAGGGGGATCTGGGGGGAGGATGTACTCCTCGACCGGTTCGAGTTCGCGGGGGGGCGGGACATACCGGGGGCGACGGGGGGTCGGTTCCAACTGCATCCACCGGGGCTCGCCCGTACAGAGGCAGACCATGGTGGTGACCCGTCCCGCGGTCCGGGTGACTTTCCCGCACAGGGAACAGCGCCAGAACCGCCGGACATCCTGATCGACCCGAACTCCCGGACCCTTCATCGCACCCACCCTTCAAAAACCGATCTTCGCGACCCCGAGTCGCACGTTCCGATGGTAGCACCCCCGGTTACACCGCAGCGAGTGAATGCCCCCCGGAAACGAACCGCGGGCCAGACTGAACCCCGCTGTCTTGGAACCGTGGCAGTTGGAATCCGGGGCTGGGGCCCGGTTGGGAAGAGTGGTGGTGGTACCAGAAGGCGGACCCTGAAAATGGGTCTCGACGGAGGCTCTACGTGCGGAGCCGGCATCGGGGGGACTCCTGATGTCGCGTGCGACAATCGCCGACTCAGTGTGATTCCGCCACCATCCCCTCGAGCGCCTCGGCCCACGCCAGCACATCCTCCTGCGAGTCATACAGCCGGGGACAGGCCTGCAGGATCGCCTCGCTGAACTGCCGGCGGGCGGTGGGGTCGGTGGCGAGGCGGACCGCTTGTTCGACGTAGGCGGTCACGGTTTGCGGCACCAGTTCGGCCAGCCCCATCCGTCGGTACATCGCGTAGGTCAGCCGGCCGCGCAGGTATTTTCCCGGCAAGGTCACGATGGGTGTTCCGACGGCAAACCCTTCCAGGCTTGTGTTGCCGCCGCAGAAGGGGAACGGGTCGAGCATCACGTCGGCCATCGCCAGCAGGTGCAGGAACTCAACCCGCGGCACTCCGGGGAGGAACTTCACCCGGCGTTCGGAATCGGGCAGGGTGGTTTGCCACCGTTGCCGGAGGGCGTCGGCCCACTCGGGATTCGAGCCCGCCACCAGCACCAGGTCGCCCCCCGGATCGGCTTCCAGGATGCGCCGCAAAGGCTCATCGAAGTCGGGATGGAACTTGAAGAGTGTCTGCGGGCAGAGATAGACCCGGCGGTTGGGGTCGAGACCAAACTGCTCCCGCGTTTTGGGGGGGCCCTCCAGCACCGGCCGTTCGTAGCAGATCCCCAGGTTCGGCAGCCGGACGAGGTGTTCGGTGTAGTGGTCGTGGGCGTCGTCGGTCTCGGCGAGGGCCGAGGAGACGAAATGGTCGATCTGCGGACTGCCCGTGGTGTCGGGGTGTCCCCAGGTGACCGCCTGTACGGGAGCCATGCGGGAGTAGCAGAGGGTTTGCGACAGGGCGTCCATCCCCACGTCGGCGAAGACGAGAATGTCGAGCCCCAGACCGGCGATGGCCTGGCGGGCGCGGGCCGGCTGTCGGGGGACTTCGACGTAATGATCGGCCCCCTTCCGGAACGACTCGGACCAGACATCGGCATGCGGGCGGAGGGCGATCACCGTCACCTCAAACCGGTCGCGCGGCAGGTTCCGGATCAGTCCCAGGTTCAACAGGCCGATCGTGTGCTGGCAGAAATAGGCCGAGGCGAATCCCACCCGCAGCCGTTTCCCGCGGGGCTTCCAGCCGCCGGCGCGGGCGGCGGGGCAGCACTCGACTCCCCGGTAGATCTTCCCAAGTTGCTCCATCAGAGGGCGGTCATTGGCTCCCTGGTAGGCGAAGTAGAAGCTCGTCGGGATGAAGGAGTTGGCGGTGTCGATGGTCACCCCGGAGGCGGACAGATTCTCCAGGCATTTCGTCAGTCGTGCACGCCACGAGGCGACCTCGCTGGCCGAGTCGTAAATGATCGGCAACGCCTTGGCGGCCAGGACGAGGTTCAGAGCATGCGGGTCGGCCTGCTGGGCGAGCTCGAAGTGCCGCAAGGCCTGCGTAGGCTGATTGCGGTGCAGATAGAGCACCCCCAGGTTCCGCTGGGTCAGCGTTTGCCGGGGTTGGATCTCGACCGACTGGCGGTAGCACTCAAACGCCGCGTTGCGGTTGTCGAGATCCTGGTAGAGGTTGCCCAGGTCGCAGAGCAGTTCGGCATTCCGTGGCTCGAGCTGCAGGGCTTGTTGGAAGAGCTGCAACGCCTCGCGCAGACGACCAGCCTGATAGGCCTGCTGGGCACTGCGCCCCAGAGTGAGCGATGAGGCCGGTGCGGTGGTGGCCTGAGCGGGGGCTTCTATCCCGGAGAAGGGGGCCGTGGACGGTGGGGGCAGCCGCAGGGCCGGGGGCTGGGCGGGAACGATCCAGATTTCATTCTGCTGGTCGCCGTGCAGGGCCCCGCCCAGCGCGGGGTTGGCGAAGCCGGGCAGTACCTCGACCGCGAAGATTTCCTCGACACCCGACAGGAACCGGAAGGTTGCCACGGTTCGGCCGGTGGTCATGTCGATGACGGCGACGCCGCAGCAGAGCTCTTCGCGGCGTTCGCCAATCGGCAAACCGCCGAACACATTTGTCTCGCGGATGCGCGACAGGCCGACGAAGGCGAATTGGCCATGGAAGGCGAGTCCGCGGGTGTAACCGGGGACCTGCTCGACGGGCTGCAGCCGACCCGTATTCCGGTCGACGAGCGACAGATTGCCCATCCCCGAGTTCAGCACAAACAGCTGGTTCTGGAAGACCCGGGGGGAGTGGGGCATGCAGAGCCCGCGGGCGACGAAGTCGCCGGTCTGCACGTCGATGAGGCAGCCGGTGTGGGCTTTGTCGGCCCGCCAGCCCGCCGCCGTATCGACTGGAGCCAGGGCGGTCACATACCGGGGCTGTCCCTGTTCCATCGCCATCCCGTTGAGGTGGCAGCGGTCTTCATCGGCGAGGTTGGAAATGAACTGCGGTTTCCAGCGGGGGATGAAGCTGTGGGAGTCGTCGAGCGTGCAGAGGCAGGAGAACAGCGTGTTGACCAGCCAGAGTCCCTCGGTTCCCCAGCCGAGATCGTGAACGAGGATTTTGCCTGTATGGCGGGCGGTGTGGGGGACGAAACACCCATCATGACTGCCGGCCGGGGCGACGGTGGGGGCGACCGTATGGTTGGCCCGCAGGAAGTGGATGGAGGAACCTGATCCAATCGCGATCTTTCCTTGCCCGACCGCCACCCCCATGGGGCGCTCGTAATCCATCAGCGAGATGGCCAGCTTTCCCTGGTGGGCTCCCAGGACCAGGACCTTGCCCGCCTGGTACGTAGAGACCACCAGCGAGATGCGCAGTTGCTGCAGGATCTCGGGGAGGTTGGCGGTGTGTTGAAACTGGACCGGGATCCGCCGTTCTTCCGGATCCTGTGTCTTCGAGGTCGTCGTCCCGCCAGCCATCAGTCCGCTCTCCCAAAGCATTTCAAAAGATCACCCAACCGCCACCATGCAGCCGGATGGAGGCACTCGACAGCCACTCGACACCAAGCAATGGAGCGCGATGCAGCCGATCCCGTGGATCAAGAATCATCCACCTTACGCCTGCGGCAGAAGCGATGCAAGCAGCGTCCTCCAGTCAATTCGGCCCAAGAGTGAGGCCCGCCTTGGGAACCAACCTGGCACGACGCTGGTGGGAATCAACCGTGGAGTGGTGGGGAGAGAATGGTGGTGGAACCGCCTCAGGGGGATTGGTTGGGAGGTGTGGGGATCCTGTTGTCGCGGCGGCTGCGGGCTTGTCGGCCCCGGCGTTCCCAGGCGAGGGCGGTGTCGTTTTCGTTCAGGCTGCGGTGCAGTTCGGCCAGTTCATCGAACGTCTCCAGCCGCTCTGGTTCCCGGTCGAGCAGCCCCATCAGGCGGGTGATCTCGGTGCGGGTCCGCTTGATCGACTCGGCGAATTCGGTGTGGTAGTCGGCCTTCTCGGTGTTCCCCAACCCCCGGTAGGCGTCTCCCAACTTGCTGTGGGCCACCTGGTCGAAGGGCTCTTCGTCGACCGCCTGTTCGAGATCGCGCGCAGCCGCCGCGAATTGTCCCAGATCGAGGCTGAGGATCGCCCGCAGCCGAATGGCCTCGCGGAACTTTTCGGGACCCATCTGGGGAATCGCCCGTTCCAGCGACTGCATCGCCTCTGCGAACTTTCCCTCCATCCGGTAGAGATTCGCATAGTGGACCAGCATCCGGGTTGAGCCGGGGTCTTCTTCCTCCGCCAGTTTCTCGACTTCGATCCGTGCCTGTGTTGAATCGCCCGAGAACATCAGGGTCTCGATCAGGCGGTGATGCAGCTCGCGGTGGTCCTGCTCGGGCAATTCCTGCTGCAATCCCGCCTGCATCGCCTCAATCACCAGATTCGTCGCCTGCTTGCGGGTCAGCAGGTCGATCAGCATCCACCAGCGGGCCGGTTCGCGGGGGTCGCGCTCGGCCAGTTCCTGCATGCAGTCGACTTCCTCTACAGACTGTTTGAGGTCATGGTGAATGGGGACCAGCACTTCGAGGGCGGCAATGCTCTCGATTCCCTCCCGTTCCCGCAGGGGATTGAGGGCCCGCAACGCCTCGGGGAACTTGCCCCGCGCCTGCGCCTGGCGGCCGAACGACAGCAGCAGATCACTGCGGCAGCCGGCCGGCTCGACTCCGGCGAACAGTCCGGCGGCTTCGTCCCACTGCTCTTCCGAAACCAGAATGGTCGCCAGGGCCAGTTCGGCATCGTCGAACTCCCCCTGCGATTGCTGCAGCGCCTCGCGCAGCAGGCTCTTGGCCTGGGCCGCATCGGTCGAGACCACCTGCAGCGCGGTGGACAGTTTCTCGGCCGGTGTGCTCGGGGCGGCGGGGGGCTGCCGGGTGAGATGACGGGCGTACCACCAGCCGGCCGCCAGAGGCAGCGCCACCAGCAGAAAGCCCCACAGCCCGGCACGGTTCCGTCGGGGCGATGTGGTCTCGGCAGTCGTCATTCCGCGCCCCGTCCTTCGATCAGCAAATGCCGTTGTTGAGCTGTCAGCCCGATGTAGCGCTCCGTCCCCCGTCCCAACCACCGCACCTCGACATCGGCCGAGGCGGTACCCGCCGGGAGGGGAAAACAGATTTCGAGATCGGACTGCGAAAGATAACCCACCCCTTGTGTCAGTTGCCGAACGACCGCGCGGTCACCGGTCCGCAGGGTCACCGTGCTGCCTATCGCCTCGGAAGCTCCCAGGAGAGCCCGCAGGCGGACCTTCACCCAATTGGCAGCGGGGCGGCGGTTCTTGAGGATGGTCGCCGGTTGTCCCTGGTGGGTGACAATCACATCGAGGGCCCCATCCAGATCGAGATCTCCCGCCGCGACCCCCCGCCCCACGTGCTCGCTCCGGAAGTAGCTCCCTCCCTGTCGCGAAACGTTTTCAAACCGGGCTCCCGCGAGATTGCGGAACAACTGCGGTTTCTGTTCGTACGGGGCCTGACCCATGCTATAGACGGCGTTCCCGTTGCAGACGAACAGATCGGGCCAGGTGTCGCCGTCGAAATCGAGCATCAGGGTGCCGAAGCCCACCATCATCCGCGACTGGCCCGAGACTCCCGCCTTCACCGAGGCATGTTTGAATTGGCCTCCCCCCAGGTTGCGGTACAGGGCGTTGTCTTCGTTTTCGAAATTCGTCACCCAGATGTCGGGGCGACCGTCGCCGTCGAAATCGTCGACCCCCAGCCCCATGCTCCCCACTTCGACCCCGAATTCATTGAAGGCGACTCCCGCCTCTTTGCCCGATTCGATGAACTTTCCTCCCGGTTGCCCCAGGTAGAGCTGATTCGGGGTTTCGTCATTCGCGGCATAGAAGTCGAGCCAGCCATCGTCGTCTAAGTCGCAGACCGCCACCCCCAGTCCCTTCACTCCGGGAACCAGCCCCACCCGCTGCGACCCATCGGTGAAGGTGCCGTCTCCCTCGTTATGAAAAAACTTCCCGACGGCACCGGGATACTTCGCGGGGCCGCAGACATCGCGGCGACCCAGGGCGTCTTTGCAGACCTGTTCTTTCGACGGATCCCAGTCGAGGTAATGCCCCAGATAGAGATCGGGGTCGCCGTCGCGGTCGATGTCTCCCCAACCGGCTGACGTGCCCCAGCCATTCGCGGGAAAAGACTCGGGCGGTAGTGCTTCGGCAAATGTGCCATCCCCCTGGTTGCGATACAAACGGCTCTGCCCGTAGCAGCTCAGGAACAGATCGGGCCAGCCATCGGAGTCGTAATCGACCACGGTGAAGCCGTGGGAGTAGTTGGGGGTCTCAACCAGCCGGGTGGCCGTGGTCCGGTCGGCGAATTGCCAGTCGCCGTCGTTGCGGTAGAACAGCGGCGCCCGCCCCGAGATGACCACCGGATCGTTTTTGGTGAAGCCTCCGCCTCCCGAGAACGCGAGGTCGAGGTCGCCGTCGAGATCGAAATCGACCATCGCCACTCCGCCCCCCAGGCTTTCCAGAATGAAAAACCGTTCTGCCTCGCGGCCATTCTGATAGGTGGACTCGATACCGGTCCGCGCGGTGACATCCTCAAACCAGTCGTCCGACTGCAGTGCGAGGTCGGCCGCGGTCGCCTGGCCAACGGCCGTTTCCCCCAGTCGACGCAGACGGGGACGCCGTCCCGCCGGTGGATCGCTGGCGTTGGATCCCGGTTCCTCCTGTGTCACGCTCTCCGCCGGGGGCACGGTCGCGGTGCCGGGGAGAGTGGTGGTTGCCGGTTTCTCCGAGCAACCGACCAACCCCGGCAGAATCAGCAGCGCCCAGAATGCCAGACGGCGGAGAGGGGACGTCACGGTGTTGGTTCCGGAGGTCGTGAAACAGAGGAGCGGCGGGAGACTGTCAACAAGTCGGGGCGCTGACTGGCCGCAGTTTCTCCCGGGCGATTCGAGAATACCCCTGCCGGGAGAGCGATGCAAACCCCGGGGGTGTGTCGAGTGCGAATCGAGCCGCAGCCAAGGGCCTTGGGGACTGCATGCGCGGGGCTACCGTGCCCCGGTTACCACAACGTCAGCGAGTCGCGGAAGAGTTGGGCCAGATCTTCGGCACTCGCGGGGCGGGGAGAGAGCTTGGTCACCCGGTGCTGGGGCAAGGTCCCTTCGACCAGGGCGGGAATGTCGGCCGCGGTATAGCCCACGGCCGCCAGCCCATTCGGCATGTCGAGGTCGCGCATGAATTTGAGGATGACCTGGGCCAGCGTCTCGCCCGCCTGG
Source organism: Planctomycetaceae bacterium (assembly GCA_046339535.1). Taxonomy (GTDB): domain Bacteria; phylum Planctomycetota; class Planctomycetia; order Planctomycetales; family Planctomycetaceae; genus UBA10511. Next base: position 8,749 of record JBKDUK010000274.1, on the reverse strand, counting down.
GTATCGGGGACTCCCGCGATCGGGGCCCCCAGGGCCTCGGCGGCCACCAGGTGCCGTCGGGGATCGGTCTCCGCAGTGAACCGCACCACGGCCGGGGTATTGAGGATCACCGAGATGCCATGCGGCACCAAGGGATGGTCGACCACAAAGCCGGGGGGTTGATACCGCTTGACCAGCCCCGCCACGGGGTACGACATGCCATGCGGCAGGTGGACCCCGGCGTTGCCGAACCCAATGCCCGCGATCGACGAGGCGAGAGCCATCTGGTAGCGGGCCTCGTCATCGGTGGTGTCGCGTACGGCACGCACGAGATAATCACGCACCATGCGCAGTGCCTGCAGGGCCCAGGCGTCGCTGATGGGGTTGTTCCCCTGGTAGGCGGGGCGCTCGATGGGGCGGGCTGGTTTGGGCCGGGCGGTGTAGTGGATCGCGGTGAAGCTCTCGAGAGCGTGGCTCAGCACGTCGAGCCCGGTCGAGGCGGCGACGGCGGGGGGCTGACTGCGGGTGTTGTCGGGGTCGACAATTCCCAGCGTGGGGCGCAGGTACCGGTGGGCGATGCCGGTTTTGACGTGCTTCTCTTTCCAGTCAAAGATCGCCGTGCCGGTGGTTTCGCTGCCGGTTCCCGCCGTGGTGGGAATGGCGATCAGCGGCTTGAGTGGACCGGGGACCGGCTGCCCTTTTCCGATGGGGGCGTTGACGTAGTGGAAAAAGTCGGCCGGGTAGGTCGAGTAGAGATTGGCTCCCTTGGCGGTGTCGATGGTGCTGCCGCCGCCCACCGCCAGCAGCGCGTCGAACCGGCCCTCGACGGCGAACGCCGTGGCCCGGCGGAACGCCCCATCGGTCGGCTCGGTTTCGATGTCGGTGTAGAGCGCGTGGTCGATCTGATTCGCGCGGAGCGACTCGACCACCGTCTCGCCGGCATGCTGGTGACGCACCGCCGGGTCGATCAGCACCATGACCCGTTTGGCGCCCAGTTCCTGCAGGTCGAGTCCGACTTCGCGGGTACACCCGAAGCCAAACCGCAGGTTCGAAGACGCGATCTGGAACGCGGTGTCGTGCGTCATGTGAGGCTGCTCCGGAAAGCGCCCGAGCGGCTTTCGCCGAAAAGAGTGCCAGTGAATTTTCCTCCACTCCTCAGACGGCCCGAAAACAAGCCGGGCAATCGGCAGAGGAGTGGGGTGCGAAACGGCGTTCGACCGATTACTGGTTGGCGACAGCCGGAGGGGCGTTCGACGCGGCTCCCCGCAGCCGTCCGATGCGGTACGCCTCGGCGACTGCCTGGGGGACCTCGGCCTCGGCCAGCACCACAAGGGCGCGGTTCTCGGCGGTCAGAGCCTTCATCTCCTGTTCGACGGCGATGGCCGCCGACCGGGTTTCTTCGGCGTGGGCGCGGGCGACGCGGGTGTCGGCCTCGGCCTGGTCGGCCTGCAGGCGGGCCCCCACGTTGTCTCCCACGTCGATGTCGGCGATGTCGATCGAGACGATCTCAAACGCGGTTTGCGAGTCGAGGCTCTTGGCGAGCACCGCCTTGGCGATGAGCATCGGATTGGCGAGCACTTCCTTGTGGGTCTCGCATGAGCCAATGGCCGAGACAATGCCTTCCCCGACGCGGGCGATGATGGTTTCTTCGGTGGCTCCGCCGATGAGCTGGGCGAGGTTGGTCCGCACGGTCACCCGGGCGCGGGCCCGCAACTGGATACCATCTTTGGCGACGCCGTCGAGAGTCGACCGGCCGCCGCGGCGTGGGTCGGGGCAGTCGATGACCTTCGGATCGACACTGGTCTGGACGGCGGCGTAGACGTCGCGTCCCGCCAGATCGATGGCCGCGGCGGTTTTCCAGTCGAGGTCGATGCGGGCCCGCTGGGCGATGATCAATGCCTGGATGACCTTGCGGATGTTGCCGCCGGCCAGATAGTGGGCTTCGAGGGCCTCGGTCGAAATGCTGGGGAGCCCCGCCTGCACCGCCATGATCTTCGATTCGACCACCGCTTTGGGGCGGACCCGGCGGAGCCACATCGAGATGATGGAACCCATGCTCACATGGGCCCGGCTGACGTACGCCTGCAGCCAGGTGGGGAAGAACAGCAGCACCATGAAGAGGGCCACCGCCAGCACAAACAGGAACAGCAGGCTGCCCACTGTCAGCAAGACCATCAAGGGATTCATGGAGCCACTCTCGGTTGAAGCAACTGAAGCGCAGTCACGGGCGGCAAGAAAGCCGACGGCGGGCTGAGGGGGCGGAAAAGCTCCCGATGCCTGAACCCACGCTCTCAAGCGTATTTCTGCCGGGGGGACAATTCAACCCGGCTGCATCATGAAGCGGGCGGGGCTGCGGATGCTTCGTGAGAATTGGCGACTGTTCGGTCCGCCGTCGATTGACTTGGATGACCGCGATGTCTGCAGCGATGTTCTGGCTCAGCGTAGCTACCGTCGAGCGAGTCAGTCTTGCGAATCGGTCGCGAAGTCGTTTTTGGCGAGGTGGGTGTCGAACCAGCGGTGGGTTTCGTCGGCGACCTGTCCCAGGGGGTCAAGCCACGCGGTGAGGTGGCCGGTCCAGGGGAGCAGGACCAGTTGGCTGTGATCGGGAGCCGCCTCGTGCAGCCGTTTGCCGTGGTAGGTGGGAACCATCCAGTCCTCTTCCCCATGAATCACCAGCACCCGGGCGCTGGTCTTCTGGATGGCCGCACAGGCATCTGCGAGGTTGGGGTCGAAGGCCGCCTGTCGGCCCGCTTCGTCCACCCCGGCATCGAGGGCCTGGTCGGGCACGAGTGACCCAACGCCGGGGAGAACCGTGCGGCCGAAGTCGGGGACCACATCCCGCATGGTGCTGAACGGGGCGACCGCGACCACACTGTCGATTCGGGCATCCTTCCCCGCAAGTTGGATGGCGGTCGCGGCACCATACGAGACCCCGAGCACACCGAGGCGGCCCGCGACGAGCCGCCGCGTTTCCAGGGCGTCGATCACGCGGACCAAATCGTCCGATTCCTGCACGCCGTAGGTCAGGTATTGCCCGTCCGACTTCCCATGCCCCCGCAGGTCGACCAGCACCGCCCGGTAACCCTGCTGGGCGAGCCGGCGGGCGTGGGGCAGCATTGCCCGGCCGCTGGAGACCACGCCATGCAGCACCAGGACGGTCCCCCGGGGTGGGGCGGAGTCGGCAGGGTCGACAATCTGCACCAGCAGTTCGAGCGGCTCATCAGCCGTTCCCACGTCGACACGGAATTCCTGATCGATCCCCAACACCCGGCGGATGCCCGGATGAGTTCTCGAGGCGGACTTGTGCCAGGGAATCCAGCGGTTGGGAGCACTGGAAATGGCTGTCCCCAAAACGTCGGCACACCCGGCGGTTCCCAGCAGCAAGCCGCATGCCAGACCGGCGCGGGCCAGCCGCGAGCGGGAGGGAAGGGAGGGCATGGCGCGATTTCCCGGGGGGTGGGTTGACACAGTTCCCCCAGGAGAGCGGGGGAGACGGAAGGTGCCGGGGACGGGAGGAGGCAGCGGGGGGGGACCGGAGTATCGCGGTATAGCGCAGTTTCGCGTGAGGGGTCAATGGGGCATTCCTTGGACTGAGCTTGAGTTTGTAGTTTTTACAGGGCATGAAAAACGGCTTTCCGCGATGGAGAGCAAGGGCAAGGGCCTCGGTTGCGGGATCAACGCGAAGTCATCCAGCCATGCAGCATCCTCCGGGATGGGGCTCGCACAAGTGCGCGGTCCCCAACCCGTCAATCGCCATCCGGATTCCGTTGTCAACCGCTCCGGTTGCTGACCTCGCAGGGGAATTGACGATCTCGGGGCGAGTCGCCGAGCTCCCTACCGCGTTTCCCCCAGCTCCGCCAGCCGCAGATGGCGGAACCGCACTTGGGTATCGTGGTTCTGCAGACCCAGGAACCCCCGGGTTTTGCGCAGGGCGATGAGGGGATGCGATTGGTCGGTGATGTCGGCCACCACCACGCCATTGTGCGTCACCGTCACGTGCTGACCCTCGCAGCGGATCGACATCGTGTTCCAGTGACCCACAGGTCGGCAGACACGCGGCTGGGCCCCGCAGATGTCATACACCGACCCGCAATACTGGTAGTCCTTGAGCTGGGCGTACTGCGGCGCGCTGTCGTCCAGCACCTGCACTTCGAATCCCGCCGGGGGGAGCGTGTCGTTCTCGCGATGGTGATTGCCATCGGCCGGGACCCGCACATACACCCCGCTGTTCCCTCCGGGAGAGACCTGGTACTCGAAGCGGAAGTCGAAGTCGCCATACTCGGCCAGGGTCTTCAGCCAGGGGCCCTTCTTGCCATTGCACACCAGCAGTCCCTCCTGCACCAGCCAGCAGCTCTCGGCGGGGGCCCCGCCCCCTTCCCAGCCCGCCAGGTCTTTGCCATTGAACAGACTCTGGTACCCCACCTCGGTGATTCGCAGGTTGCGGAACTGGAACTCGCCCCCCTTCATCACCTCGCACTGCAGCCCGATGTAGCCCTCGCGGTTCTTCAGGCCGTCGACGTCGTAGACCGGCTGGCCGTTGATCGCGAGCTTCAGTTTCGAGCCCACGCAGGTGATGTCGAAGCTGTTCCACTCGCCCTTCTTGATGGGGCCTTTGGTGCCGATGGTCGGCTTGAGATTCTTGACATTCCCCTCACTGCCATCGAGCAGGTTCACCTGGTAGCTGTTCGAGGGGAAGGGGGCTCCGCCGGCGAGTGTCCGCACGTAGATGCCCGAGTCATAGTCGGCGGTTTTGACCCCCTTCCATTCCACATGCAGGGTGAAGTCGCGGTACATGAGGTCGCTGCGCAGCCAGCCGTTCCCCTCTTTGAGGACCAGCAGCCCCTCTTCGACCATGACCTTGCAGTCTCCCTCAACCGTCCAGCCGTCGAGAGAGCTTCCGTCGAAGAGGAGGGAGGTGGCCTGGGGCTGCGCCTTCGCCGGCTTCTCCTGTGACTGTCCCGAGGTCACCAGCCCGCAAAGAGCCAGCAGCAGGCCCCCCGCCAGAATCGTCAGGACCATTCCAGAACAACCACCTCGCACGCGTGCGCTCGACATGCCGGCTCCCGAAGGGAAACAGAGTAGGGCTGGATCATCACTGCCCGGATCACGACGCCCCGATGGTACTGGGCCGAAGGACAAATGAAAAACTCACGCTGTCGTCCGGCCCCCCCGGAACAGTGCGTGCTGTCGGGGTCCTGCCGCATTGCCCGGGCGACAGCTCCGCTGCCGTCGAACGCTGGGCTCCGGTTCCACCGGTGGTTCGCGGAATCTCACTCAATCGATCCCAGAATCCGCACCTGAAACTGGCCCTTCTCCTCATTCTGCCATTCCACGCTGTACTTGACGGTCAGATCCCGATCGTCCAGCTCCACCGTGCACTCGCCCAATCGAACATTGGCCTGCTTGTCGAAGTTCACTTCGCGATAACCGGCAATCGACCTGGTTTTGGCTCCCACGGCCGATTTGCGAATGAACTGCTCAAGGATTTGAACCACCGCGGGGTTGTCGCAGGCGGGCAATGGCTGCCCCGGCAACCGCACCTGGTAGAGCCCCTTGCTGCGGTCCTGCCATTCCACCACAAACGGAACGGCGACATCCCCGGAATCGAGGTGGGCGATGCACTCGCCGTGGCGCACCGCGGCCGCGGAGTCGTGTTTCAGTTCGCGATGACCATCAATCGACTGGACCACCGCTCCCTGCATGTTTTGCCGGATCACCTGTTCCAGCAAATTCACAATCGGCGGACTGTCGCAGGCCGGCAATTCGAGTTCCGCCAACCGTACCTGAAACTGCGACTTGTTCCGGTCTTGCCATTCGACGAAGAACTGGACGGGAACATCCTGCGACTCGAGATGGGCGATGCACTCTCCCTGCCTCACATCGGCAACCCGGTCATGTTTCAGTTCGCGATGCCCATCAATCGAGCGGACGGTTGCCCCGGCCGGAGTTTGCCGGACGACCTGTTCGAGCAACTGCTTCACCATGAGGCTGTCGCAGAGGGGCAACTCGACTTCCGCCAACCGCACCTGGAAGCGGCCGGTGTTCCGGTCGAGCCATTCCACCACGAACTGGACGGGAACATCTCCAGTCTCCAAATGGGCCACACACTCGCCGTAACGGATTTGTGCGGCACTGTCGAAACGCAATTCCCGGTGCCCGTCAATCGTCTTGGCGGCTGCAACCGCCGATGTGCTGCGAAGGACCTGGTCGAGAACCTGAACGACCTCGGGGCTGGTGCAGGCGGGGAGTTGGGTGGCACTCAGCAGCGAAGCCACCAGGGGGGCGACCAGAAAGAACACGGCCACCGGCAGGGCCACCAGACCCAGGTTCGGTTTCGTGAACGCACTGCGGCGAAAGAAGGCCAGCGGGAAGACAACAATCCACAGCAGCAGCATTCCGGCCAACAGAAGGAAGGGGCTTTCCCGTTCACGCCCGGAACGGTCCACCCGACCCAGACGATTGGCATCGAGGGCCATCAGCAGGGAGGTCACCACCACCGTGGCAGCGGCGATTGCAAACGCGACCCACCCCGTGGTGAAACACAAGAGGACGCCCGCGACGACGGGCAGCAACAGTGCCACACTCACCCGTCCGAGGCCCACGCGGGGGGGGCTGATTGTTTCCTCCGGGAGGAAGTCTGAATCCGACAGTTCGGTCATCTGATTGGCCTCTGGTGGGTTGCCAACAACAATTCAATTCGACGATGAGGAAAACCGAGCTGTGGCGTGGATCAGCAGAACGGCTTATTCCGGAGTCGCGCGCCGCCATTCCTTCAACTGATGCACAACTTCCTGTTCATTCGCGTCAACTCGCAGAGCCACTTCAATTTTAAGCCGGCGTTCCGGCATCGGCCCGTGTTCCGCGACAATCCTTCGTCCGATTCCCTCCCGTGCCCATCGCGCTATCTTGCCGGATCGCCGCACTTTTTCAGCAATCGACATCGAGTCGATCCGCTCGTGGTGTTTGTGAGTCACTGAATCCACGGTAAGGCTTCTCTGAACCTGGTACGAAAGGAGGTGCTTGCCGAAATGAATTGTACCATAATCATGCGCCTGCCCGCTTACGGCCAGGTCGCTTCTATCACCACGCTTCCCGGGCTCCAGTCCACTTCGACGGGCGCAGCGCTGGCGGGCCAGAGCAGAGTGCTCCCCAGCCCGGCACTCTCACCGGCATCGGTTCCCCAGCGGACCTCTCCTGACACCACAATCCAGATCCGGCAATGGGGTGCGGCGGGCAGGGAGACGCTGCCGGTTCCCTGCAATCGGTCGAGCGTGAAGTAGTCGGCGGCCACCAGCCGTTCGCGGGCAATGGGGCCCCAGGGTGGCAGCGGTTGCGGCACCTGGGGACGGACCGGGCCCCGGGCGAAGTCGGTGCAGGCCAGTGAGGCCTCGATGTGCAGCGGACGGGGGCGTCCATCGGGACCCAGCCGGTTCCAGTCGTGCAGCCGGTAGGTGATGTCGCTCGACTGCTGCACCTCGGCCAGCAACACCCCCTCTCCCAGCGCGTGGACAGTTCCGGCGGGAATGAAGATGCAGTCCCCAGGCTTCACTTCCAGCCGGTGAAGGCACTCTTCGACCGTCCCAGCCTCCACTGCCCGGGCCAGTGCCGCGCGATCGACGCCCGGCTTCAGGCCTGCGAAGACGCACGCCTGCGGCTCGGCCTCGAGAATGACCCACGCCTCGGTCTTGCCCCGCTCTCCGGGAATGGCCGCGGCCGCCTGCTGATCATTAGGGTGGACCTGCACGCTCAGACGGTCATTGGCATCCAAAAATTTCACCAGCAGGGGAAACTGCTCCACCCCGGCCTGGGTTCCCAGCAGAGCCGAACCCTCCTCACGCACCAGTTCGTGCAGGGTCCGGCCGGCCCAGGGGCCAGAGCAGACCCGGCTTTGGTCAACGCCATGGTCAACCAATTCCCAGCTTTCGGCATAGTCGGTCTCGGGGCCCAGTGGTTTGCCCAGCCGGGTTCCCAAACGCCGTCCTCCCCACCGAATGCGTTTCAGCAGGGGGGTGAATTGCAGAGGTGCCGTGACCATGACCGTGTGCCGGGAGAGAGAAACCATCCGCCAAAGGTTTTGCGGACCACAACCTGTCATTCGACCCACACAACAGCCTGCGGCCCGCGACAGTCCCGCACCTTAAGGGATGGGGCCAGCCGCGGTCGAGCGTCCGTCGATATATCACGGGCCCGATGGGCAAAGAGGTCAGAAGTTCGCCGAGCGAGGAGCAGGAGAACTGAGCCAGCCAAAACCATCCCATGCCCAAGATCCCAAATTGAACCAAGGTGGCGAGGGACAGACACAGCTTGATTGCACCAAACAAAAAACGCCGACTGGCAAGAGAGGCGCTCGCCCGGGGAGGTTGCATCCCAACCCGGCTCCCTTTCCAGTCGGCGTACTTGTCTGGAATCGACACGGCTCTGGTTTCTCCGGCAGAGCCAGGCGGATCCTCAACGCTTCGCAGAAAACATCTCAGTGTGCTTCAGTGAAAGTTCCTCCAGCTCGGGATGAAAGGCAGATGAAGAACCGACCCCTGGCAACTCCAGGAATCACACAAACCGCAAGACACAGACGGGACCATGGCCCGGAAGGTTCGCAAATTCCAGCAAGCAGCCGACTGGGAAGAGAGGCGCTCGCCCGGGGAGGTTGCATCCCAACCCGGCTCCCTTTCCAGTCGGCGTACTTGTCTGGAATCGACACGGCTCTGGTTTCTCCGGCAGAGCCACGTCGATTCTCACCGCTTCGCAGGAAAAGGAGGGAGCAATCAGTGTG
>JBKDUK010000273.1:0-18502 GCA_046339535.1 Planctomycetaceae bacterium | reverse complement strand
GCCAGGGGCTGGTGATCCCCGTCGGGGGCCCCCTGAAAAAGCCGCGGGTCGAACCGGGCACCGTGCGGCGGATCTTCATGGAACTGGGGACGGGGGCCTTGGGTGACCTCCTCGACGGCGTTCTGCCGGGAAATCTGCCGCTGCCGCGATTGCCGGGACGGTGACAGATTCGACGCCTGGATTGTCAGGGCATATGCCAGAGCATGTTGATGGTTTGAGATCCTGCGAAACACTCCCAGCGAAGGCCAGAACCACCATCGCGGGAGCGCGGACCTCTGTGTCCGCTCCGCTGGGTATCCAACCGAAATCCCACGCACCAATGGGCAGCGAAACCAAGTGGTCCGGACACGTCCCTCGTCCTGCACCCGAAATGCAATGATGCTCGGGCTGAAAACACGGCACAACGACCACCGGCCTTCGCCAGAAACCTCTCGCCAACCCACAGCCTACCTCGTAGAGGTTACTTCTCTCCGCCCCGGGGTGCCGCCCCAGCGGCTACCCGGGGACTACGATCCCCCACCGGACAAGAACCCTGAAAGCGGTTCCTTTCGACGCGGGGTCATGCAGAGCGATGAATCTGCAAACGTCATCCGCGGTGTGGAAAGCAATCCCTTCAGTATCGAGGTGATGGTGGCGGGGCCTTGCCTGGGGTAGTCGCCTGCGCGACAACCCCAGGCTGAGGGAAGTATCCCCTTCGGGGAAGTTTTTGGGCGGGTGAAGTTCTGAAAACCATGTGCCTCCTTCTGTCCGGCCTCCGTAAGCCCTACGCAGCCACGTTTATTCCAATTACACTCATCAACACGTGCATACGTGTCCTTGAGTCTCGATCTCGTGAGGAAAACCATGCGTCTGGCAACCGGGTGGGCGTGGCGGGTGTTTGGTCTGGCGGTGATGCTGACCGGGTCGATGGCTTCTGGTGCCGCGGCCGCCGACGAGGTCTCGTGGCCCCAGTGGCGGGGTCCCCGCCGGGATGCCGTCTCGCCCGACAAGGGTCTGCTGCAGACCTGGCCCGAGAATGGCCCCCCTCTCGCCTATGAGGCCAAAGGGCTCGGACGCGGTTTCGCCAGCGTGGTCATCGACGCGGGCAAACTCTTCACCGCCGGCAAGCTCGAAGATGGCGAATACCTCCAGGCCCGCCGGCTCGACAATGGCGAGCTGATCTGGAAAGCCCGCATCGCGGAGGCGGGGGATGGCCCCAGCAGCACCCCCACCATCGACCGCGACCGGGTCTTCGCCGTCGGCTCGCAGGGTGATCTCATCTGCGCCAACGTGGCCGACGGAAAGGTGCTCTGGCGCAAGAGCTACACCAAAGACTTCGGCGGCAGCGTCCCCACCTGGCAGTACTGCGACTCGATCCTCGTCGACGGCAACAAGGTGATCGCCACCCCGGGAAGCCCCCAGCACACCATGGTGGCCCTCGACCGCAACACCGGCGACCTCATCTGGACGACCGCCATCCCCAACGGGGCCGGCAGCGGGTTTGGCTATGCCTCACCCGTCATCTCGGAAGGGGCCAAGGTCCGCCAGTATGTGCAGTTGCTGGGGGCGGGGGTCGGCGTCGTCGGCGTGCGGGCCTCGGATGGCAAACTGCTCTGGCAGTACCAGAAGGTCGCCAACGGCACCGCCAGCATCCCCACCCCCATCATCGACGGCGACAAGGTCTTCTGCTCGTCGGGCTATGGCACCGGCTCGGTCCTGCTGAAGCTCTCTCCCGAAGCCGACGGGGTTAAGGCCGAGGAACAGTATTTCCTCAAGGCCTCCTCTCTCGAAAACCACCACGGCGGCATGGTGCGGCTGGGGGACTATGTCTACTGCGGACACAAGCACAACGAAGGCTTCCCCATCTGCGTCGAGATCTCGACCGGCAAGACCGTCTGGGGAGGCAACATGCGGGGCCCCGGTTCGGGCTCGGCGGCCATCGTCTATGCCGACGGCCGGCTCTACTTCCGCTATCAGAACGGGCTGATCGCACTCATCGACTCGGCCACCGACGGCTACCAGGTGAAGGGAACCTTCACACTCCCCAAAGTCGACGGCCCCAGTTGGTCGCATCCGGTCGTCATCGGCGGCCGGCTGTATCTGCGCGAGCAGGACACGCTGTTCGTGTATGATGTGAAGGCGAAGTAGCAGGGATCCGACTCGATGCGACCGGGCACAAATGCATGTGTTGGATTTTGGAGAGCCGCCACACCGATGACGGAACGCACAGATGTCGACTGATGCCTTGCCCGAGATGACCGTCGAACAATACCTCGCTTTTGAGCGGGCGGCGACTGTTCGTCACGAGTTTTTCAAGGGCGAAGTATTTGCCATGTCGGGGGCTTCAGTTGCCCATAACCGCATCATGGTCAATTTCGTCAATCAGCTGAGTTCCGCGTTGGGGACGGGTCCCTGCGAGGTACTGGGACCAGAAATGCGGCTGAGAGTATCGGAGACAGGGCTTTACACCTATCCCGATCTTTTGGTCGCCTGCGCCCCGCTGGAATTTGATGACACGCTGCGGGACACCCTGCTGAACCCTCGGGTCATCTTCGAGATTCTGTCGCCCTCCACCGAGTCGTACGATCGTGGGACCAAGTTCGCCCACTACCGGTCGCTCCCCTCCCTCCAAGAGTACGTTCTGGTCTCGCAGGACCAGCCTCTCATTGAGCGATTCACGAGGCTCCCCCAGGGGACCTGGGAACTGCGCGAGTTTCGGGGACTGGAGACACGTTTCGAACTGACGGCCGTTCCGTTCTCGGTTCCCCTGTCGCAGCTGTATCACCGGGTCGAGTTCCCGGCACTGGGACTGCGACTGGTCGACCGCGAGTCCGACCCGCGCTGACCGGGGACCCGACACCTCGGCCGCCGGTAGCATTCAGCGCCGCGATTCGCCCTCGCGCCGTCGGCGGGCCCTACGCCACCGCCACGGCAAACTCGACCACCGCGACGGTCTTTCCCTCGACCGTCAGCTTGCCCGAGCAGAAATAGGCGGGCCCGGCCCGTTCGACAATCTCGACCGCCGCCACCACGGTCTCTCCCGGGCGAACCATCTGGCGGAATTTGACGTTGTTCAGCCGGGTGGCCACCGGCACTTTTCCCGCCGGGACCTCCCCTTCCCCGCGGTGGGCAATCAGCAGCGCTCCCGACTGCAGGGCAATCTCACACAAGAGCACTCCCGGAAAGACCGGCTGGCCCGGGTAGTGTCCGCGGAAGACCGGCAGATCGGCGGAAATGAGCTTGCGGGTCACAATCCGCGATTCCTCCACCGCATCGGCCGTATCGATCCACAGGAACGGATCGCGGTGGGGAATGAGGGCCAGCACCTGGTCGTGCGAGAGAGCGGTCACGCGGGAATCTCTGGAAAGGACGGTCGTGGCGAAAGGAAGGGACGCAGCCAACTCAGGCCATCGCGTGCAGTTGCGTGTCGACGTCGTTGGCCACGATCACGCCGTAGTTTACCGCCCCCAGCCAGCCCGACATGATGATCCCCACCGAGCCGGCGTGGTACAGCCCCGCGATCTGCTGCGGAAGTTCGCGGCTCACTTTCAGCCCCTCGAACTTCGTTCCGAACGACGCCCCGTGCACGTGGCGGGTGTAGTGCTCGAAGGTTCGCGGCGTCGACGCTTCGACATGATCGACCAGCTCGCGGATGTTTGGCACGTACCGCGCCAGGCAGTCGAGCGTTCCCTCGCACAGCTCGTGCTTCGCCGCCTCGTATTCCCCCGGCTCCATGCTGGCCCAGTCGGAATAGTTGGCATTCGTCGAAGAGACCACCAGGTAGCGGTCTGACCCGGGACGCGTGCTGGGGTAGTAGAACGAGAAGGTCCGGCTGCTGACCTGCCGGCTCAGCATCGCGATCACATCGAAGCCCGAGTGTTCCGAATGGAACAGCAGATCTCCCTGGTGGGGAATGCTCACCCCCGGCTTGAGGGCGATGTAGACCTGGCAACTCGAATTGTTGAGGCGCACCGCCTCTGTCTCTTCGACGTAGGCCTTGTCGAAGTGCTCGGACCCCACCAGTTTGAGAATGGTGCTTTTGAGGTTGGCGTTCGAGATGAGGGTGCGGCAGGCGATCCGCTTGCCGTTGACGACCACCGCGCTCACCTTGCGGTCGGGGGTCACCTCAATCTTCTCGACGAGGCTGCGGATGCGCAGGTCGACGCCGTTCTTCTCCATCTCGGCCTTCATGAGGGTGATCAGCCGGTCGGTCCCCCCTTCGAAGGTGTAGACCCCCTTGCTCATGAAGTTCGAGAAGACGATGCCGTAGGTGATGGCGGGGTCTTCGAGGGTCGAGCCGTTGGCGTAGGTAATCGGCTCCATCAGCAGGCGGACCACGTCACTGCGGCCGGGGAAGAATTCCTCGAACAGTTCGCGGGTGGTTTTGGCCTGGTCGTCGTAGAAGTTCATTCCCCGGGCGGTGTCGAAGAACCGCTGTACGGTCTCGGGGGTGACCTGGAACTTCTCGATGAGGATGCGGGTGAAATCTTCCCGGTCGAACGTGGTCTGCAGCGAGAACTGCGGATTCTCGAACCGCACCCCCTTGAGCTGGACGATCGAATCGGCGATTTCCTTCGTCCAGTACTTCCGGCACGACTTGATCATCCCAATGGGGAAGCCATGCAGCGAAATATCGAAGATGTGCCCGTTCTGACGTTTGAACCAGGTGGCCATTCCCCCCAATTGATAATGGTGTTCGAGCAGCAGCACCGAATGCCCGGCGCGGGCCAGAATGTTGGCCGAAGTGAGCCCGGCCAGCCCACTGCCAATCACCACCACATCGTACGAATCACGGGTTCCTTTGAGGAAATCCTTGGCCATGCTCTCAACTTTCAGGGGACAGGAAGAGTGGGAGAGTTTAGTTCCCCAGGGACAGCGAAAAAAGGCAGCCGTTCAATTCGGGACCACCCCGCGTCCACCTTGACTTTGTAGGTGAAAGCAAATCATCGCTTCCGCTGCGGATCCAGCACGGGATCCCTCGGTGACACGTCGGCAAGAGCTCACGGGAGTGCTGACACCTGTGGAATCTGGAAGTCGCCCCCCTCCTGCCGTGCCGGAATCAATTCACCGGGCGAACGGCCACTCGCGCTCGACGCGACGCTGGCAGAGAACCACCTCGCGTCGATTCACGGTCGGGGTCCTCCTTCACACACGGTCCACATCCAATAACGTCCCGTCGCCCCGCCTCTGGAACACGCTGCAATTCACACGAGCAGAAACGCCCAGTAGGCTCCCATGGCCAAAAAGGTCACGATCACCACCAGCACCTGGAACCAGCTCACCGTCTCGCCTTGGTGTGCCGTGGTGAAGTACTCACGCAATTTGTCATACCCCCGCCAACGAAAGTAGAGACTGGCCAAAAGGGTTACCCCCACGGCAACCGCCCGCTGGCCTGGCCCCGGGGGGCGGGGCCTGCCGAACATCGTGACCAACTGGAACCAACTGCAAAAGAACACCAGCGCACTGACTATGGCCTCGGTCGGCTGAGTGCTCGGTTTCTGGCGATCCGGGAGGACTGCCTCGACGAATTTCCGATGCATCCGGCTGCGAACAAAGCTGGCCCCGGCGACCAGCGCTGAGACACAAGCGCTGGCTGCCGCGGGGTAGAACAACTTCGGCTGGCGAGCTTCTGTCCCGTACACCACGAGGAACAGGGCGATCACCAGGCAGACAGCGCTCAGCGTGACCGCGAACAAAGGTTCTGGCAACAACCACAAGGTGGCCCTGACCCAGGCTGGTTCTCGCAGACGAATGCGCCGCTGGTGCTCTTCGTCTTGCTCGTCTGCTTGGCCATTCCAGTCGGATGCCATCGTGTTCCTGCCTCAGGTGAATCTCTTCAGCGACAGCGGATATCTTCAGACCACTCCGTCGTTGAAGCAGACACGGGCCGGAAGATCTAACGGCCCTTCCAGGGCTCTTCGTTTGTCTTGCGGAGACTCTCTGCGGTGCCTGTCAGTGACTGCAGCCGCTGTTGGACCCGGGCCTCCAGCCGGGTCCGGTCGTCCCCCTTGGCCAGGCTGACCGCATGCGAGAGATGGGCCAGTTCTTCGGCGGGCTGGTCGAGCTTGCGGCACGCTTCGGCGGCGAGTTCGCAGGCCTGCTGGATGGCGAGATCACAAGCCTGTGCGGCGGGTGAGTCGACGTTGGGCTTCAATTCGGACGGCTGTTCGCAAAGGACCGACAGCACTCCACGGGCAGCCTGCAGAGCCTCGGCAAAGCGCCCGGTTTCGAGCGCGATCGTCGCCCACCCCAACCCCACCCGCGAGCGGATCAAACGGAGCGAATCGCTGCCACCCTGGGCTGGCACGGGTTGACTCCACTGCAAAATCTCGCCGGCGAGCGATTGCACAAGCACGGGGTCAATATGTTCCGAATCAAGCTTCAAGAGTGTCGTCGCCCACTCGAGCAGCGCCATGCTCCCCTCGGTGGAACGGGTGGACTCGGCCTGAATTCGGGAGCAGGCCAGAATCCCTTCCTGAAGCCACGCCGCTGTCGCCTCCGGAGTTTGCTCCTCCACACCATGGTGGAGATGTTGCACAATCAGCCGCAGCCATTGGATGGTCATAATCGGCTGTTTGCCGGGCTGCTGGAGTTGGAACCGGTCGGCCAACGTGCGCCAGCGCCACAGGGCGTCACCCGCTTCATTCAGGCGTTGCAATTGATGCAGCAGGCCCACTTCCGACCCCTGCAGAGACAGTAGCGCCGGCCAGAGATCGGGCGACAAGGGGGCACCGTCTCCCACGTTTGGATCGCCCGCCAGGGCGTGCCGAATCAGATCCACCGCCACATCGAGCCGACCGGCATTCCAGAGCGTCACCACACAATTCAGCAGGTGATCCAACTGCGCCAGGTCAGTCGTGATCTCATAGTCGCGGAGAGTCTGGACAAGGTCGGGCAGCAGCTCCGACGCGTCGGCCTCCCGTTTCAGGACCAGCAGTGCCTGAAAACGGTTCTGCAGCGCCCGGCCCCGAATGACCCGCAAGGAGGACGATTGGGGCGCACGACCGAGCAGCCCCAGCACCAGTTGCGTGTCTTGCAGCACGTGTTTCGGACGGTTGAAAAACCGCAACTCCCACTGGCTGCAGTTCAGCACGCCATCGCCGATGACCTCCCGCAATTCCTGCGACAATTGTTCCGGGTTGTGCACCTGCTCGAGATAGAATTCGCGGATGGCATCCATGCGCGCGAAATCCTCGGCCGTCGGGGCGACCTTTCCCGTGAAGGGAAGGCTCGACAACTGATGGGTCACATTCGCCTGACGGATCGCGCGGCGGCGTTGCGACTGTTCGGCCTCCACAGCGCGGTTTGCCGAGTCAAGCGCCTCGTGGGTCCGGACCCGTTCCTGGGCCAGTTCCGCCAGCGAGGCTCGCAGCCGCACGACGTGGTAGCCCACACCCAACAGTCCGGCGAGCACCACGGCGGCCCCAAGGGCCAGAGTGGCGGTCCCGGTCGGATGCCGGCGGGTCCAGTTGCGCAACCGCTCGCGCGGGGTGTAATGGCGGGCCGCGATCGGTTGCCCCTCACGGAAGCGACGGAGATCGTCCAGCAATTCGCGAATGGTTCGATAGCGTTCGTCCGGGTGGGTGCACAGACACTTGGAGACGATCAGGGCCAGGTCCAGCGGAACCTCGGGACGGAGCCCGGGCAGCCAGGGGGCATCTTCCCAGGCGACGTGCATCATCGTGGCCAGGGGGGTGTCGCCCGTGTGAGGTGGCTGCCCGGCGAGTGCCGCGAACAGCACCGCTCCCACCCCATGGATGTCGCTCGCCTGACCGGGCGGGCCCAGTTCGGGCCGCAGTCCCGTCTGCTCGGGAGACATATAGGCCGGGGTCCCCACCGCCCCCCCGTCCTGGCTGCCCTGAGATGCGGCGTCGACCGCTCGGGCCAGGCCGAAGTCGGTGATCTTCGCGCAGAACGGATCGTCGTGGGTTGAGCCAGACTTGGTCCTCGACGCCAGCAGCACATTGGCGGGCTTGAGGTCACGGTGAATGATCCCCAGGGCATGACAGGCGGAGACTCCCTGGGCCACCTGCCAGCCGAGGATCGTCGCGTCAGCGACTGACAGGGGCCCTGCTCTGAGCCGGTCTTGCAGAGAGCCCCCGGCGATCCACTCCATCACCAGGTACGGGGGGGTCTGCAGCAATTGCGCCTCGTGAATGGTGATCACGTGAGGGTGGCTTAACATGGCCACCATCTGGGCCTCGTGCTGCGCGCGGAGCGCGGCCCGCGGGTTATGGTCCACCCCGAGCACCTTGAGCGCGACGTCCCGGTTCAGGGCGCACTGCCGTGCCCGATAGACCAACCCCGAACCTCCCCGGCCCAGAAAAAGCGGGTTGCTGAAGCCCGGCGGAACAAACGCCAGGCCGCACTCTCGAGGGGTGGTGTCGGTCGGCTCGGCCCCGAAGGCGTCGCCGGGCGGCCGACCAGCCACCGAAATCAGCATTTGCAGCAGAGGCGATTTCAGCGGGGTGGGGACGAACTGCGGAGCGCGGATGCGGTCGGGGCAAGGCCCCGCCAGTTCCTCCAGCCGGTGGGCACAAGGGGCGCAGATTTCCAGATGCGCCTCCCAGACGGCCCGTTCCGACTCACCGCAGCCCCCAGTCAGCAGCCGTTCGAGGGTCGGGTCAGCCAGACACTCGGAGCCCTGCCCGCCGCACTGGCTGGCGTCAGCGTTGTTCACCCGGGGAGCGATGTCGAACGCCCGGGTCATGGTGCATTGTCCAGCGCTTCGACTTCCTGGCGGAGCAGCCGTTGCACCCGGCAGCGGGCGGCGAGCGCGTTCCCGCGGGTCACACGCAGCTTGCGGCTGACCTCTTCGGTTGAGAGCCCTTCAACGGCCAACATCTCAAAAATGCGCCAGGTTGTGGGAGTGACGCGCTGCCGCACCAGCACACTGGCCCGTTGAAACAGGTCGTACTGATAGCGGGCTTCGATATGGGCGAGCAGTTGTTCCTCGGCACTCTCAGCCACCAGGCGCTGCAGCGGGCGACTGTCGCGGAAGTCATCGCGGGCACGGCGCCGGGAGCGGGCCCAATCGGCCCAGGCCCCCCGCACCACGGTGTACAACCATCCGCGAAAGCTCCGTTGGGGGTCGTACTGCAGGTTGGAAATGGAGCGGGACACGCGCAGCAGCACTTCCTGGGCCACATCGAGCGCATCGGCCTCCTGCAGGCCAAGATCGCGGGCCCACTGTGCGAACTGCGGGCCGTAGGTGTACACGAACCGCTCCCACGACTCGGGGTCGACGACCTCGGCTGTCAGCCGCGACACCAGGCCCACGCTGGTACTTGCGAACCGTTGGTAAATCGGCATCACCTGATGAGTGAGGAGGGACAGACGCTCGGAGACTCTTTTTCTTTAAGCGATCGGAATTCACGAATGCAAGAAGCGTCCGGGCCAGAGGATTCGCAATCAGCAAACCGCCTCCGGTTTGTGCTGACTGGTGCGATTTCAAGGAGAAGTGCGAGCGCGCTGAGCAGCGCGTCTGCGGACTGAGAAGCGTCGGAGAATTCGTCCCGGAAGCCGTCGTCGGGGTGGCATCGGGATCGGGGACAGATCATGAGCCGCCCCCACTGGTGCGTCGCCCCGGGGAAATGGTGGGAGTGGAGTGGTGGTAGTGGTTGTAGGGAGTGTGGACTGAGCCTCCCGGGCAAAATCCAGATGGTTGAAGTGCTCTTCCATCCATGATTCAAGAGAGACGAATTCAAGTGGCTGTCACACTGTTCGCGGGTCCGAAGTTCCTGGAAGTGAGGAAGCAAACACCCTGAGTTCAGGCAACGTGACAAACCGGAGTGTGTTGGAAAAGCTGGCTCTCGCCGGAGGGGTGGCATCCGTGGGCATGTGCTCGGCCACGATTGCGGAAGGGGCCATCAGCGCTTCCCCTGGGCACCGATCAGTCTCCCGAATACGGGGGGCTACAGGCCGCTGGATGTGGATGGAGATGGAACCAATGAATTCTTCCACTCGAACTACTGGACCGACTCGGCGCTCGTCCCGGAGATGATTGGCGGAAGACTTCGTTGCGACGTCCGGAAAAGTCGGGCCAGGCTTCGCCAGGCTGTCCGCCGGATTCAGCGTCGGCCCCGCCATGGTTGGGCACAAGTTTTTGCCGCTGGTCAGGGAACAATCGTCCTGACGGAATCTTCGGGAATCGGCAGCGACGCAGCGGACCGGGGATGGGCGATGGGAGATACTGGTCGTTTTGGGTTCAAGTTCACCAGTGGAGCCAAGACGTACTACGGCTGGGTCGAGATTGCTTTCGATCCAGCGAACAACGACACAATCGGCCATGGAAATCATTTCACGACACTCTACGAAGACGCCACCGGGGCCGCGATCAAGGTGGGGGACACCGGCGCGGCCGTTCCCGAGCCGTCGACCTGTGCGCTGGCGGCCGGCGGTGTCGCGGCGTACCGCGCCCGGCCGACGGTCGTTGCGTCGTAGTTGATGGACTGCCGCCAGGACCAAACGGGCCGCCCTTCGGGTTTCTATCCAAAGGGCGGGCATTGCCTGCCGCGCATGGAGACCACAGGTCTTCCCACATGTCGGGGGATGCGGTTGGTACCGCAAGATCGCTGCCTGCGGTCACTGAAGTTCAGATGCTCCCCGGAGATTGTGAGGATGTAACGGTTGTAGCATTCATAACGGGCGCGCGGCGAACGTCAGGGAGAAAATCGGGGCTTCGTGCAATTTGCAAATCAGAGATCGCGGCGGGCTCGGAAGTTGTGGTGTCGCCGCGGAAGACGTCATCCCCGGGGGATGGGCGCGTGTGATTGCTGGCTGGCCGGATGTCCTCATCGAAGTGTGAGGGAGGTGTGCCCGGGCGGAATCACACATTTCGCGGCTCCTTCTTTTCGTGATTTTGGTTTCAAAGAAGAGAACACCATGAGTACCACACAAGTGACAACCAGAATTTTGGAGCGAAAACTGGCGTTGGCGGCGGGGGCCGCCAGTCTGACTCTGGCGTCGGGGAGTGCCGAGGGAGCAATCGTGGCGGCGTTGGGAACTCCCATCTCCCCGCCGACCACCATCGGAAGTCAGCCCTGGGATGTCGATGGCGATTCCCTGACCGATTTCAACTTGCGGAACCAGAATTCGTCAACGGCCATGCTCGACGAAGTCAACGGAGGGCGGTTTGTCGCCCCGTCAACCCGAACTTTCGACGGGTTCGCCAAGCTCTCGGCGGGTTTCGTCGTGGGGCCGACCATGTCGGGGATGAAGTTTTTCGCAAGTGCGCAGGGCGGCATCTCGGTGACTGCGCATTCGTGGTATGCCGGCGATGCCTCGTCATGCGGCTGGACCTCGTTTCCCGACCAGGGATACTTTGGATTCAAGTTCACCAGCGGAGCAGACACGTTCTATGGGTGGGGCGAGATCGCCCTGACTGGCCCCAAGGGTTACGGCATTTCCATTCTCCAGGCCTACTACAACAACACCCCCGGCACCGCGATCACCGTGGGAGACACCGGTAGCGCGGTCCCCGAGCCCTCGACTTGTGCCCTCGCTCTGCTGGCGGCCGGCGGCGTCGCGGCGTACCGCGCCCGGCGGAAGGTCGCCACGGCCTGAGTGATCCGAGAGGTCTTTCTGTCGGCCGCCACCCCGCTTCAAGGCGGGGTGGCGGTTGTCGGGACCCAACATCGGCTCCCACTGCCCGATTCCTCCGTAGGTCCGCCGCGCAAGCGATGCAGCAGATCAAAGAGCAGGATTCCGCCGCGATCGAATTCGACGTGATCGATCCTCCCGCAATGCGGTCGTGAAGTCCCCGGGTTGGAGAGGATCTCTCAACGCGATTTCGAGCTCCACAGCCAAATGGTCAACGGAGGTCACTGCGACCACGACCGGATGCGGGGAACCTGCTTTGGCGGGCCTGGGCCGAGACGATATTTATCTTCCTGCGGTTCCACGGTTTCCATCCCGATCACCTTTGTCCCCGGGTCATTTCCCCGGGAGTGCCATTCGCGACCGGCCTTCGACGCGGCTGATGGACACAACCTCCGGCGTGCCCAACACCAGGCCTGATACAACCCATCCCCCGCCCGGTCAGCACCCACCCAGCCTCTGCAATCCATTCCGTGTTGAACCATGTCTGGGTCTGTCACCCGGCTTGGCCACGGTCGGTGGCAACCCCGGGCCAGGATCAACAGATCCTTGAGACCTCGTTCTCGTCCTCTCGTCTTGTGTTGCTTCGAGCCGAATGTCGGTTCCCGGGAGGTGTGAGATGCGGAAGAAAGCCGTGTGCTCCTCCCGGACACGCAGCGTGCGCCGGTTATAGAAGCCGACAGGATCTGAATGTCGACACCAACCGTCTCCAACTCGAGTCCGTCTCCCGATGGTGCCTGAGGTGACAATGCCCCAGTCGGATGCCATCGCGTCGCGGCCTCAGGAAAAAATCGTCAGCGACAGCGGATATCTCCAGACCACCCCGTCATTCGCCTTCACCGCCCCCACCAGCGGGAAGATCACGCCCAGCAGCAGCAGGCCGAGCAGCAGGGGAATGCCAATCAGGAAGAAAAACAGAAACAGACAACACGTCCCGTAGATCAACTCACTGACAATCCAGTTGGCCACGACCTTGCCGTGGGCGTCGATTTCGGGCGATTCGTGCTTTTTCAACTGCCAGAGCAGAATGGGCAAAACCAGGCCTCCCAGGGGAACGAGGTACCCGGCGAACTGCGACAGGTGAATCAGCAGGGCCCACTGCCGCAGTTCACGCTGCCGGTCAGAGTCTTCTTCGCCCGTCTCGTCGCCCGATTCCTCAGCCCAGTCCCTCGATTGCTGATGACTCTGTTGCCGATCGGCCGGCCCCCGCTCTTCCGCCTCGTCGAACTCGACCTGTGTCGGGCGGGGAGAACCCGCCGGTCTCAGCAGCCGCGACTTGGCCAGCGCGTATTCTTCGTCATCGATCGCTCCCGATTCATGCAGAGCATTGAGTTTGCGCAATTCCTCAACCAGGTCCATGGCTCTCCCCCGAATCGACAAATCTGCCGGTCTCCAGCAGCACCACGGTACCAAACTTCGACCAGCCCCTTCACCCCTGTGCGGCCGCACAGAACGGGAATGCTGTTGGACTGGGGACGGATACCACACGGGATCACCGAACGGGCCGGGTTCAGACAACCGCCGGTTCTCGCTGCGGCGAAGCCTGCCAGTCGCGCGACGATCGGGGAAATAGAGGGAACATCGCGGGCGGGCCGAACCAACCAGAAGTTTCCGGAAATCCACCGGGTGGCCCCTGCTGTTCAGCGCTCGGTGGCATCGACCGATTTGAGATGGTTGTTGAGCGACTCCCAGGCCGTTCGCAATGCCTCATTGGCCGGGTCAATGTCGAGGCGAACGCGGGCGAGCGCCAACGGCGCTTCGACAAACGATTGCCGTAGAGAGGGGTCCAGACACGACGCGGGAAGATCCAGAATCCAATTCGACAGTTGAATCTGGTCGAGCAACCGCGGCAAGGTGTCTTTTTCGGCGCCGTGCAGTTCCGACAGCAACTCCTCGGCACGCCTCAGCAGCTCGGCAATCTTCTCAAGCTGACCTGTCGAGACCATGTTCGTCAGACGCCATCGCAGCAGATTGAATTCCATGCGGCGGAACTGGGAGATATAGTCCGGTCGCAACTGCAAGTTGGCTCGCGCGGCAGTGAACCATTCCTCAAAGCTGGCCTCCGAACCCGCGAAGTCTCCCAGAGAGTTGCGAAGCTGGCCTTGCAATGACAGCATCGCGATCATCCCTCCCAACGCGAGGCTGTCTGGTGATTGGACTTTGTGGAGGCCCCTCTGCCGGACCAGGGACGTATCCGCGAGGGCCAGGGCCGACAGCAGGTGCCCCTGTCTCCAGAGGGTGCTGACGACAAGAATTTCTTTCTCCACTCCCAGGGGGCGTTCGGGATCGGTGGCCCATGTTTGACTGAGATCGATCAGCTCGGTCAGGGTGCGAGCGGCTTCCTCCGGACGATTGAGCCGGGACGTGAGGTCCCAGCGCAGAAACAGGAACTGGGCTTGCAAATTCCGCATTTCCTGGGACTGCGTGAAGCGCCGTGCGATATCGAGAGAGAGATCGAGGTCCTCCAGGGCGGCATCCATCCTGGCAAAACGCCGTTCGGCAGTGATGCTCATGGCCCCCAACCAATTCGCCAGGGCGACGGCCGTTTCGGCGTCGTGGGGGTTGAGCGTGTCCACCTGGCTGTGGAACATCTGGCGGACAGGGTGCAGTGTCTCCCATTGCTCCTCCGTCACAGTCGGGATCGAAGTCAGGAGTTTCAGCGTGACGGGGGTGATGAGTTTCAGTTGCTGCAGGATCTGGATCCGGGCCTGTTTTTCGGCGTCGGCAGCCAGTTGTGACTGGAACAGGGCCCCGTCGACCTTCTGCTTTTCGATCTCCAGGGCCGCCAGGGTCCGGCCCTGAATCCAGAAGTGATACGTGATCCCCAGGCTCAAGGCGGCCAACAGCAGGGAAAACAGGGCCGCTGTGATGGCCTGGGCGGGCCGACGGAGAATCCACTTTCCGAGGCGTTCCCATGTGGAATACGGACGTGCCGCGATGGGACGCCCCTCGAGGAAGTGAACCAGGTCGGTTGTCAGTTCGGCCGCCGAGCGATACCGCTCGGCGGGACGGGCACGAAGGCACTTGGCGACGATGGTGGCCAGATCGACGGGGACTTCGGGCCGGAGTTCCGGAATCCAGGGGGGAACCTCCCAAGCCACCTGGACCAGCGTGTCGAGGGGTGAGACTCCCTGATGCGGGGGGCGGCCTGTCAATGCGGCGAACGCCACGGCCCCCAACCCGTAAAGATCACAGGCAATCCCCGGAACTCCCAATTCGGGGACGAGACCTGTTTGTTCCGGTGCCATGTAGGAAGGGGTGCCGACTGTTGTCCCCGGCATCGCCTGATGCTGGTCGTCGGTTTCATCCTGGGCGAGGCCGAAGTCGGTCAGTTTGGCGATTCGTGGTGCGGCGGCCGAAGAGCCGTCCAGCAGCACATTCGCCGGCTTGAGATCACGATGGATGATCCCCAGCGCGTGGACGGCCTCGATGGCCTCGGACAGCTGACACATCAGCCTGGCCACTTCGAGCGGATCGAGGGGGCCCTGATCGATCTGGTTCTGAAGACTTCCCCCGGCCACCCACTCCATGACAATGTGGGCCGACTGATCGACCAGTTCCATTTCATGGATCGCGACGATGTGGGGATGTCGCAGTCGGGCGAGGGCGTGCGCTTCGCCCCGGATCCGATGCCGTCCCCGCTGCAAGGCCTCGGCCGACAAGACCTTGATCGCCACAGTTCGGTTCAGCGAAACCTGCTGGGCACGATAGACGGTTCCCGAACTCCCCTTCCCCACCAGGGTGAGGTCGGTGAATCCAGGCAGGCAGGGGGCCGGCTCGGCCTCGAGCGGCACGATTCGCCGGGCAGCGAAGGGGGGATATTGGATGGCAAACGACAGCAGCTTTCGGGCGAGTTGGGGATTTCGGCAGGAATCCCGCTTTTCCCGCGAGAGGTCGAATCCGGAGAAATCGGTCAGGGAGGCCAGAACGGCCTCGCAATGAGCACAGCCGTCGTAGTGCTGCTCGAGGCTTCGCCGTGCCTCCTCCGCCAGGGCTCCGTCCAGAAAGGCCTGCCATTCGCTCGCTGGGGGACAATCGCGAGGGGATTGGCCCGTCGACCTGTGAGGAGCCTTCGCAACTGTCGGCGGCAAGTCGTCGGGGGGGCTCACTGAGCCGACGCCAACCGGGCCACTTGGGCCCGCAACAGGGTGGTGACTCGATACCGAGCGGCAATGGCCGCCGCGGTCGTCATCCCCAGCCTGGCCGCCACCACGGCGGGGGGGATCAAATCGATCGCCTGCAATTGAAAAGCCTGCCACGTCTGCGGTTCGACCCGCCGTTGAACATGTTGCAGGGCGATCTCATACAGCTCCCTGTCATATTGGGCCTCCATGCGCGACAGCAGGTCGTCACCGGCTTCCAGGGCGGCCAGATTGTTCTGGGCATTGCTGTGACCGAACAGCTGTTCTTTTTGTGAGGCTCGCTGTTCGACCCAGTCGCACCACGCTCCGTGAACAACCGCCCTCAGCCAGCCCCGAAAACTTCGGTCGGGATCATACACCAGCCGCTGGATCTGTCGGGAAATCTGCAGCAACACGGTCTGGCTGACATCCTGGGCGTCCGCCTCCTGGAGGCCATATCTGCGACCCCAGCCCACCAGCGATGGTCCGTACAACAGCACAAACTGCTGCCAGGTCTGCGGATCATGCGGAGCCGCACTGAGCCGGACGATCAGGCTGGGATTGGTACTTGGTGGAACAGCGGGAGACATGGCAAGGTCGACAGTGCAACGCGGACTTCCGAGGTTCGCCACCCCGCAAGTCTCGAGTAGTCTACCAATTTCCTGGGGGAGACGGGGCGATTCGCTGGGAAGTCCGCCAGGCGGGTTGCGATGACGTGAGAACCCGTTGGATTTCCGGAGCCGCGAGCCAATGTGGGTGGCTCATTCGCGGACGGTCTGATCGTTCGGGATCTGCGGACTCGGGACAACGACCGGATCTTGGTTTGTTCCCCAGTCGCCAGGTGGTGCGGGTCAGGATGGCGGCCTGGGGGGGACAGAATTCCTTCGCGGCAGGCCGTTTCCCGCGGATGTGACACGCGGCATCGATCTCTCCAATCGGTTGTGCAGACAATGATTGCTGGATGGCTGGCGAGGGCTAGTGCTTTGTCACCTCAAAAACCGTGGGTCGTGTGGACGTGGGCGGGAATCGGCCGTCGAGCCCACGACGAAACCGAAATTGGGCCTGGCCCAGCGGAACACATCCAGGGCCGGAACAAGTCTGCAGGACTTGCATATCCTAGCCCGGGGTTGCCACGGCAAGTGGCTACCCCGGGTCACGCGCTCCAGACAGAACTCAATCCTGTAGGGATTGCATATGCCGGGGCGCGGGGGGGCGGGTTGCGTGGGGCCTGGAGCGTGTGGACCGGGCGACATGGTGAGGGCACGAAGGGGATTGTTTTCACGAGCCGAGTCGAAACCAAATCGCCATATACATTCCCTTAAGGAATGGAGAGATCTTGGGGATCGTACCCGGGGTAGCCGGCGCTTCGCTGGGCAACCCCGGGCTAGGGTATGCATTCCCTTCAGGAATGGTTCGGCCGGGTGGTTGGAGTGCACAGGAGGGTCATAAATTGTGGGGCCGTTTGGGGAATTCGTCATCGATCCCACATCGGAAGCGATTTCTGTGCCCGCATCGCACACCTCCGGAAGTGTCGCCATGCACCTCATCGCGACTCTCGACCAAGCCGATCCGCACTGTGCCACACAACGACTGGCCCCAGCGACCAGGTTGGGGGATTGGGATGGATCTAACGGTTGTAGTGGTTGTAGGGCCTCGTCGCTGCTGTCAATCGAAAACATCTGCCGCCGGGGCAAATTCAAGTGATGCGGCAGCTCGGCCCCCCCAATGACGGGTGAGGACTGCCGGATCGTCCCGGAGGTCAATCGGTCGATGAGACGGTTTCGCCGGTTCATCGTCCGGACGGACTCAATTGCCTGGACGCCTCCAGAGAGATGCGCAGTCGGTTCTGTTTTTGTTTTGGAGAAACGCTGATGAGGACGACTCAAGTGAAGACCAAGAGTATGGCTGAAAAACTGGCCCTGGCGGGGGGAGCCGCGAGCCTGGCCTTGTGTTCGGGGAACGTCGTGGAGGGGGCGATCATCGCCTCTCCCTATGCCCCGATTGGCCCGCCCTCCTTCTCTGGTGGCAACGAACTGGATGTCGACGGGGATGGTACGTCTGATTTCCGTCTGTCCCACACGAGTTCAAGTGCTTCTTTGAGCGAATTGAACGGGGGACGATTCGTCGCGGCAAACCACGTGGGTTCCGATGGTTTTGCCAAGCTGTCCAGTGGATTTGTCGTGGGACCGACCATGGCTGGCCACAAGTTCTTTGCGAATGCCCAGATCGGCATTACGATGACCGATTCCAGCCAGATCGGCTTTGATGCGAGTGCCCAAGGCTGGAGCATGGGAGAAACGGGATTGTTCGGATTCAAGTTCACGAGCGGCCCGAACACCTACTATGGGTGGGGCGAAGTTGTATTTGATCCGGCAAACAATGGAACGGTTGGATATGGTTACAAGTTCACCAAGCTTTACTACGACGACACCGGGGCCGCCATCACGGTGGGGGATACGGGGGGGACGGGGCCAGTCATCCCCGAACCGTCGACGTACGCCCTGGCGCTGCTGGCGG
Organism: Planctomycetaceae bacterium; assembly: GCA_046339535.1. Lineage (GTDB taxonomy): Bacteria > Planctomycetota > Planctomycetia > Planctomycetales > Planctomycetaceae > UBA10511. Next base: position 287 of record JBKDUK010000273.1, on the reverse strand, counting down.
CCGGCGGCGTGGCGGCGTACCGCTCGCGGCGGAAGGTCGCCGCGGCCTGAGTGACCTTCAACGTGCTTTCCAAGGCCGCCGACCCGCTTCATTGCGGGGCGGCGGTTGCCGGGAACCAACACGTGCTCCAACCGATCGCACGCACCGGTGGGTTGCCCACCGTAAGCTCGGTTTCCAACCTGTCAGTGAGAGACCCAAGGATCGCGTACAGGCCTCGCGACCAAATCCCCGCTGAAGACTCGCCACGCCAGACAACTGCGAGATATCGCTGTCGCTCTGGTTCTGCA
>JBKDUK010000272.1:0-10360 GCA_046339535.1 Planctomycetaceae bacterium | reverse complement strand
CCCGTGGGAGACCCAAGAAACCTCGCCCCACTCACCAATAAAGGTTCCTGACACCTTTTTTAGGATGACACCCTTTTTAGGACGGTTCAATCCAGGCGATGGACTCACCGGTCTCGACGGCGAAGTCGACCGGTTTGAGGGGGCCGCGAATGCGGCCCCGGCAGGGGGCGGAGAGATCGCAGGTGGCCCCGCCGATCAGCAGTTCGGCGACCGGTTCGTCGAGCTCGACCCGTTCTCCTTCCTGGGCGTACCAGCTGGAGATCCGCACAATTTCTCCGGACGCACCAAGATCGGGAACCAGCAGGGGAATGGCCATGATGCTCGCTGCGGTCGGTCGCCTGATTGGGAGGGTGACAGGGAGTTGCGGAAACCGGTTCCAGCGGGTCACGGTGTTCTACCTCCCACCTCTGGTCTTACGTTGGTGACACCGGCAGCGCCAAGTCCCGGGCGGGGACGAGGTCGAGATCGGTGCGCGGGGTGGGGGTGAGGGGCGGATTGGTCCGATCCGCCGGTGCGGGGCCTGCGACTGGGCTTGCGACTGGGGCCGGGGCGGGGCGGGTCAGGCTGAGGACGATCCCCAGGGAGAGCAGGGTGACGACGAGGTTCGTTCCGCCGTAACTCAGCAGAGGGTGAGGAATTCCCTTGGGGGGGACCAGGGCGGTCACCACCGCGACGTTGATGGCCGCCTGCAGCAGCACCTGGGTCAGCAGGGAGGTCGCCACAATCGACTCGTAGCTTCCGGAGGCCAGCCGGTTGATCAGCCGCAGCCCACAACCGTACAGAAGCACCCAGATCACCAGCACCGCCACGGCACCCACCAGACCCAGTTCTTCGCCAATTACAGCGAAGATGAAGTCGGTGTTGGCTTCGGGGAGGAAGCTGAGTTTTTGCTGGCCACGCCCGATGCCGGTTCCCCAGATCCCGCCAGCGGCCAGCGTCACGAGGGACTGCTTGAGATGCCAGGGGGCCTGCGTCCAGTCGCTCCAGGTCGCCAGGAAGTCGTGGACCCGGCGCAGTTGGTACGACTTGTTCAACACCACCAACACGACGCCGGGAATGGCGACCGAGGCGCCTGCCGCGAAATACCTCAGGGGCCAGCCACTTAAAAAGAGCGTCAAGCCGCCCCCCACCAGCACGAACAGACTGGTCCCCAGGTCGGGCTGTTTCATGATCAGCGGAACGGCCACGAGCAACGGATAGACCACCGGCAGGACCCCTCGCCGCCAGTCGTGTAAGGCGGTCCGTTTTTTCTGGGCCAGCAAGCCCACCATCAGGGGGATGGCCAGCTTGGCCAGTTCCGAAGGCTGAAATGACAACCCGGCGACGCGAAACCACCGCCGGGCCCCCTTGACCGAGGACCCCACGCCCGGAATCAGCACCAGCACCAGCAGCACGATGGTGATCGCGAAGAACGGCGGGGCGATGCGATACCAGGTGCGGGCTGGCAGGGCGGCCGCGAGGCAGGCGGCGAGCACCCCGGTCGCCGCATACACCAGGTGCTTCGAGAGATAGATCTCGTCGAGTTGGCTGGGGCGCGACGTGCCGCTGGCGCTGTGCACCATCAGGGTGCCCAGACCCAGCAGCACGGCCACGAGGGCCACGAGCAGCCTCCGCTCCGGTTCCATGAGAGGCGGAATCGGCCGAATGAGGTCCTGCAGTGGAAAGCCGGGCTGGTTGTAGCGGTTGTGGCGACTGGGGACCGGTGTGCGGAAATTGGCTGCTGGTTGGCCCGGGGTCACTCGCGGCCGGTGTAGACCCGGGTGTCGGGATGAGCCTGTTTCCAGGTCCCCCAGGACGTCTGTTCGAAGGGCAGTTCCGGCAGGGGGATGGACTCGGATTTCTGGGAATGGCTCTCGCCATTCACAAGCAGTTCCTGGGTTTGGTCGGCCCGCCAGCCGCCCAGTTGGATCATTGGCAGCGGCTGCTCACTTCCGCCGAACACCCGGATCGTCATGGTTCGGCCGCAGCACGAAACCACGACCGGTTTTTCCCCCGAGTTGTCATGCAGCAGCGACCGCTGCACTGAGCCGGAAAATGCCGCCAACACGTAGGCCCGGGGCTGATCGTCGACCATCACTCCGAGGATGGGTTCCGTGTCGGGAATGGAGAGCCCCTCCCCCGCGATCAGGTTGTGGACGACCGTCCCATCGCTCAGGAACTGGCTTTCCGTGTAGCGGGGGCCATTGGCGGGGCTCTGCATGAACTTCCAGGTCACCCAGCCCGCACCCACCATTCCGGCGAGCACAAACGAGCCAAAAAATGCGGGCCAGAACCAGTTGCGGAGCACGGCAAATCTCGCGGGGCGGAGGAAAAATCGACTGAGCTTCTGGCTCGATTGTATGCCTCGGCGAAAACCGGGCAAAGCACAGACGGCCCGCCGTTCGGGGGGGACGCCGCCAGACATGCCCGAGCGGGGGCTGGCGCGGCTGAATCGCGACGCAACGTCCGGTTGAGACTCAGGCCAAAAGTTCCGGCAAAGCACCGAACTGAGCGGGGGTCTCCTTCAAGCCGGGAGAGCGGTTGAATGTCTCGCGCGGGGCCCCGGCGGCATGCAGCAGGGTGCAGTAGAGGGCGTTGATGAGGGGATTGGAGAGGGCCCCCACGGCCGGTTGTCCATAAAGTGGGTTGGCCGAGACGCCTCCTGATGCCGCAGCGACCGACAACGGAAACGTGACGACCTGTCCAGCCGCGATCCGGCCGCCCCAATCTCCCACGAGGACCACCGGCCAGTTCTCGCCGTGGGTATGTTGTCGATTGGCACTGTCGCTCGAAAACACCAACAGTGTGTTGTCGAGCATGGTTCCCGGCGTTCCATCGGGCCGGGGCTCGGGAACGGCCTGCAGCTTCGCCAGCAACCGGGCGGCCTGGCCCGCCAGGAAGTGGTGGTATCGGGCCAGGACCTGCCAGCCGGGGAGGTTCAATTCCGGGTCCGACTCATTGTGCCCCAGCGAGTGGGTTCCATGGTTGGAGATGCCCGAGTAGGTCGTTTCCAGACCGCACAACCCTGAGGCGATCGTGACGACATTCGTCAGTCCGGCAATCAGCGCCGCGGCGGCGATCTCGCATTGCCCGGCGGCGATCTCGGTCATGATCACGGGAGGTTTCCCGGGCAACCGGGGGGCGTGACGGGCCAATTCGCCCCGGTCGCGCCGTTCAGCCAATTGGTCGTTGCGCTCAAAGAGGGAGTCGAGCGCTTCGACATGCTGATCGAGCGCCTCTTGTTCGGGACCGGCGATCTGCGACCGCAGCCGTTTGACATCCCCGGCAATGAAGTCCAGCAGTTTTCGCCGTCGCGCAAAGTCGTTCGCCTGAGCTCCCACGCTGCCGAACAGCGACTCGTATGCGATTTCGGGGCGCAGAAACGACGCGATGGGCCGGCCCGGCCCCCAGCCCGAGGAACAGCGCGCCGTGGCCTGGCCGATGTTCTGGCGGTTATTCGCGGCAATGCCCAACGCCAGCAGTGGAAACACCGCGGGTTGGGCCTTGCCCAACGCGGCGTCGATCGATTCCCCCACCACCGAGGTCGACTTGGAGGCGCTGGGGAGACCGGAGAGCGCGCGGAAACCTCCGCCGTGATCCGTACGCAGGTGATGGCCCCGCAGTCCCTGGATGACCGTCAGCCGATCCTGGAATGGCTGCAACGGCTCGATGTCGAACGGCAGCGTGAGCCCCCGGATGGGGGTCCGGGTGGTGTTGGCCGTCTCCTTGAGGGGCAGGTCCACCGGTTGGGCGGCCGACTCGGGAAAGCCGTTGTCGAACAACAGAAACACGATCCGCCGGGGGGGCACGTACGTCCCCGCCGCCTGGGCCGAGAGCCGGGTGAGCAGCGGGGCCAGCACGAGACCGGCAGTCCCGGTGGAAACCCCTTTCAGAAAGCGGCGTCGGGCCAACTCGGGCATGGGGAAATCCAATTGGGGATTTGGCATCAGCGGTCTGCCCTGGAGGGATGTTTCGGCTGGGGCGACGCCGCCGGGCCCGTACGCATCAGAAACGCGTCGGAGGTCAGCAACGAGGCAATGAGGGCACGCATGCTGCCCCCCTGGCTCGTATAGGCCTGGTGGGCGGCCATCAGCGCGGGGCCGTCGGCATAGGTCTCATTCCGGCCGAGAAAGAACCGGAAGGCGTGTCTCACAAAGACCTGTTCGACCAGCGTCGAGTTCGCGAGCTTGCGGATCAATTCATAGGGATCGCGCACGGGGCCATTCAGCGCGGGGTCGAGTGCCCCTTCGACCGCGCCGCGGGTGTCGAGTGGGACCTGTTTGTAAAGGACCTTCTGGGTCTGTTCGGCGGGGACGGGACGGCCTTGCCGCCTGGCCCGGAACAGATCCCGTTGTCGCAAACGGTCGGTGGCCGCCTGGTCGACAACTTGCTCCGTGGTCCGAAACCGGCCGAAATGGTCGAATTGCTCGAAGGGCAGGCCAAGCGGGTCCATCGCCTGGTGGCAGTTCCAGCAATACGCCTTGCGGGTCACGCTCATGCGGTCGCGGAGTGTCCGGTGCGGCTCGTCGGGAAGCATCGCGTCGACGGTGATGGGGACTTCGGGAATCGAGCCCCCCAGCAGGCGTTCGCGGATCCACCGGCCGCGGTGAATGGCATGATTGTCGAAGTTGCCCGAGTGGGCGACAAGCCACGCGGGATGTGTCAGCAGACCCCGTCGATGCGAGGCCGGCATCTCGTAGGGGACATCGGGCGACCAATCACCCCGGGTCTGAAACCTGAGTTCATAGATCGCCAGGGTGACAGGGACCGCCCCGTACTTCTGGAAAGGGGTTTCGGGAGGGGTCGTCGGCGCGGCGAACCGGGTGTTCAGATAATAGGCGTCTTTGTCGAAACGGCGGGGGTCGAAGGTGAGTGCGAAGGTCTTGTTGGTGGTCAGCAATTCGCGCAGCACATCGCGGTCCCGTGCGAGCACCCAACCGACCAGCCGATCGGCATCGGTGACAAAGAACGTGGGGGCCCACGCCGGGATGCCGTGGGCCCGCTGTGTGCGTTCGTCCTTGAAGACATCGGGGGCCGACCCGTAGCCGAAGTAGTCGCGAAAGAACCGCACCACCCGGGGCTTGGCGATGGTGTCGTCGGCGAGGATCCGCGCGACCTGCCGTCGGACCTCGTCGACGGTCGACAGCCGCCCCTCCGCGGCCGCCGTGGCCAGGATCGCATCGGGCTCGCGGTCGGTCAGGGTCAATGAGATCGAGCGGGCCAGATCCCCGGGGGGAGGCCACCCGCGCGCCGCGCCCCCCGCCGGTCGTTCAACGCGGTAAAGCACCGTGGGGTGGCACAGCACCGCCGTCAGGAACTGCTCCATCCCGGCCTGGGCCACGCCATCTCGCAGCTCGGTGGTCAGGAAGTCGCTGTAACGGATGACTTCGTCGGCATCGGGACGGCGGCCCAGCAGAAGTTCAAAGGCGGTCGTGACTGCGGCGGTCACCTGATCCGCTGTGGCTGCGGCTCCCAGGCTGACCACCTTGGCCAGGGGGGCGTATGGTTTCGTCTTGAAGGGGCGATCGGTCAGCAAATAGCGGGCGATCCTCTGGCACGTCCGCAGATGCATCTCGATTTCGGCCTCACTGAGCCGGTGCGAACTCGAATAGTCGGGAAACGACCAACCGGACTGCAGTTGCCACGGAGGTGAAAGATCCCGCAGCGACGCGCTGGCTTCCTTCCCCAGCCGGTCGAGGAAGGACTCGTAGGCGTCGTCGCTGAGCCGCCAGACCCGGCTGGGGGTGGCGGCGTCTCCCTCGGCCCGGCCCGAGAACAGGAACTGATGATCGACCCAGTTGCCATGGGACGACAGCCGGGCCTGCGACTCGTCGACCGGAGAGCCAGTCTCGGCCAGAAGCGTGCGGATCCGGGCCAGGGCCCCGCGTCGTTCAGCCAAGGCAGGCTGCTCTTCGTCGGCCGGGGGCATCTGGCCGCTTTCCAGTTGGTCGTAGACCCGTTTCCAGACCGCCAGATCGTCTGGCTGGGTGGAAGCCACCGACAGCGTGTCGAGCCGCACGGACCCGGCAGAATTGCCCGAGGCATGGCAGCCGTGGCAGTATCTGGTCAGGAACGGAGCGAGCTCCGCTGCGTCCGCTGCCGGGCCCAGCAAGCACAAGAGCGGGGCCAGACCCGTCCAGACGACCAGGCAAGTCCCGCGAGCCAACCCACAAATCCGACCCGGTGTCATGAGCGTCTCAAGGGGAACCGCCTGCGCAACGGTCGAGAACCAACCCGCTTCAGGAACCGCAAATTATGGGAGGAGTCGTCGCTCCTTCACAAGGGGGAAGTGTTCCCGGGGTCGTGTTCCCGTCCGGCGGGAAATGTCGGGTCAGTCTGGGCACCGGGTACCGGCCAGCCTTGTCGGGAGGGCCATGAGATGGCTCGCTCTCTTTCTGGGCCGGGGGAGGTCTGGGGGAGGAATGGCCCCACTGGCACGTTCGGGAGAGCGAGGACGGTAACGTCTTGGCGACAACGGCATTGTTTGTCTGATCGCAAAAAAAGACGTCGCGCACCAGGCGGGTTTGAGACCGGCTGCGGCTGGATTCCGCACGGTGTTCGCCTTCGCCGCCAAACTGGGCAAATTGGGCCGCTTTGGGCGGGGGCCCGAGACTGGTTTTTCGCCGAGATCCCCGTTGACAGACTTTGGGGTTCGGAATACCGTCCCCGCCCCCTCCTCTCTCCCACTTCCCCCTCGAGACCAACCCGGCTGACTGCTTCCCCTCACAGCGGGAAGTCTGCCGGTCACCCCGGTTGGATTCGGATCACACCACGGATTCACGTGCGAATGGAGTCGCCGATGAGTGCCGATCGCCCACAGACCGATCGCTCACAGGATGGAGCGCCCGCCGCGGAACGTTCAATTCCCCTGATTGACCTTGTCGCCCAACACCGGGAGATCGCTCCCGCGGTGCTCGACGCCGTCCAGAAGATCTTTGCCGAACAGAGATTCATTCTCGGCGACGAAGTGGCCGAATTCGAACACGATGTTGGCAGTTACTGCGACGCCCGCGAGGCCATCTCGTGCGCCTCCGGAACCGACGCCCTGCTGCTGGCTCTGATGGCGCTCGACATCGGGCGGGGTGATGAAGTCATCACCAGTCCGTTTACTTTCTTCGCCACCGGCAGCAGCATCGCCCGCGTTGGTGCCCGCCCCGTCTTCGTCGACATCGACCCGGTCAGTTTCAACATCGATCCCCGGGCGGTTGAAGAGAAGATCGGGCCCCGCACCCGGGCGATCATGCCAGTGCACCTCTTCGGCCAGTGTGCCGAGATGGAACCTCTCTGCCGCATCGCCACCCGGTCGGGTCTGTCGATTGTCGAAGATGCCTGTCAGGCGATCGGGGCCGAGTACCAGGGGCGCCGGGCCGGTGTGCTGGGAAGCGTCGGCTGCTTCAGTTTCTTCCCCACCAAGAACCTGGGGGGCGCCGGCGACGGCGGGCTGATGACCACCGACGATCTGACCCTCGCCAAACGCCTGCGCCGATTGCGCGTGCATGGCGATGCGGGTCAGTATGAACATGTTGAAGTGGGCATCAACAGCCGGCTGGATGCCCTGCAGGCGGCCGTCTTGCGGATCAAGCTGAAGTCGCTCGACCAGTGGACCCTCGGCCGCCAGCGGAACGCCCGCCGGTATGCCGTGCTGTTCCAGGAGTACAACCTGCTGGATGCGATTGAACTGCCGGTGGTTTTGCCGGGCCGTCGGCACGTCTACAACCAGTACTGCGTGCGGGTGCTGGACGGCCGTCGCGACCAGGTGCTGAAGTCATTGCGGGAACAGAAGGTGGGATGCGCCATCTACTACCCCAAGCCGCTGCATCTGCAGACCTGCTTCGCCGATCTGGGGTACAAGGCGGGCATGTTGCCCCATTCGGAACGGGCGAGTGCCGAGGTGTTGGCACTGCCGATTTACGCCGAGCTGTCGGCTGATGACCAGGAACAGGTGGTGCGGTCGATCGCGCGGGCCCTGGGACGGACGCCGAAGCGTTCGCTGCAGAGCGTGTTGGCCGGCCCCAACCGTCGTCCGGGAGTTCCCGCTCCACTGGTCCGTTACAACACCGAAGAGTAGCCCATCCCGACGGGTTCGCTTCGTTCTGTCGACAATCCGGTCCTGGGTGGTGCGCCGTTCTGCGGCACCACCCGGGACCGTTGTATTTTGAAGAGGTCCCGCGCGGCGGATGCCCAACGCGGCAAAGGCCCCGAGTCAGCGTACGGCTCCGCCATTGGCGTTGATGACCTGCCCGGTCAGATAGCTGGCTTCATCACTGCAGAGGAACCGGGCGAGATTCGCGAGGTCTGCGGGGGTTCCCCAGCGGGCCAGCGGAGTTTCGCGCAAGACCCGTTGCTGCCATTCGTCGCGGGCCTGTTCTCCCCAGGCCGTCTTGATCCAGCCGGGGGCGATGCAATTGACCCGCACCCGGGGGGCCATGCTGACCGCCAGGCTGCGCGTGAAGCCCATGATGGCGTTTTTGGCGGTCGCGAAGAGTTCGCCCGAGGCTCCTTCCATGCCCCGGTCGGCCTGGTCCCAGCCGATGTTGAGGATGACCCCTCCGCGGCCGGCATTCATCCGTTCGGCCACCTCCCGCCCCAGCAGCACGGTGGCCCGCACGTCGATGTCCCACAACAGACGCAGTTTTTCGGCATAGGGGAGGCGAGCCTGGTCTCCGGTCAGCAGATCGACCCCGGCGTTGTTCACCCAGATATCGACGGAGTTCACTGCCGCCCAGGCCTGTTCGATGAGGGGGCGATAGGTTTCGGCATTGGCGAGGTCCGCCTGCAGCAGCGTGGTGGCGGCTCCCAGGTGTTGGCATTCGCGAGCGGTTTCCTCGGCCCCCGCGCGATTGGCCCGGTAGTGAAGCAAGACCTGGGCCCCGGCGCGGGCGAATTCGAGGGCAATCGCCCGGCCAATGCCGGATGATGCACCTGTGACCAGCGCCCGGCGTCCAGAGAGGGAACAAAAGGGCAGAGAATCGACGTGGGAGGGCATGGACCCAAACCGTAAGAGGAGGAGCAGTGCCGGGCCGTCGCTTGCGGGACAGGCCGGGGGAGGGGAGCCAAAACTTCGGCAAAAGCCAGATCAGACGCCACTGCCGAGAGAGTCTGAGAGCCGATCGATGGTTGGTCAATCGACGGGTCGTATGGTGTTCTTGTGATCATTTCCGCCAATTGACGTTCCCCTGCCGTGTGTTAGAATTGGGTCTCACATGAAGTCGCGTTGATGGACTGTCGCCGTGTTTCTGCGGCGTTCTCTGATCCCATCTTGAGTGCAGCCTGATCGCGCGACGGCAAGTGATGTGCAGGGCCTGTGGTTCCATGGGCCGGCACCGGTTCCTGTCTGAAGTTGTCTCCACAGTGCATCACCCAGGTTGACTCGGCCGTGTGGCTGGATCGCAGAGGGTCTTTCTCCATTCGGGAGAGGCTGCTGCTGGCGGTCTGGCTGTTCGTCGGTGGGTCATTCCTGGGGCGCATGTCGGAAATTCATCATCTGGGCAAATCGCTCAGGGAAGTGCTGTTTGCCAGATTCATTTTCAAGTGTGGATGGCGCTGCGGGGTCAGATGGCCGCGCGGATCATCCCCCCCGGACTCCGGGAAGAAAGATTGAGGATCCCATGATTTCGAACACTTTGGACCCGGTAGCGGGCCCCCCCTCTGTGACCGAGATGCCCGAGCGTCTCGAGAAGAACCTGGTGCAGGTCTTCAAGCTGCTGTCTGACGAAACGCGGCTGCGGATCCTGTACTACCTCTCGCAGGCGGGAGAGATGCACGTGACCGCCCTGTGCGACCGGCTGGGTCAGAGTCAGCCGGCGGTGTCTCACCATCTGGCGCTGCTGCGGGTCTCGGGCCTGATCGAAGCCCGCCGCGATGGCAAGCACAACTTCTACTCGGTGAAAACTGGCCATTTCCACCAGTTGATGGTGGATCTGCTGGCCGCTTTCGGCGAGCAGGGGGAAATCAAGTTCGAAGACTTCGTCGTTTCCCAGACACGGTAGTTTCGCCGGGGCGACCGCCCCTCCGCGACGGGACCTGGCCGGGCCATCCGCCCGGGGCCAAGTTCGACCGAAGCGTTTTTCAGACCCCGTTCAGCAATTCACCTGAACGGGGTTTTTCTGTGGTCTCCGCCCGCTTCCCTTGGCGCGGGCCGTGCAGTACACTCCGGGCATCTGTCCAAACCTGCCAGCTCCCTCGGGCTGGCACATTTTTTGCGCTTCGCAAGGTTCGGATCCCGGCACGGGCCTCCGCTCCTTCGAGCCTGCGACGACAGTCGCCGTTGTTTGCTCACCCACATCATGGATTGCACCGCGAAACTCGCCCTGGAAGATGGCCAGGTGTTTGCCGGGCGCGCCTTTGGCGCGACGGGGGAAGTCTTTGGTGAGGTCTGCTT
>JBKDUK010000271.1:0-17456 GCA_046339535.1 Planctomycetaceae bacterium | reverse complement strand
CTGACGTCGTGGCTGGTCCAGTACCGGGCGATCAAGGATCCCCTGCTGATGCAGCAGCGGTTCCTGATGAGCGACCTGGTCAACCAGTACACGCAGACCCTCACCACGATCGGCACCGCCGAGGAGCGGTATGTCGAGGGGATGTGGCGGCTGATGATCGACCCGGGGCACCGGATGTCGGCGGCCGAGAAGCAGTCGTGGATCGCCCTGCGGAATCGTCTGGGCCGAACCGGGTTCCTGGCGAACCTGCAGAAACAAACCGCTTACCTGCAGTCACAGCAGGAGGCGTTCACCGAGCTGCTGGCCAACGGCAATTCGCAGTTCACCAACCTGCTGGCGGGAGCCCCCACATTCACTTCAAACGTCGAGATGTGGAAGTGGCTGCTGGCCCGCCGGAAGGTGTGAGACGGGGGAACTTCGGAAGGGGGATCGCGCGGTACCCGCAGACCCGACGACAGGCGGGTGATACGGGGGTTGTCTGACCCACGCGCTCGTCCACACCAGGAACCCGGTCGCCGGACCGGCAACCCCCTGCGCCTGCCGGGGTCGTATCAATCGCTCATGATCAGGAGACAGTCAGCGAAGATGGAATCCGCCAGCCTCTCGGTATGAAACGGGCGGCGCTGCCACTTACGGCACGCCGCCGCAGACACCGCAAGACAAGACCCGATCTCCGCGCGGCAGCTGCAGCTCCTCGGCGATTTCCCCTTCCAGAAAGCCTCCCAGCGGAATGGTCACCAGCCCCAGGCTGGTGGAGACCAGGCAGAGGTTCTGCATCAGGTGCCCCGCCTCCAGCAGCAGGAACCGCTCGGCCCGCACTCCGTACTTCGCCCGCACCCGGGCCACATCCCCCACCACGATCCACAGGACCCGCCCCCCGGACAGCAGCCCCCAGGAGGGAATCAGATCCTGCCAACGGGTCCGGCCAGCCACCCGCGCCAGCTCGGCAAGCGAGTGATTTGCCCGATCATAATGGAATACACCGGTGGGCACTGGGGCTCCCCGGCCCAGGGGACGCAGTGGAGCCCCGGGCTGTCCGGGACCAGCCGCCGGTCGGCCTGCCGTCTCTTGCGCGACGGGCTCGCCCCAATGCACCAGGTACAGTTCGAGGGCATTGAGTCCCCCGGCAGAAGGGGTTGGCCCCCGGCCGCCCGTCGCGCAGACTCCGTGCGCTAACTGCAGCAGTCGCCCCAGCTCCCCCATCCGCAGGGGACGCTCGGCCAGATCGGGGCGCCACCGCCGGGTCTGCAGCACCCGGTCGAGACTGGGCCACCACCGCGGGCGAAACCGCGGCAGAGGCCACTGCCGGTAGCCGTCGTAGTGGCGCGGTTCGGTCTCGGAGGGCTGCTGGCTGAAGTCCTGAATCCGCTCGGTCAGCCCCGGCAGATTGGCGCGCGTCAACTCGGTCAGCCGCAACAGCGAGTCGATCTCGGAAAATTCCATCGGGGTCTCGCACCAGCGAACGGGTCAGGCAAAGGGGTGGGGAGGCAGATCGCGCCAGGCGGCGAGCGGCCGGTTCCATAACGGCCCTCCCAGAAACGGCAGGCGGTGGTCGCCATGCAGCGGCTGCAGCCCCGGAATGACCACCCGCACCACCCGCCACGGTTCGTCGACCGTCAGCACCCCCGGCGGGGTCAGGCTGCGCACCAGCACCCGCCGCGAACCGAGACGCTCCTGCACCGACGCCAATCCTTCGTGGTTCGTCCAGCCCACTCCCGCTTCCCGCGTCGCTGTCCCGCGCTCGAGGACCGTCTGCGGAAGCCAGTCGGGACTCTGGCTGTAGAAGAGAGCGTGCTGCAGGAATTCCTGGGGATAGTCGGGAGGTGGCCGTCCCTGCTCGATCCATTCGCGGTAAAGCCGGCGGACACAGTGCCGGCCCTGCACCGCTTCCAGCAGCGACTTGGTCCAGCTCGCCTCCAGGGTCTCCCGGCAAGCGCTTCCCACCGCGATGACCCAACCCTCGCGGGTCTCTCCCGCGACCGAGACCAGCGTCACGTGCTGGGTGAAGGGGGAGGCCACGCGGTAGAAGCGGTAGACGAGGTTGGGCCGGTCCAGCCGCCGCCACTGTTCAGGAGACAGGCGGGCAATCACTTCGGCCGGGGCCCACTCTTCGAGCGGATAGCGGCCCCACCACGCCCCCACCACGGCGTCGCGCTCCAGCACTTCCTGCATCCCGCGCCGCACCACCGGGTGACTGGCCAAGCCGCACGACAGCCCCGTCGACAACCCGGGGGTGAACCATTGCCTGTCCCCCGCGCGGGGCTGCAGATAGACGAACTCTTCGGGGACCCAGACCGGAGTGCCTTGCAGGGCGTCCCGGCAACAGACCCACCGGCATTCTGTGGTTTCGGTGAGCCGTTGGAAGGGAAACCCGGGCAACGCATGTTGCTCTTCCGAAAACAGCACCCACTCGCCGGTCGCGACCGCGGCTTCGTCGAGCGGCCACCGGCTGCGGGAGGTGGTAAGCGATCCGTCGTGAGCTTGCGGGGCGGTCAGCCAGCGTTCGATCCCCTCACCCCGGCAGGCGGCGTTGGCCTCGGCCTGCGTCCAACCGGCACCAGAGCAGTAGAACGGGGGGGCATCGGCCTGCCAGCCGGCGATCTCGGCGGCCGCGATGGCGACGTCGGGATCGCCCGGCCGCAGGGGAACCTCGGTGAACGCCTTGAGGAGCCCTGTGAAGCGGTTGCTGGTCCAGTCAGCCATCGCCGCACCCGGGGCAGGTGGGGTCGAGCCAGACCGGGTGCAGGGCCGTCTCGAGGGTTTCGGCTTCGACCACATGCAGGGCGAACTGGCTGGCGGCAGCCGGCGCTTGCCCCAACCGCCGCAGTTTCCAGCCGGCGATCTCGAGCACGATGCGGGCCAGGGGCTCGGCGGGTTCACCCGGTACGAACTGCGTTGGCTCACCGGGGCGTTCCAGCGCGTCGTACAACTGGGGGGCGGGGGAGAGCCGGCGGAAATGCCGCAGCAGACACTCCAGACAGGGACGGCCGCGCTTCAGGATGACCGGGCTGACATACCCGCGCGCGAGGGGGCCCGTGGTGACCCAGAGCCAGGCGTCGGCCTCTCCCGCCAACTGCCGGCGGTTGAATTCCAGCACCTGGGCGAGGTCGAGGTCTTGCTGAACCAGCACGCGAACGAGCGAGACACCGGCGGGGTTGGGGTTGTTCGGTGTCGTGCTTCCCCCCAACGGATGACAGATCGTTCCAGCGGGAGACGGCCACAACCCCCGGGCACGCTGTGCGAGGACGCCGGTCCCCTCGATTTCGATTCGCCAGGGAGTCTCGGGTGGAGGGAGGGCCGGGCCATCGAAGAGCATCCGTTCGGAGCGCAACCGTTCGACAATGCGGATGGCGAGTTCTTGTTCGGCAGGGTTCAGTCCGGCGAGCAGGTCTTCCAGCGGGCGGATTCCCTGGCAGCCGCGGAGCACGCGGGCGATCACCTCGGTGGCGTCACCGGTCTGGATGGTGAACCGGAAGTCTTCGCCAGCGATCAGGTGGACGACCTGTTCGGCGGCAATCACCGTGCTGCCCGGGAGCAGCCGGGGAAACGCGGCCACTGTCTCGCGTGAAGCCTGGCAGTGCGACTCGGACATCAGGTGAGTCCCTGCATGATTCCCCAGATGAGCCCCATGCCCAGCAGACCGAGGACGGTTCCCACGAGGGCCCAGAGCAGGGTCTTGTGCAGAGCCCAGTACTCGGCGGTTGTCGCAGGTTGACGTGACCACCGGGCCAATCTCACCAGGCTGACGAGCCACGCCGCCAGCAGGTAGGCCGGCCCCAACAGGACGAAGGCCCCGGCCGCCGTCAACGGAATTTCCTGGGGACGCTGGAAACCCACGAAGAGAGCAGTCACCGGGACAGACATCACCAGGATCAACAACAGGTTCGACCAGAAGACCCATTGGGTGCGGGGGAGCCGGTCAAACAACCAGTGCAGGCCGGGGATGCGATGGTCGGGATCGAACCCGGGATCATCGGGCCGCCGCCGCAGTCCACCCCCCACAAACGCACCCACGAGGGCTCCCGCGGTATGCAGGCAGCAGCAACAGGTGCAACAACTGCCGTGATAGACAATCGTGGCCCGGGTGGCCCCCCGGCCGCGTTCGGGAGAGTGGCGGACCAGCAGATCGTTCGACATGTCGCCCCCCTTCCCGGAAAACGTGAAAAATGGACGCATCAAAGGTTAGGTTAGCTCCGTGTCCCCATGCGAGGCAAACCTTGTGGTCCATCAACACAACGGGGCTCGGGATTTCTCCAGGCTCAACCAGGAGACATTACAACAACAGCACCACGCCAAACATCAGGGCGATTCCCAGCCCCGCCCCAAACAATGACCAGCCCAGCGTGCGATGCAGGGCCCGGAACTCGCCGGGTTGAACCGAGCCCGCGGGCAGCTGTGCCAGCCGCAGCACCCCCAGCAGCCAGGCGCCGACCAGGAACAGCGGGCCCAGCAGCAGGAACAGCACGCTGGCGACCAGAGGGACGGCTGCGGAATTCTCGCGGTGGGCCAGCAGCAGAATCACCGGCAGGCTGGCAGCGAAGACCCAGAAGAGGCTCGACCAAAACACCCATTGGGTGCGGGGCAGGTCATCGAAGAGCCAATGCACTCCGGGAATTCGGCGGTGGGGATCAAACCCGGGATCGCCGGCCGGACGGGTCAGTCCGCCCCCCAGGAACGCTCCCACCACCGAGCCCACCGTGTGCAGGCAACTGCAGCAGCAACAGGCACCGGCGTACAGCCGCACCGAGCCGCGACACACGCGGTTCCGTTCGGGCGGGTGGCGGATCATCAACTCCGAGGACATGTCGGACTCTCGCATGGAACAGGACGACAACCGGGCTCGACGTGTCGTGGCACGGGTCGGCTATTCTCGACTTTGGCAGTGGTGTGTGGCTGTGGGCCACGGCACTCGACGCTCTGCCTCACCGGGACAGAGACTTCCCGGGGTCAGCGGGAGGCCGCCATGAGCATCAGCAGGATCAGCCCCATCACCAGCAGGCCGGCCAAGGTTCCGACGAACGACCACAGCAGCATCTTGTGCAGCAGCCAGAACTCTTCGGATGCCTCCTGACCCCGCGTCACAAACGCCAGCCGGATCAGACTGACCACCCAGGCGGCGACTGGGACCAGCGGCCCCCCCATGGCCAGGCTGAAGAGCGCCACCACCAGCCCCTCGGTCAGACCGGCCCTGCCCCCCGTCAAGCCAGTCAAGCCGAGCAGCAGCCACAACACCGTCACCGTGATGAACACCACCCCCACCAGGCTGCTCCAGAAGATCCACTGGGTCCGCGGCAGCCGGTCGAAAAGCCAGTGAACCATCGGGATCCGGCGTTCCGGATCAAACCCGGGATCTTCTGCCGTCCGTTTAAAACCTCCGCCCACCAGGGCTCCCGCCAGGGACCCCAGCGTGTGCAGGCAGCAACAGCAGGTGCTGCAGGCATACACCACCACCGAGCGCTGTGTGGTACGGCCCCGTTCAGACGGGTGTCGTACGATCAGGTCATCGGGGGTGTCGGACACAATTTGATCCCGGTCAGAGAAGCTCATGTTGAATTGTCACGTGGAGGCCGCGTTCAAGGCAAGTCCCGAATCTCCGATTCAGGACTGCGACCGGGCAGTCTTGTCCGGGCACCGCGATGCCGCGCTCCGCAGTCCCCAGGCATCGGCACTGGCTGTTGTCGCCTACAGTGGAGAATCACCCACCCAAACCAGGGGGCCACCGATGTCAGCCCGCTCTCGGTCCGCACCAGTCGAAACGCGAAGGGATCCAGACGCGTCAGCAACCAGCGCCTCCACCCCCGGCCAGGGTTCCCGGTGTGTGCCGGGGCCTAGAGCTGCGACGACACCTCGACCCGACGACCGAATCTCGTGAGGTGGGTGTTCCGTTGGGCGGGGGCGAATTATGCGGTCATCAGACCGGGAATTCGATGGTGCGGGGAATCGGAGTTTCCCGGAAATTCACCCCCGCTGCAGTTTCCGTGGATGTTGTCTGCTCACAGACCCCGGAACTGATTTGGGCGGCTGGGGATCAAGTCGACCCCCTGCGACCGCAGAAAGATCATGGTGGCCAGTCCGAGCAGCAGTCCGAGAAACGCTCCGGCCAACATCCGTCGCAGACCATTTCGTTCGCCAATTGTCACACTCCCCGCAGGCCGGCATTGCAGTCGGATCCATGCCAGGCACCAGGCAGGGAGGAAGATCAAAGGAAGAAACGACAGGGTCATCATGGTCAAACCCAACGCCGGGCCTAACACGGGCGCGAAATCACTGACACGGACCCCGGGAAACATGGCATCCATGTCCCAATTCACATGGTCCGAAAGCGTGAAAAACAGCTCTCGATCATCCCGACTCCAACGATAAGAACGATAAACCACCCAACTCGTCAGGCTCATCCCCAGCCAAGTGCACAGCAAAGTGCCGAAGGGAAGCAGGAACACCAGACTCGACCAGAACAGCCACTGCGGATTGGGCAAGTGCCGAAACACGGCGGTCCAGGGAAGACTCTGCTGCCAGCGCGCATACACCGTGGGCTCTTCGGGAGACCGCCGCAGCCCCCCGGCCAGGAACGCCCCCAGCACGGCCCCCACCGTATGGAGGTACATCAGGCAGCAGCAGCCCGAATAGACGATGGCCTCTGGCCGCGAATGATTTCCCCGTTCGGCGGGGTGCCGTGTCAGCAGATTGTCTTGCATCGTTCATGATCCCCGTAAGACGTCTCAATGCGTGCCGGCATGACCTTGCTGCCGGGCGATTCCAGGCCAGTCATCATCCTGTGTGTGGAGCGATCCGGTCATTCGATGGATTGGCCCGGCCTTCCCGATTCGTAACCAGACCCGTTGCCGTGGGAACCGTTGTGACGACCCATTGGCTGTCAGCCGCAGCGACCCGGCGGGGGACTGTGCGATGTCATATCCCGCTCTCGTCAGCAGCACAATCGCGATCAGTCCCAGCAGGGTTCCCAGAAAGGCCCACAAGAGTGCCCGGTAGTGATTGTCCCAGTCGGCCCTCGTCACCGAGCCGGCGGGGCGCAGCGACATCCACAGCGAGGCGACCAGCCACGCGACCAGTCCATACACCGGCCCCCCCAGCACCAATAACAGCATCCCGATCACGAACGCATCGCGCGGATGCCGGAGGCCAGACACGGTCTGAAGGATGCCGACCGGCTGGACCAAAGCGGCCACCAGAGACACGCCCGCCAGACTGGTCCAGAAATACCACTGATTGTCGGGCAATCCGACGAAGAACCGGCGGACCAGCGGAATGCGGTGGTCGGGATCAAAGGGGGGGGCTTCGGCAGGACGTCGTAAGCCTCCCCCCAGATACGCCCCCAGCAGCGCCCCGATCGTGTACAGCGAACAGCAGCCGACGCACAGCGTGACCTCGCGCGGGGTGGTTGGCCGCCGTTCGGGGGGATGGCGGATGAGCAGTTCGTCGGACACAAAACACCTGGCGTTCAGTCAAGAAACTGAAATCCCATCGGCTTGGCCAGCATGCCCATCAGGGCCATCCCCATCACCGCGCCAAACAGGGCCCAGCCGAGGGTCCGATGCAGTGCCCAGTACTCGTGTGACCCCACCGACCCAGCGGGACCGATCGCCAGGCGGATCAGGCTGACAATCCATGCCGCCAGAACATAGCCCGGCCCAAAAACCAAAACGATGACGAACGTCCACACCACGATTTCTTCGAGCGGCCGGGTCTGAAGATTCCAGACCCACACCGGCACGCTTAGCCCCACCACTGCCAACAGGCTCGACCAGAAGGTCCATTGCGTGCGCGGGAGGCGATCGAACAGCCAATGCACACCCGGAATGACACGCTGCGGATCAAACCCCGGGTCGTCCGGGCGGCGGGCCAATCCTCCCCCCAGCAAGGCCCCCAACAGCGCCCCCGCCGTGTGCAGGCAGCAGCAACTGGTGCAGCACATGTAGACCACGACCGACCGCCGCGTCGGCGCGCCGCGTTCGGGAGGATGGTGGACAATCAAGTCATCCGGCATGGGGATCCGCCGCCAAGGAGACGATTCTCTGACACTAGCACCATAACTCTCCCACGATCGTGCGGGCAATGTGGCGATTGACCCTTTTGCGACTGATTCCCCCAAATCCTCTTTCCTGCCGCACACGTCCCAGGCCACACCCCAGTCACTCCAACGTGCCGGTGCGGTTCCCCGCCGATGCTTCCGGCATGGCCCATGCCGTCGGCGCTGTCTACGATCGACTTGATTCCCGACGGACTCTCTCACCTCAGACGATCCGCGACGACACACTGGCCCCAAGGCGGTTACCACCCCCGCATTCCCCGCATGACTGACCCGTACGGCTGGCAACACCTGCGGCTCATGCAGCAGGACCCCGACCGCTTCTTCCGCCAACTGCAGCGCGATCAGGGAGATGTTGCCCGGTTCCCGCTGGGCACCACCACCTGCTGGTCCTTCGCCCATCCGCAGGGCATTCACCAGGTGCTCGTCACCCACTGGCGGCAGTTCCAGAAGACCACCCGCTTCCGCCAGGTGCTGGCCCGGGCGCTGGGGAACGGCGTACTGCTGGCCGAAGGAGTCGACTGGCTCCGTCAGCGGCAGTCGGTCCAGCCGGTGTTGAACCAGGCCGTTTCCTCCACCGCGGTGACCGCCGCACACCCTGCCTGGCAGCAACGCATCGCCGGCTGGCGGGCCGAGACCCCCCTCGATCTCGACCGCGAACAGCGCGATGGCTGGATGGAGCAGTTGCTCTGGCAGTTGACGGGGCAGACGCATTCCCCCGCCATTCCCCTGCTGCGGCAGTCGCTCCGCAGTGTGCAGGGGCTGCTGCTGAGGCAACTGTTCCAGATCATTCAGCCTCCCCGCTGGTGGCCGTTCTGGGGCCGGCGGGACGAACGCCTGGCACTGCGCACCTTTCACCGCGTCACCCGTGAACTCTGGGAGCAGGCCGGTCCCGGCAGCCTCTATCACCAACTGCGGCAAACTCTGGCTGCCCACTCCGCATCCTCGCAGACCGGTCCCGACGAAGCCCGCACCCTGTTGTTCAACGGCTACGAAACGACCGTCTGCGGGCTGCTCTGGACGCTCTGGCACCTCGCGCGGGAGCCCGCCTGGCAGGATCGGGTGGTCGTCGAGATGGCAGAGCAGTCCGGTTCACCAGGCGCGCTCCCGTCACCGACTCTCACGGCCTGCTGGCGGGAAGCCCTGCGGCTGCATCCCCCGGCCTACCTCCTCTCGCGCGAGGTCTGTGAACGGGTGGAAATCGCTGGTCAGTCCCTCGCTCCCGGTGACCAGGTCTTCCTGTTTCTGCCTCTGCCCCAGCGCGACCCCCGCTGGTTCGAAGCCCCCGACGAATTCCGCCCGGAACGCTTTCTCCCCTCGGGGGACCACTCCGAAACGCCCCGCCGTATTCTCCCCTTTGGACTGGGGCCCCGGGGTTGTGCGGGGGAGTCGTGGGCCAGCCAGCTGACCTGCCAACTGCTGGTTCCCCTGCTGCAACACCACCGCCTGACGCTTCCCGCTGAGGCCTCTCTCCCCAATTCCCTGTGGAACCTCGCGCTCGCCCCCGAGCCCCCAGTCTGGATCATCCCCACGCCCCGCTGAGGGGGCATCATATCAAAAAACATCTATCGGTTCGGGGGCCCAGGCCTGCGGGTTGGTCGCTGCAATTTCTGCCGCGCTCTCCCTGAGTTCTGGTATCATGACGGATCGCGAGTCTGACACTTCGGCTGGTCTTCAACCTTCTGTACCCATGTGGAAACCACTCCTGCCACTGGCGGTCGTCGCGGGACTGCTGGGCCTGGTCGTTTCGGCGATTCGGCTGCCGGTTTCAGCCCGCCCGGTCTCGCCCGAAGTGGGGCTGACCAGCGACCAACTGGCCGAGCCCGTCGCGGCGGTCAATCGGCTGTTCCAGGCCCGCTGGAAACAGGCGGGAGTCGCTCCGGCGGCACCGGCGTCGGAGTTGCAGGTCTTGCGCCGGCTCTCGCTGGCGCTGCAAGGGACCATCCCGTCGCTGGAGGAAATCCGCGAGTTTGAAGCGGACCGCCGTCCCGATCGGCTCTCGCACTGGACGGGCCGGATGCTGGCCGACCCGCGGTTTGCCGACTATTTCGCCGAGCGTCTGGCCCGCGCGTTCGTCGGGACCGACGAGGGGCAGTTCATCGTCTACCGTCGCGACCGCTTCACGCAGTGGCTTTCCGGGCACCTGCAGCGGAACACTCCCTACGACCAACTGGTCCGCGAGATGGTTTCGGCAACGGGGGTGGCCACGGGCAAGCCGGCGGTCAATTTCGTGCTGGCCGCGTTCGCCAATGACCAGCTCGACTGTCAGAAACTGGCGGGGAAGACAGTGCGGGCGTTTCTGGGCCAGCGGATTGACTGCGCCCAATGCCACGACCACCCGTTCGATCATTGGAAACAGCCCGACTTCGAAGGGCTGGCGGCGTTTTACGGGCAGGCCCGGCAGTCGATCGTGGGGCTGGAAGACAAACCGGTGCTGGATGGCACCCCGCGCGAATTCCAGGTGCTCGACCGGCAGACGAATGAGCAACGGACGGTCGCGCCCCAGGTCCCCTTTCATCCCGAGTGGCTGTCAGGCGACGCCACCCGCCGGGCCCAACTGGCCGCCTGGATCACCCATTCCGAGAACCGGCGTTTCGAACGGGCGATTGCCAACCGGGTCTGGGGGCTGCTCTTCGGCCGCGCGTGGTACGAACCGGTCGACGACCTGCGCGATCCTCCCGACGAACCCGACGTGCTCGACCTGCTGGGGAGCGATTTCCGCGCCCATGGTTGCGACCTCCGCCGGCTGATTCAGGTGATCACCGCCAGCGCTCCGTTCCGTCTGTCGTCGGAGTGGACCCCGGCTCCCGCCGTGGAAGCGACAGCCGATGACGACAACCTGTGGCAGACCGCCGAACGGGACTGGGGCGTGTTTCCCCTCATTCGGCTGCGTCCCGAGCAGGTGATTGGCTCGCTGCTGCAGAGTTCGTCGATTCAGACCATCGACCAGAACTCGCATCTGTTCATGCGGTTCAAGAAGCTGGTCACCCAGAATGATTTCGTCAAAGAGTATGGCGATCTGGGGGATGGAGAGCTGCTCGATCGGGGGGGGACCATTCCCCAGCGGCTGCTGCTGATGAACGGCAAGCTCGCCTGGGAGGCGCTCAAGATCGATCCGTTCAACAGCAGTGCCCGGATCAACGCCTTCGGGGGTGATGACGAACGGCGGGTCGAGACCGCCTACCTCGTCTGCCTCACCCGCCGTCCCTCGCGTGAGGAACTGTCGGTGTTCACGGCCATGTTTGCCGGGAAGCCGAATCGCCCCGCCCGCCGCGATGTGATGGAAGACCTCTTCTGGACCCTGCTCAACGCGACCGAATTCAGTTGGAACCACTGAGCCGCCCTCTCATGCCTGGTGACCTTTCATCCCACCCCGCGCTGCGTGTCGACCGCCGTAAGGTGCTACGGAGTGCGGCGGCGTTGGGGTTGTCGTTCAGCCTGCCGGCCCTTTCTCCCCGTCTGGCGCGGGCCCGGGGGACCGAGCGTCCCACCAGTCTGATCCTCGTCTGGCTGGCGGGGGGGCCCAGTCAGTTGGAGACCTGGGATCCACATCCCGGCACCCGCATTGGCGGCGACACCCGGGCGATCGACACGACGCTGCCGGGGGTACAGATTGCCGAGTGGTACCCCCGCGTCGCCGAGCAACTGCACCACCTCAACCTCATTCGCTCGCTTGTTTCGAAAGAGGGGGATCACGAGCGGGGAACGTATCTGGTCAAAACCGGCTACCGCCCCGATCCGACGCTGGTTCATCCGTCGATGGGCGCGGTCCTCACACATGAGTTCCCCAACGGTCAGACGCAGATTCCCCTGCATCTGTCATTGAATGGCTCTCCCTGTCCGGGGCGGGGGGGCTTTCTGGGGGATCAGTACGACGCCTTCAAGGTGTACGAACCAGGGGCGGGGCTGCAGAACATCAAGAGCCGGGTCGATTCGCCCCGGCAACAGCGGCGTCTGCAGGGGCTCGACCTGGTCGAGCGGGCGTTCGGCGGCCGGCGGGTCCAGGCGGTCGACGCGACGCTGCACCGGCAAACCGTGCAGCGGGCGGTGGAGATGATGGATTCGACCCACTTGGCTGCGTTCGAGATCGACCGCGACCCGGCCGGGGTGCGCGAGAAATATGGGGACACCCGTTTTGGGCGGGGGTGCCTGGTAGCCCGTCGGCTGCTGGAAGAGGGAGTGCGGGCGATCGAGGTGACGCTCGACGGCTTCGACAGCCACGTGAACAACCTCGAGACGCACAAGGCACGGGCCGAGGCGCTCGACCCGGCCCTCGCGGCCCTCGTGGCCGACCTGGTCGAACGCGATCTGTTCGACAGCACGCTGCTGGTCTGCCTGGGAGAATTCGGCCGGACTCCCTCGATCAATCCCTTGGGGGGACGTGACCACTGGCCCACGGGCTTCTCGTGCCTGGTGGGCGGGGGGGGACTGCGGCGCGGAGTGGTTCTGGGGGCGACCGATCCCACCGGTGAGAAGTCCACCCCCGAGCATCCCATCGAGGTGCCCGATCTGTACGCCACCCTGTATGTGGCATTTGGAGTCGATTTCACCCGCGAGTACCAGACCCCCATCGGTCGCCCGATGGCGATCTGCGCTGGAAAGCCGATCGAAGAACTGCTGGCCTGACCGCTCCGATCAACACGGTCCATGGTCCACCCCCCACGGTCCACCAGTCACATTGACATTCGGGCGCAAAAAACCGGGCGGACCTGAAAACCAGATCCGCCCGGCCAGATTCCACCAACGGAAAAACTCAGTTGTTCTTCACGTCGTAGCAGAGCAGTGCATCCTGCTCGCGGACGTAGAGCTTGCCGTCGACAATGACCGGCTGGGTCCAACTCGGACGTTCACCGCTGCCGGGGACCTTGAACGAGCCGACCTCGGTGTAGGCGGCGGGATCGGCCTTTACCAAGGCCAGGGTGCCATCCTGGAAGTGCACATAGAGGTGGCCGTCGGCGGCGGTGACGGCAGCCGAGCCTTTGCCCGACCCCCGGCTCTTCCACTTCGACTCACCGGTCAGCAGTTCGACGCACTGGGGAACTCCCTGGTCTTCCGAGTCGCCGTAGATGAAATCACCCAGGAGCACCACACCGCCGTGCTTGTTGGCGAGATTCGACTTCAGGCCATATTTCTCTTCGATCTTCACCTCGCCATTCCCTGTTGCGACCTGCTTCAGCAGGCAGGACACACGCGTGGAGCCGCAGACGAAGTACTCCAGGTCTCCCTGTCAGATGGGGGTGGGGATGACGGCGGTGGTGCGGTCGATGGGGTACTGCCACAGCAGCTTGCCATCGCTGGCGCGAATTCCCAGGGGGCCGCTGCCGGTGGTCTGGACATAAACCTTCACATCGCCAATCTGGGTGATGACGATCGAGGCATGGCCGGCCCCGCGGTCACCTTCACGCGATGTCTTCCAGACCAGTTCTCCCGATTTCTTGTCGAGGGCCACCACGGTGGCCTTGTCACCGCCGGGGGTGCAGATCAGGCGGTCGCCGTCGATCAGGACCGATTCGCTGTAGCCCCAGCCATCGGCCTTGGTGCCGCCGAAGTCGGCCTTGAGATCTTTCTGCCAGAGAATCTTCCCATCGGCGGTCTGGGCGCAGACCAGCTTGCCTTGGGCGGTGAGGGCGTAGACGCGGTCGCCGTCGACGGTGGGGGTGCTGCGGGACGACTGCCAGGGGGCGGGACCTTCATTCCAGGCGGGACCGGTCTTGGTCTGCCAGGCGGGCTTGCCCGAGGCCAGATCGAAGGCGACGAGATATTCGTCTTTGTCGCTGGCACCGGAGGGGCCATCCCCGAGGGTGAAGATCTTCCCGCCGGCGATCGCCAGGCTGGAATAGCCCCGGCCGGCTCCTTTGGCCTGCCACAGCAACTTGGGACCCCCTTCGGGCCACTTGGTGAGCAGTCCCTTGTCGGGAGCGACCCCGGTGCGTTGGGATCCCCGGAAGGTGGGCCATTCATCGGCCCGGGCAGACGAACTGGCCACCGCGGCCAGCACAAGACTCCACAGCAGGCATCGCATCGCGCGGTTCCTCGAATCAACAAACAGAACTGGTTGTTGGGCCGCAGCCATGCGGACAGTCCCATCTGCCCCGGCCCACCTGGGTCGAACCCCCTCCGGTAGGGTAGCCTGCGGCCGATTCTGGCGAAAGATTCATCGCCCCGCCATAAAAACGCAGTTCACGGAGCCAGGCGGCTGTGTCGTGCCCGTCCCGTTGGAATCCATCTCCCTGTCCCCGCCTTTCCAGGACAGCATCTTGTTCGCGAGGTGGACCACACGTATTTTGATTTGCGGGTCAGTCCGTCTCCTGCGGCAACTGACGGCGGCCACGGACTGCATTCCCTGATCGCGGCCGCCCCGGGAAAACCGGTTGGCTCGGATTGTCGTCGGCAAGGCCCGCATGAGTCGCCAGGAAACTGGCCTCCCTCTCACCATCGAAGTCCTGCGGATCTGGAGAGACTCGTGACTGAACAACCCCCGGCAACGTCCGAGGCGAAGCCCAGCCAAATCCCCGTTTCGGGCCAACTGCTGTGTGCGTGGCCGCTGATCCTGGTGTTTGTCGGGGGAGCGCTCGGAGGAGGCCTGGGAGGAGCCGCTTACGGCATCAACACGAAGATCTACAAGTCATCGCTGCCAGTGGTCGCCAAAGTCTGCCTGAACCTGCTGGTGGGATTGACCGCCGTCGGTGTGTGGCTGGCTGTGGTCGTGGCCCTGACGCCTCAGAGGAATTGATCCCCATCCAGATCGGCTGAGGCGACCGCGCCCCGGCCATTCGATGCCGTTCAACCGTTTCCGGCCGGTTCCCCCACGGGCACATATTCGCCGGGGACCGGGGTCGGGTGATCAACAGCGGGCAGTTCGGCCAATTCCGCTTCCGCAACCAACGGAGGTGGGTTGGCCTCCGCCGGAAAATCACTCGCCACCTGCACCTCGGGAAATTGACGGGAAAGCTCCATCTGGTACCGCCGGGGGAGGCGGCAATGGATCTCGGCTTTCTCGGGAGTGAATTCCTGGTGCAGCACCTCGCCATGTCGGGCGAGGAAGGCGAACAGGCGTCCGTCTCCGGCGGTGGTCGTCAGCCGCAGTTCGATGAAGCCGTTCCCCAGCCGCTCGGCCACCATCCGTTCCAGGTTGGCAAATCCGCTCTGTTCGAGCGCGCTGACCGAGACCGAGCTGGCGTGATTTGCCCGCAACGCGTCGAGAATCGACCGGTCGGGCACCGCATCGGCCTTGTTCAGCACCAGAATTGCCTGCGAGCCATCGATGCCGATTTCCGCCAGCACCTCATTGACCGTGCGGATCTGCTGCTCGGCGGAGGGGCTGCTGGCATCAACCACATGCAGCAAGACATCGCAGTGCCGGGCCTCTTCGAGCGTCGACCGGAACGAGGCCACCAGGTTGTGGGGCAAATCGCGAATGAAGCCGACGGTGTCGGAGAGCAGCACCTTCCCCAGATGCGGCAGGTTCCAGACCCGGGTGCGGGTGTCGAGCGTGGCGAAGAGCTGGTCGGCGACGTACACGTCGGCGCCGGTCAGCGCCCGCATCAGCGTGCTCTTCCCGGCATTGGTGTAGCCCACCAGCGAAACCGTGGGCTGCGACCGCCGCTGCGCGACCTGCCGTTCCCGGCGTTGTTCGAGCTCTTTCAGGCGGGCCCGCAACTCGGCCACGCGGGTGTCGACCAGCCGGCGGTCGATTTCGATCTGCTGTTCGCCCGGTCCCCCGGTCGAACCGGTCGCCCCTTCGGTCCGTTCGAGGTGGGTCCAGAGCCGTTTCAGCCGGGTGCGCATGTAGAGCTGCTGCGCGAGTTCGACCTGTAGCTGCGCCTCGTAGGTCCGGGCGTGTTCGGCGAAGATCGAGAGAATCAGCTCGCTGCGATCGACAATGACCTTGCCCAGCTCTTTTTCGAGCACGCGGGCCTGCCCCGGGGTGAGGTTGTTGTCGAACAGAATGGTGTCGGCCTGCACCCCCTCGACCAACTGTTTCAGTTCCTCGAGTTTCCCCTTCCCCACGCAACTGCGGGGATCGGGGGCGAACCGGTTCTGGATCAGTTGGGCCACACATTTGACCCCGGCGGTTTTGGCCAGCCCCCGCAACTCATCGAGGGGATCGGCCAGATCACGCTGGTCACCGGGAAGCACCACGGCCACCAGCACGGCTCGTTTTTGCTTGACTTTCAGATCGACGCGTTTCGGATCAGACAACCTGCGACAGGCCTCCTGTGTGAATGAGCAGAACCCTATTCTATCCACGGACGGTGGATGAATTCGAGTGGGGAATTTCGCGGAAACCCGGGAATCGGCCCCGGCAGCGCGGAACAACGCTTTGCGAAACCACCGCGTCGCGGTAGGACACGTCTCAGCAGCGTTCGGTTCGGTGGGCGAAATGGCACGCCACAGAGACCAGCCTGCGACTCCGCCTCGCGCGTCAGCCGCGCGACGATCCCCACGCGCCGGGTCGGCTCTGGCGGTCCTCTGCTGCTCACGCGGCCGCCGGGGCGGTGCGGCGCCGTGCGCAATCGAAGACCTGATCGTCAATCGACAGGCCCACCTCTTCGCTCCAGGCGGCCAACAGCCGGCGGTAGACCGGGCCAATCTGCCCGTCGCCAATCGCCACGCCATTGATGCGGGTGGCCGGGCAGAGACAGAACGGGGTGCTGGCGAGGAAGGCTTCGTCGGCATTCATCACCGAGTGCACCTGCAGGTCGCGTTCGGCGTAAGGGATGCCGAGTTTGTGGGCCAACTCGATCACCACCCCCCGGCTGACCCCCGGCAGAATGTTGACGGTGGTGGGAGAGACAATGGTCCCCCGGTCGACGATCAGGAAGTTCGCGCCACTGGTCTCGGTCACGTTCCCCTGCAGGTCGAGCAGCAGCGAGACGCCGTCGGGATCGACCAACTGAGTCTCCTTGTCGGCGAGGTAGTAGTGCATGCGGCTGCGATACTTCATTTTGGGATCGTAGCACTGCGGCGGGACGTGGCGGATCGATGGAGTAACGACGTGCGCTCCTTCGGCCATCTTCTTCGACCAGAACTCGAACGGCATGGGGAACGTGTGGGCGCAGACCGTTGGTTTCATGCGGGCCGAGCGGCCGGCCGAGCCTGCGTAGGCGGCGAATTCGCCGGCGGTCACGAAGTGCACCAGCCCCAGTTCATCGTCGGGATGGATCAGTTGGGTGTTGTGCGCGATCAGTTCTCGGGAAATACGAACCAGGTCGGCCGGCATCAGCCCCGTGTCCATCCGGACGTACTTGAGCGAGCGAAACAGCCGGGCGGCATGCTCTTCGAGGCGATAGGGCTGGTGCCGAAAGGTGCGCGTCATTTCGGTGACGGTCGCCCCCAGAACGATCCCGGCGTCGAAGATGGCGATGTGGGCCTGCGAGGCGGGGACGAACTGGCCGTTGAGATAGAC
>JBKDUK010000270.1:0-7126 GCA_046339535.1 Planctomycetaceae bacterium | reverse complement strand
GGTCTACTGCAGCCGGCTGCTGTTCAACATTCTTGAGCGTTCGCGGGTGGTCAGCGTGTGACACTGTCGTTCGCCGATCCCTCGGGGAAACCGACTCGGGCCTCGGAAATCGCCCCGGCGACTCTCGCCAACCTGATTGAGCGGAAGCTGTCGGCCATTCCGGCCGAGGAAGGCGGCAGCGGCTCGAAGTATGGCCGCAGCGATTCGCTACTGGCCCTCGAAGGAAAGTCGGGGAGTGGACTGCAGACGACGGGCAACCGCTCGAAGACCTACTCGGACATTGAGTTGAAGGTCAGCAAGGTCGTGAGCCCGGAGGATCTGCGGGGGACGCTCTCGGCGATCGCCACCGAGATGAACAACGAACCGGTGTTCGATGAGGTGACCAGCTTTGAGAGCTCGGTGGCCGACGAGGCGAAGTGGTCGGCTCTGATGGCGATCCTCGCCAGCCTGATTGCGATCGTCGCCTATGTCTGGTTCCGGTTTGACAACATCATCTTCGGTCTCGCCGCCGTGGTCGCCCTGGCGCACGATGTGCTGGTCACTCTGGCGATGGTTGCGATCTGCTCGTACCTGTCACGCACTCCGATCGCCGGTCTGTTCCAACTGACCGACTTCAAGATCAACATGCCGATGATCGCCGCCTTCCTGACAATCGTCGGGTACTCGATCAACGACACCATCGTGATCTTCGACCGCCTGCGGGAAGTCCGCGGCAAGAATCCGGAAATTACGAAGGAGATGATCAACGAGACTGTCAACCAGACCCTGAGCCGGACGATTCTGACCGCCCTGACCGTGCTGCTGACCGTGATCATCCTGTACGCCCTGGGGGGTGAGGGGATCCATGGCTTCGCGTTCTGCATGGTGATCGGAGCGATCGCCGGTACTTACAGCACGGTCTACATCGCCAGCCCGCTGGTGCTGTGGTTCATGAACCGGTTTGGTGAGAACCCGGTGCCGGCGAAGCGCAAGTCCGAGGCCCGTCCCGAGGCGGCCTGACAGAACCGCGGGCCGTTTCAGCGGGCCCTAGAAAATGCCCAAGTCTTTGCGTTCCCACCTGCTGATTGCCGGACGCCGTCTGCGTGATCCGAACTTTTTCCAGTCGGTTGTGCTCATTCTCGAGCACAACCAGGACGGGGCGATGGGGGTGGTGCTGAACTGTCCCACACGCAACAAGGTGGTGGACGTTCTGTCGTCCTATGTCGAGATCCCCGATCGGGGGGATCTGATCTTCCGCGGCGGCCCGGTCGAGCTACAGGCCCTGTTTGTGCTGCACAGCTTCGATGGACTGCGGAACGACGACAATGAGGTTTTGCCTGGGCTCTTCCTGGGGGCCGGCCCCGATGACTTCCGGTCGATTCTCGACCAGTTGGCCGACGACCACGACAACGTGCGGTTCCGCATGTTTCTGGGCTGCGCCGGCTGGGGTCCGCGCCAACTGGAACGGGAACTGCGCCGAAAGGACTGGATGGTCTTGCCAGCCCGCCTCGAGCATGTCTTCAGCTCCGATGTGTATTCCCTCTGGCAGCGGGCGGTCGACGAATACCAGCAATTGAATCCCGCCGTTCCCGGCGGGATTGCGAATCCGCAATGGAACTGACGTCGCCGGGTCGCGGAGGATCCTCCCGACAGATCCCCCCGGGTCGCAACATTGCACTGCGGTTGGCCTACGACGGGACTCCCTTCTGCGGCTGGCAGGTGCAGCCCAATGGCCCGACGATTCAGGCCGCCCTGCAAACTGCCATTCGCAAGCTGACCGGAGAGTCGGTCATCGTGTATTCCGCGGGACGGACCGACTCGGGCGTGCATGCCCTGGGACAGGTCGCCAACTTCTACAGCAGCAGCCCGATTCCTCCCACGCAATTCGCGGCGGCACTGCAGACCCATCTGCCGTGCGAAATCCAGCTGTTGCAGTCGTGGGAGGCTCCGCCGGAGTTCCATGCCACCTTCGCCGCCCGCTGGAAACGCTACCGGTACCTGATTCACAACGCGGCTCAACCCGTTCCCTTTTTGCGAAACCGCTGCTGGTGGCTCAGGCGGCGCCTCGATGTGGAGGCGATGCAGGCCGCCGCACACCACCTGCTGGGCACGCACGACTTCCGCTGCTTTGAAACGGAGTGGCCCAACAAGACCACCAGTGTCCGCACCATCCATGAGCTGAACCTGTTCCGCCAACCCCTGTGGGATCCCTGGCGGCCGTACGCTGTTCCCCGGGCTGAGTCACCACCATCCACCGAGCCTCGCGATAACTCGCTCGTCTGCCTTGAGATCGCGGCGGACGGGTTCCTTTACAACATGGTCCGGAGCATCACAGGGACGTTGGTGAATGTGGGACGCGGACGCTGGACTTCCGCCGATGTCGCCCGCATCCTCGCCGCTCAGGACCGCAATCTGGCGGGTGCGACCGCCCCGGCGGAGGGGCTTTATCTGGTGCAGGTCGAATACCAGCATGACTGGCCGCATCACAGCCCCGACGTCCCCCCCCTCCCGGGAACCAATCCCGCACACTCTGGGCCGAAGTTGTAGACGCTCCGGCACCTCCAGTTCACTTCTGGTAAACATCCGGATACAATCAAGGTCTGCGATGTCACTGGACACCAGGAACTGAGGCCCTGCCGGGGAAGCGAGTGATGGGACGCTGCCGCGTGTTGATCCAAAAGAGCTGGTCGCTCTTCTGTCTGTCAGCCGTACTGCTGGGTTGGTGCCAAAAGCTTTCCGCAGCCGAACGCCCGAATGTGTTGTTCATCCTCTGCGATGATCTGCGGACCGACGCGCTGGGCTGTTATGGATCGCCGCAGGTGCGCACACCGGCGATTGACTCGTTGGCAAAACGCGGGGTGCGGTTTGCCAATGCGTTCTGCACCACCTCGCTCTGCTCCCCCAGCCGCGCCTCATTATTGACCGGCCATTATGCCCATCGTCACGGGGTGCGGGACAATTTCACCGAACTTCCACCGCAGATGGTCCACTGGCCCGCCCGGCTGAGGTCCGCCGGATACCGGACGGCCTACCTGGGCAAATGGCACATGGGAGAGGACAACGATGAACCTCGCCCCGGATTTGACTGGTTTGTCACGCATCGTGGGCAGGGAAAGTACTTCGACACCGAGTGGAACCTGAACGGAGCCAGCCGGGTGAAAAAGCCAGGGTACTACACGACTGTCGTCACGGACCTGGCGCTCGAATGGCTGGGGGATCAGCCGCGCGGCGAGCCGTGGGCCCTCTGTCTCGGTCACAAAGCCCCGCATTCGTTCTACCAGCCGGAGGAGAAATACGCGCACACCTTCGACCAGATCGCGGTCCCCTACCCTGCGAGTGCCTTTGAGTTGGGAGATCAACCGGGCTGGATCACGCAGCGTCTCGACACCTGGCATGGGATCTATGGTCCGCTGTTTGAGTGGCGCAAGAAGTTTCCCGACCGGCGCCCCGAGGCGGTTCGGGATTTCGGGAACATGGTGCACGCTTACTGGGGGACCGTGCTGAGCGTCGACGACAGTGTCGGCCGTCTGCTCGATTTCCTGCGGGAGTCAGGGCAACTCGACAACACGCTCGTGATCTTCTCGGGCGACAATGGCCTGCTGCAGGGTGAGCATGGCATGGTCGACAAGCGGACGATGCATGAACCCAGCATCCGGATCCCGCTGATTGCGAGTGGTCCGGGGCTGCCGCGCGGGGTGGTCGCACAAGAGCAGGTGTTGACCGTGGATTTGGCACCTTCAGTTCTCGAACTTTGCGGGGCTGAGCCCCTGGCCGAGATCGCGGGACGATCGTGGTGCCGCCTGGTGAATGGGGGCGACCCCGAATGGCGGCGGGCGTGGTTTTATGCGTACAACTACGAGAAACAGTTTCCCTACACCCCGAATGTGCGGGGCATTCGCACGTCCGACTGGAAGTTCATTCGCTACCCGCACGGAGATGCGAATCCCGACCGGCACCGTGCGGAAATGTACAACCTCGCACAGGACCCGGAAGAACGGAACAACCTGGCGGACGACCCGCGATATGCCGCCAGGCGGGCCGAATTGCAGACTCAACTGGAAGCGTTGCTGGCCAAGGAAGGGCTCACGGCCGAGACCGACCAGATGCCCCTCGACGAGGGAATCAAGCCCCAGCTTCCCGACCAAAAGATTCGCTGACGGAAAATGAGAACGGCATGGGTTCCACCGGGTGGAGAGTCTGGTTCACGTTGCTGGTGCTGACGCAGACGGCCATGTCACGTGGCGCCGCCGCGGAACGGCCCAATATTCTGTTCCTGTTCGCCGACGACCAGCGAGCCGACACAATCGCCGCCCACGGCAATCCCCACATCGACACGCCGCATCTCGACGCGTTGGTAAACCGGGGATTCAGCTTCCGCCGGAATTACACTTTCGGCAGCAACAATGGCGCGGTCTGCGTCCCGAGCCGGGCGATGCTGATGACAGGAAAAACCTGGTTCCGGATCGACGCCCCGACCATGGGGGGCTCGCGGCTGCTGCCCGAGATCCTCGGCGAGCAGGGATATGCGACATTCGCCACCGGAAAATGGCACAACGGCGAGGCGTCGTGCGCCCGGGGATTTCAACAGGCGCGCAATATCATGTTCGGGGGCATGAGTGATCACACGCAGGTACCAGTCCGCTCACGAGACGCAGCGGGGGGCTGGACGAAGTCTGAAATCGCGACGCAGTTTTCGACCGAGTTGTTCGCCGATACCGCCATCGACTTTCTGCAGACCCACGATCGGTCGCACCCCTTTTTCTGCTATGTAGCGTTTACAGCGCCGCATGATCCCCGCCAGCCCCCCGACGAGTTCCGGGAGAAGTACGCCCGCCGACCTCCTCCGCTCCCCTCGAATTTCGCCCCACAATTCCCGTTTGACAACGGGTTTGTCCGCGGACGGGATGAGGTGCTGGCGGCGTGGCCGCGCACCGAAACGGTCATCCGGGACCAGCTCGCCGAGTATTACGGGCTGATCTCGCACATGGACCAACAGATTGGCCGGGTTTTGGCCGCCCTCGAAGCCAGCGGCCAGGCCAACAACACCATCGTGGTCTATGCCGCCGACAATGGCCTGGCCCTGGGAAGCCATGGACTGCTGGGGAAACAAAGTGTTTTCGAGCACAGCCTGCGGACGCCGCTGGTCATCGCCGGGCCGGGTGTGCCGCAAGGGCAGTCGACCTTCGCCTTCACGTACCTGCTCGATCTGTTTCCGACCCTGTGTGAGGTTTGCGGAGTGACTGCCCCCGACGATCTCGACGGCCACAGCCTGCGGCCGCTCTGGACGAGGGAGCGGAGCGAAGTGCGAGATTCGGTCTTTTTGCCCTACCAGGCCGTGCAGCGCGCTGTGCGGGACCAGCGCTGGAAATTGATTGCGTACCCGGAACAAACCCATCTGCAGCTCTTCGATCTCGAAAGGGATCCGGAGGAACGGGTGAATCTCGCGGAGCAACCCGGACATTCGGCGACGCTGATCCGCCTGAAGTCGCTGATGACTCGCTGGCAGACGCAGGTCGGCGACCGGGTGACCATTCCCGAAACAAACCAGACACCCAGGCCCATCGATCTGACCTCGGAACCGCGGCACCCCGACCAATGGCAACCCGCATGGATCGTCAAGAAGTACTTCTCCCCGCCCTGATCCTGCACTCCGCACGGTGGAGGCGATGGGTTGCTCTGCTGGTGATCTGCACCTCACTCTGGTGCGTGATCCCGGCGCGCAGCGTGGCGCAGGAACAGATCAGCCCGGAGTCGGCCCCCGAGATCGACCGCGAGGACGCAGACGAGGTTTTGTCGCCAGGCGAACAGGGACTACTCAAACATCTGACACGGCTCAATCAGGAACTGTCGGCTGAAAAACGACGAGCACTTCCACCAAACGGTTCCGGCGTTCGCGAATTCGCCGCACAGTTGACCGTGCGGGCCTGGATCCACCGGGAATTGGGAAACCTCACGGCGGCCGGTGATGATGTCTACGAGGCGCTGCAACTGGTGCCGAATCAGCCGGAGGCGCTCGTGCTGCGGGCCCGCCTCGCGGAAAGGCGGAAGGCTCCGATCCCGAAAGTGGAATTGTCTGCCGCAGCCGCTCCATTTACGGGCGATGGAAGTGGCCCCTCCAGTCTGCTGTTCTCCCTCCGGACAGTGCTGGGTTCTCTTGGCAGCACGTGGAAAAAGGCACCATTGCTCCCATTGCTCTTCATGGGCTGGGGGCTGCTATGGCTTGTCCTGCTGTCGACAGGAGCACAGGCGACCCGGGATGTGAATGGGTCCCACGCACGTCTGGGGATCGTCGCGGCAATCCTGGCGGCGATGTGTCTCTGCCCAATCCTCGCTTCGTTCTGGTGGGGATTGCTCGACGATCCATCCCCCGAACTCTGGATTGTGCTCGGAACAGGGACTTTTTTGTCGGCGATCGTACTGAGCACCTATTTGCGGCCTCCCATTCAACTTCCCGACAAGCACCCCCTCCCTCTGGTGGACGATCCCGACGTTCTCGCACGTGTCGACCATCTGTCGAACCGCGTGGGAATTTCCCCTCCCAAAGTCAGGCTGTGGCGGTCGGCGACCGACAACCAGTTGGCATTGGCGTTTGCCGGCTGCCTGGCGGCCCCCCAGGTGGTGATCACCGATGGGATTCTCAACCGGTTATCGGCTGTTGAGGCCGATGCGATTCTGGCCCATGAACTGGGTCACCTCGCCAACCGGTCGTTGTGGTACTACGCTCCTTTGATTCCCTTGGCTGGCGTTGCCGCCTGCCTCGGATCAACGTGGGGACTGGGGGTGGCGTGGGGAGTGGGCCTGCTGGTCTTCGTCGGGTTGAATCGGCTGGTCTCACGTCCGCTGGAATTCGACTGCGATCGACGCGCCGCCCTCGCGGTGAACCCGCAGGCGATGATTTCGGCACTGGAGAAGATTCATGCTCTGCTGCCCATTCCGAACGACGGCTGGCTCTCGGACCTGTTATACGCCTCTGCCACACACCCTCCTCAAGGAATTGGAGTCGCGACTGAAGTCGAACCGGCTGGCGTTCCTGGATGGTGCCGTGCGCGACCTG
Source organism: Planctomycetaceae bacterium (assembly GCA_046339535.1). Lineage (GTDB taxonomy): Bacteria > Planctomycetota > Planctomycetia > Planctomycetales > Planctomycetaceae > UBA10511. The sequence goes on along the minus strand of JBKDUK010000270.1, from coordinate 93 downwards.
AGGTCCCGGTTGGAAGCCTGCGGATCGAAGATGGCGTCGATCTCGAACGGAGCCTGCTTCAGGTCCCCGCAGGCAAACCAGTCCCTGTGGCTG
>JBKDUK010000269.1:0-12225 GCA_046339535.1 Planctomycetaceae bacterium | reverse complement strand
ATTTTGGCCAGATTGCTCGACGCTTGGAATGTCGCAAGGAACCCTTGGCGGTTTCGGCTCGAACAGCACCCCGGGTACCGTCAAGGCGTGAAACGCAATGGACAGGGAAGAGAGAAATGACCTGATCTTCCAGGATGTCCCCGATTCCCACGATCGACAATCCGGGGACACCCCCGCCACAGCCGAAGGGCCATGGCGCTGAGGGCACGGTACGTTTCGGCAATTTCCGGTGGTTGCTGCCACCGGCCAACGACGTGTTGTGCCCGTCTCTCAATGATCACGGCTGACCGATCGGGGTCGCCCGAACTATCGGAGCCCCGCCCCCGGACGCTTGGAACTGCCCAAGAGGAACAGAAACAGCCCTGAGAATTGCGGAAACGGAGCACAGACCGACTCCACCCCGAATTGGTCGTTGCGGCAGCATCTTGCGAACTGTTGACTTCAACTGGTGTCCAGATCCGTTCGCGAATTGCTCCCCCTGGGGAGAACCGATAGAATCGATTCCGGTGATTTTTCGACCCGAGCACACACTTCCCCTCTCCAGCCGCGCCCGAGGCATCGATGCTGCAGATTGGCCGACACGCGACGGGCAGTTGTGGGGGGCTGTCACGCCGGGCGTTTGTACAGGCCGGAGCCTTGGCCCCGCTCGCCATGGCAGCCGCGGCTGGGGGTATGCCCCAGGCGACAGCGGGGGAGCGTGCTGTCGCCAAGTCGGTCATCCTGGTGTGGCTTTGGGGAGGTCCCAGCCATCTGGACCTGTTCGATCCCAAGCCTGAGGCACCGCTCGAAGTCCGCGGGCCGTTCGCCCCCATAGCCACTCGGCTGCCGGGGGTGCAGTTCTGCGAGACACTTCCCCGGCTGGCGGCACGGAACGACCAATTCGCCCTGGTCCGCTCGAATGTCAATTTCCAACAGGGGCACCTGGAAGCGGGAACACTGGGACTTTCGGCCGCCAACCTGCTGACCTCAATTCCTGAGCCGCATTTTGGGGCGGTGTTGGCCAAAACCCGCGGATACGGCAGCCTGCCCCCATTTGTGGCTCTGGGGAACGGTCCGATTCGTGATGTCGTGGGGCTGGTCAAAGGACAGGGGGGGGGTCGCTGGGGGCAGGCGCATGACCCATTCCGGATTCGGTGCGGTGATCTCGGAGACGTCGAGATTCCCTCGCTGCAATTGATCGAAGGCCAGACTCCGCAGGCATTGGCCGATCGCACCCGCCTCCGCGACTCGCTCGACCTGCTGCGTTCGGGGATCGATCAGGTCCGGGACGAACGATTGGGTGTCTGGGACAAGTCGTGGCAGCGGGCTTGCGACCTGCTGACCGCCCCCGCGGCCCGGGCCGCGCTCGACCTGGGGACGGAATCCGACGCAGTGCGGCAATCCTACGGGTACACCACGTTTGGTCAAAGTTGCCTGCTTGCGCGGCGGTTGGTCGAGGCGGACGTTCCCTTCGTGCAGGTCAACTGGAGCACCTACGTCGAAGCCATTACCCCCAATTGCGATTTTGGGTGGGACACGCACATTTGGAACTTCGAGCTGTTGCAGGACCGCCATGGGCCGATCTTCGACAGGGCCGCCGCCGCTCTGCTCGACGATCTGCGCGACCGGGGATTACTCGACAGCACATTGGTACTGATGCTGGGAGAATTCGGCCGCACTCCCAGGATCAACGGGCAGATGGCCCGCGATCACTGGCCGGGCTGCTACTTTTCGATCTGGGCAGGTGCGGGTGTGAAGCCTGGAATTGTCGTGGGGCGCAGCGACAAGACCGGTTCGGCCCCCGCCACCACTCCTGTGACCCCTTTGGATGTGGGGGCGACGGTACTCGAACTGGCCGGTCTATCCCTCACACGGCGGATCGAGATGCAGGTGACCCCAAACGCCCGGGTCATCGAGGAACTGCTCGCGTGAAGTGGCACCGCCTGACCACCGATGGACGATTCAAACGGGATCTCGCGTGGTCACCGCAGGGAGACCTGCTGTACTTCGGCCTGCAACAGACTCCTGAATTACTCGCCATCCACCAACTCAACCTGGCCTCAGGACAGATCTCTCGCTGGCATCCGCAGCAGAACACCTCCGAGTTTGAACCTGCCTTCTCGGCCGATGGACGGTTTGCCGCCTGGGTACAGTCGCGGGCCAACCTCCAGTTGAAATTGGTCATTGCCCCCCCGCATGGCACAGAGACGGCGGTATTCGATCCGGGAGGTGGTTTCGCAGGACTGCGTCACCCGACCTGGCACCCCGCAGGAACCCAGGTCTGCTTCAGTCTGCCAGCCGCCGGCGGACAGCAATTGGTCACCGTCGATCCTCTGGCAAAAAACCGTCGCGACCTGACTGCCACAGCGGGGATCAACACTCATCCAGCGTATTCCCCCACCGGAGACCGACTCGCCTTCAGTAGCACCCGCGATGGCGACTATGAGATCTACGTGATGCAGTCGGATGGCACCAGCTCCCGCCGGTTGACGAACTCCCCCGGGATGGACCTGCGTCCCACCTGGTCTTGCGACGGGGAACGTATCGCCTTTGTCACCAATCGGGAGGGGAATTACGATCTCTGGCTGATGGGATCGGATGGCTCGAATCCTCGTCCGCTTACAACCCATGCGGAACGGGACGATTTTCCTGCGTGGCATCCTACCGACAATCGGCTGGCCTGCATCTCGGTCCGAGAGGGCCGCCACGACATCTGGCTGTTGGAGCTCGATTGAGCCCCCCCGGCAGAAGTGCATTCGCCAAACCACCCGGCTGTTTCAACGATTTCTCCCCCATGCATCCCTCCCTGCGTGCCACCAGCTTCGCCACCCAGGCCTGTCGCCTGATGTGGGGCCTCTTCGTGTTGTTCGCTGTGATTGCTGTCGCAGGATCCCTCTGGCCTTTTCGAGCCACCTCACAGAGTTTTGAAGGGGCCTGGACCCAGTTCCGGCAACTCGAGTTCTTTCGCTTCCGGATTGGCTCGCGCAGTGACTGGATTTCGAACGTGCTGCTGTTTGTTCCACTGGGATTCCTCGCAGCGGGATTGGCCACCGCAGCGGGAACGGCACCCCGCGCTCGCGGACTGATCCGGACAGCCCTGTGGTTGCCAATGCTGGTGCTGTTCTCACTGTTCCTCGAATTTGCCCAATACTGGTTTCCGCCGCGAGTGGTCAATCCGCTCGACGTCCAGGCGCAACTGTTGGGGGCCTTCCTGGGAATGGGTGTCTGGTGGCTGGTCGGCCCTGTGATTGTGCGGCGGATGGATGTCTTCACCCAGATGCGGCCTGCGTGGATGGTGATGCTGGGTCTGTTGTTTCTGGCCCAACTCGCCCCCATGGATATCTCGATCTCCCCCTATGACCTGAAGCAGAAAGTCGCCTCGGGGGGGATTGAGTTGATTCCATTTCGAAAGCATCCGCTCAGTCTCCCCTCCACCCAGCTGGGACTTTTCGGCTGTGCCGTGTCAGCCAGTCTGATGGGGCTGTCCTTCATCAATCTGGGCCATCGGGATGATCGTCCACCCCGCTCGATCTGGATGAATGGACTGTTGCTGACTCTGGCGGTCTGTTTCATGGAGGCAATCCAGGTACTGGTGATCAGCCGGGTCTCATCGACCAGCAACCTGCTGATGGGTCTGTTGGCCGGTTGGCTGACCATCGTCTGCGTCCAACGACGGGAAGGACCGGCGGCCTGGCAACTGCATCCTTCAGAACGGACCTACCTCAAGCTCGCCACGGGCACCGGAGCCTGGCTTCTCGGTGCCTGCTATCTCTGTAGCGAGTTCTGGTGGCCTCTCGAACCACGGATTGAGCGGCCCCGCATCGTTGCCATGCTGCGAGCCTTTCGCAATCAGCAAATGGGGACTTGGCTGCGGACCGGGGAATACGATTGGCCCACCAAGAGCAAGCTGCGGTGGTACGCTCCGCTGGGCTTTATCCTGGGGTGGATCTGTCGCCAGATTCAGCACGATTGGAAGCTCCGTCAGTGGCCCCTGCTCCTGCTGGCTTTGGTCGTTTCCGTGCACCTTGCGCTTGGGCTCGAACTGGGCCAGACAATCTTTCCTCCGCATGCCCCCGATCAGACCGATCTGTTGTTGGGTTGGCTCTTCTCAGCAGTAGGATTGGCCCTGGGCTGGTGGATCACCGGCCTGTTTCAGCCGCGCGGAATGCCGACTCTCACATCCCCCTACCCCGAGAGCCCCCGCGTCAACCGGGCGGGTTCGCGTCTCGTTTCCGCCTCCCGGACTCTCCCCCGCCCGAGCACATCCACTCCGCCGGACTGAAAGCATCTTGCTCTGCCTTTCGTCCAGTCCCTCCATCGATTCTGTTTTCACACTTCCCCATCAGACCCCCGAGTCTTCACCCGGGGGCTGGATCCCTCGACTTGCGAGCCCTCGTTCATGCATCGCCTGGTCTGCCTGATATGGTTTTTGGGTGCCTGTCTGGCCTTGGGAATTCCTGTGGCCCGCGCCGATGTGACCCTGCCCGCCATTTTGGGGGATCACATGGTGCTGCAGGCCGGGCAACCCCTGCGGGTCTGGGGCTGGGCCGAACCGGGAGAGGAAGTCTCAGTCAATCTGGCCGGTGACATCCGGGTCACACATGCCAACGCCGCTGGAGAGTGGCGGGTCACTCTGCCGGCGCGCGAGAGCAACCGCGAACCACTCGAGATGACCGTCACCGCTCTCTCGGGGGCGATCACCGTACGGGATATTCTGGTGGGAGAGGTCTGGCTGGGCTCGGGTCAGTCGAACATGGGTTGGCCCCTGCACCTCGCCACCGACGCCCAAGCCGAGATCGCCCAGGCGAAGCTCCCCGAAATCCGCCTCTTCTCCGTTCCCATTGGTACGGCGGGTACCCCGCAATCGAAGGTCGCTGCGGGCTGGGTGGTCTGTACTCCCGACACCGTTCCAGGCTTTTCGGCCGTGCTGTATTTTTTTGGCCGCGAACTGCATCAGACACTCCGGCAGCCGGTTGGTCTGATCGCCTCGGCTGTGGGGGGAACCCGCATCGAACCGTGGATGTCCGCGGCCAGTTTCGCCGAGACTCCCACCCTCGCCGGGGAATGGCAGTCGATCCAGCAGAGCCTGACCCAGTACCAGGAGGCCCGGCAGGAACACCTGCAACGGACGAAGAGCTGGGTGGAGGAAGCGGACCGCCTGCGCGAAGCGGGACGTGACTTTCCCGATGCGCCTGTGCCGCCATCCCATCCTCTGAATGGCTTCGCCGCCCCCACCAGCCTGTACAACGCCATGATCCATCCGGTGGTGCCGTACACGCTGAGAGGAGTGATCTGGTACCAGGGCGAATCGAACAGGGGCCAGGGGATGCACTACCACGATCTGCACACCGGCCTGATCGAAGGATGGCGTCGGGTGTGGCAGCAGGGAGACTTTCCGTTTCTGTTCGTCCAGTTGGCCCCCTTCCGCTACGACGACAACGCCACCTCTCTGCCCGAGTTATGGGAAGCCCAGTCGGCCGGGCTCACTCTCCCCCATACGGGCATGGCGGTGATCACCGACATCTCGACGATTGGGGATATTCATCCTCCCAACAAAAAAGAGGTGGGACGTCGGCTCTCGCTCTGGGCCCTGCGCGACGCTTACGGACAAGACCTGGTCCCCTCGGGCCCGCTGTGGAGTGATCAGGTGGTCGAAGAGGGATCCATCCGATTGACCTTCCAGCACGCGATCGGCCTGAAGACCCGCGATGGCAATGCTCCCAACTGGTTCTCGATCGCCGGGGAAGACCGCCGGTTCTACCCAGCGACCGCCCAGATCGACGGTGACACAGTGATCGTGCGATCCGCCGAGGTTCCCCAGCCGGTCGCCGTCCGGTTTGGCTGGAACCAGATTGCCGAGCCCAACCTGGTCAACGCGGCGGGACTACCCGCCAGCCCATTCCGCACCGACCGCTGGACCGATGCCCGCAATGCTCCCGCCCCAGTGTCCCACCCGGCATCCCAGCCGTGAAGAGGCGGCCGCCCATGCATCGCGGACTTACCGGTCGGGAGACACCGTCCGGGAATCTGGCAGCGGAGAAAAGTCTCCGGCTGGACATGTCCGCTCTGGGACTGGGGCATTAGAATATCTGTTTGAATGGCCAGCCTCCACCGGGGAGGGGCGTGCCTGTGAGATGAACCGTGCGGGAGCTGTGGTGGATTCTGCTGGGAAAGACTCGGGTGGGGGAAAACAAGCCAGGGGACGTTCGCGGAACCCGGCCTCAACCCCGGCGAACAGCGGACGGTCGCGACGGATGTTCAAGTCGAAACTGCACCGCCTGACCGTAACACAGGCTGACCTTCATTATGAAGGAAGCCTCACACTCGATCTCGACTTGCTTGAAGCCGCCGACATCCTCCCGTTCGAGGAGGTGCATGTCTGGAATGTGACCCGGGGAACCCGCCTGTCGACTTACGCAATGGAGGGAGCCCGCGGCAGTGGCGTGGTCTGCATCAATGGAGCCGCCGCTCATCTGGTCCATCCCGGAGACATTGTCATCGTCGCTACCTTTTGCGACATCCCGGAGTCTGACGCGCGGGCCCACCAGCCGATCATCGTGCTGGTGGATGCCGAAAACCGCGTCCGATTGATCCCCCCGCACGAAATCGCTGGCCCGCAACGGCGGGCGGAATGACCAGTCAACCCCAACGGGGGTGGCAAGCGGCGAAACAGCAGCGGTCAGCGGCGTCTTGGTCTGGTTTCCCGAAGCCATCTCGATCATTCGGCGCGAGCCCGTGACGGCTGGTCAGTCCAGAAGCACCCTCTATCGGTCTGCCAATTCCTTCATGGTCCACCCGATTCGGCGGGTGGTTCCAGCGACTCGAGAAAGCCACGAATGACCGACTCGAACCGGCCCCGGTCATGTCGGCAGCAGGAATCGTGCCCGGCTCCCGGGAAGGTCTCGCAGAGCGGGGGCTGGGGGAACTCGATGGCAATCGATTGCAGATCGGACGCCTGCACGCGAGTGTCCCTTTCTCCGCGCAACAGCAGCACCGGGCACTCCACCTCACGGGCGTAGTCGGTCGCGTTGTGGGCGAATGGATTGAAACCGTGCTGAACTCCCCCCCAAAGGCACAGCAACTCGGAGACGGGGGACGCGGGGATACCCGCCAATTCACACCGTCGGCGGATGGCGGTCGTCAGCCTGTCGAACGGACTCTCGAGAATGGCCGCCGTCGGGCGCACCCCATGGTGGGCCATTGCCCGCAGGGCGGCGACCGAGCCCATCGACCGGCCGCACAGGATGCGGGGTTCAAGGTCGCGAGCCAGAGTCGACCAGACCGCCGCGACATCCTCCGCCTCATCAACCCCCAGTGAGGTGTGGCTGGCACTCGAACCGCCGCTGCCCCGGAAATCGACCAGCACCGTCGTGTATCCGAGATCGTGAAAGACCAGGGCATCGGGCAGCATGCGGGCTTTGCTGTCGGTATAGCCGTGGAGCAACAGCACGGTCCCCCGTGCCTCGGCGACGGGAATGCGCCACACCTCCAACTCAATTCCCGGACGGACGGCGACTGTTTCGGTGGTGAATTCCAGCCGGTAATCGGCCGGGGTCTTCTCATTCTCGGGTCGACCCAGCGGCGGGCCCAGCAGAGCGAACTGCAACCGCTGCCCCAGCGACAGCTCTTCCACCTTGGGAAGCCGGGGAGCACCACGCTGAAAATGGGTCAGCGCCCGCGCCTGGAAGAAGAGGATCAGATTGAAACTGACCAGCGAGGTCCCCAGCCCCCAACCCAGAGATCGCCACCCCGAACGTCGGCGACGGGGTCGCGGACCGGTGTCGCGGACGACCGGGAGAGCTGTCACAGACCCCATTCCTTGATCTTGCGATACAGCGTCCGCTCGCCGATCCCCAGCAGGCGCGCCGCCTCTTCGCGATTTCCCTGGGTCAGCTCGAGTGTCCGCTGGATGTAGTACTTCTCAATTTCTTCCATCGATTTCCCGACCAGGGCATCGGCACCCGCGACGGGCAGCACGCCCCGGGCGCTGTCGATGGCCGCGGTGTGCAGCGGCGGAATGTCATCGGGCAGGTCGTCGACATCCAACAGTCCGTCGAGATCGACCACCAGCATCCGTTCCACGGTGTTCCGCAACTGGCGAATGTTGCCGGGCCAGTCATGGGCTACGAGGGCCGACTGGGCCGCCTTCGAGAATCCCTGCACCTGCTTCCCATGCCGGTTCGACATTTCCTTGAGGAAATGATCCATAAGCAAGGGGAGATCGACCTTTCGTTCGCGCAGCGGGGGCAGAAAGATGTTGACGACGTTGAGGCGATAGTAGAGGTCCATGCGGAAGGTTCCCGCCTTGACCATCTCCTTGAGGTCGGCATTGGTCGCCGCCACCAGCCGCACGTTCACGCGGACCTGCTCATTGGCCCCCACCCGCGTGATGTGGCCATCCTCCAGCACCCGCAGCAGCTTGATCTGGGTGTTCATGGGCATTTCGCCCACTTCATCCAGAAACAGTGTCCCGCCGTTGGCGAATTCGAACTGCCCCACGCGGCGCCGCTCGGCCCCGGTGAACGAGCCCTTTTCGTGTCCGAACAGTTCGCTCTCGAGAATGCTTTCCGAGAGAGCCGAGATGTTCAGCGGGACGAACGGCTTGCTCTTCCGCCGGCTGTTTTGGTGAATGGCCCGGGCAACCAGTTCCTTCCCGGTCCCGTTCTCCCCCTGGATCAGCACCGTGCTGTCGGTCGGGGCAATCTGCTGCAACAGCGTGATCAGCCGGTGCATCTGCGGGCTGTTGCCAATCACCCCCTCGAAGCCGAACTTCTCATCGAGCCGTCGGTTCAGCTCGGCGGTCTGGCGCATCAGCCGCAGTCGTTCCGACGCCTTTTCCACCGCCGCCCGCAGCTCGTGGATATCGAGCGGCTTGGTCAGGTAGGTGTAGGCCCCGTGCTGCATGGCGGTCACCGCCGAGTTGATCGAGCCGTGCCCTGTCAGCAGGATCACCTCGGCATCCGGCAGCTCCTCTTTGGTCTTGCGCAAAATCGCCAGGCCGTCGACATCGTTCATTCGCAGATCGGTGATCACGACATCGAACGAGTCGCTCTCGATGAGCTGTGCTCCACGCGCCCCGGAGTTGGCGACTGTGCATTCATAGCGGCCGCCCCGCTCGAGACTCTCGGCCACCGCCTCGGCGTGCGCCTCGTCGTCATCGACGATCAGCACCCGCACGGGGACCGGCAAGGGTTCCGCGAGCTTCTCCTGGGCGTTCATGGGACGGGAGGGGGCGGAACAGGACGGGGGCGGGAATCCGCTGCCGCACTGGCAGCGGTCGGGAGCGATGACGTGGCCCCGGGGGAAGCCGCCGGGGGGAGTTCGATTGTCACCCGGGTGCCACGACCGGGAGCACTGTCGACTGACACGCGCCCGGCATGCGCTTCAACAATCCGACGGACGGTTGGAAGACCCAGACCGGTACCATTGGCCTTGGTTGAAAAGAAGACTTTGCGAAACAGGTTCTGCAGTGTTTCGGGAGTCATTCCCTGACCATTGTCGATCAGCTCCAACAAGACCCGTCCCTCGACCACGCGGGTCTGCAGTTCGAGCAGACCTCCCTTGGGCATTGCCTGCAGGGCATTGCGGGCGATGTTGAACAGCGCCTGGCGGAAGAGGGTCTCATCGAGCAATACGGGGGGGAGATCGGTCGCCAGGTGCGGGCTGATTTCGACCCCGGCCGCCTGCGCCTCAGGCTGATAGAAGTCGATGAACCGCCGCACCTGGTCGTTCAGGTCGACCCGCTCCAGATGCATCTCTCCCACCCGGACGAAACGGAGAAAATCCTCGAGAATCGTTTCGAGATGCTCACACTCCCGCTGCAGGGTGTGCAGTTTGCGGAGCATCCGACGGTCCCGGGGGGTATCTCCCTGCGACACATCCTCAACCAGCAACTCGAGGTTGAGAGAAATGGTCGACAGGGGATTCCGGATCTCGTGCGCCAGTCCACCCGCCAGGGCGGCGATCTGGGCGTGCTGGCTCACCAGCCGCTCCCGTTCGTCGTCCGCCAGCAGCACCTCGGCAGACATGGCGCACTCTCCGGTCCAGAAGGAAACTCAGGTCCCGGCTTCTCCGGCCTCGGCCAATTCGGCGAGAGCCGCCTTCCGCGAAAGCTTCACGCGGTTCTGATCATCGACCGCGATCACCTTCACCTGAACCTTATCGCCTTCTTTGCAAATCTCGCTGACCGACTTCACATAGCCGTCCGCGAGTTCGCTGATATGGCACAGGCCGTCTTTCCCGGGCACGATCTCAATGAAGGCACCAAAGTCCTTCACCGAGCTGACGGTACCGTTGTAGATTTTGCCAACCTTGATTTCCTCGGTCAGCGCCTCGACGCGGGCCACGGCATCCTCCACCCCGGCGGCATCGAAGCCCGAGATGGTCACCCAGCCCGAATCGTCGACATCGAGAGTGGTCTTGGTCTCTTCCTGGATCGCCCGAATGGTCTTCCCACCAGGGCCAATCAACAGGCCGATCTTGGAGGGATCGATCTGACGACGAACGAGCCGCGGGGCGTGGGGAGAAATCTCCTTGCGAGGCCGCTGGATCGCCGAGAGCATCGATCGCAGCAGGTTGAGCCGGGCCTCCTTGGCCTGCTCGAGCGTGCCACGGATGATCTCTTCGTTGATTCCGGCGATCTTGAGATCCAGCTGGATCCCGGTGACTCCCTTGCCAGTTCCGGCAATCTTGAAGTCCATGTCGCCGTAGTGATCTTCATCACCGATGATGTCGGTCAGCAGGACGAACTTGTCCCCCTCCTTCACCAGGCCGATCGAAATGCCGGCGACCGGCTGACGGATGGGCACGCCGGCGTCCATCAATCCCAGAGTTGCTCCGCAGACGCTCGCCATTGAGCTGCTGCCGTTGGACTCCAGGATGTCGGAAATGACGCGAATCGTGTACGGGAATTTGTCAGCGGCGGGCAGAACCCGCTCGACCGACCGCTCAGCGAGGGCACCATGCCCCAATTCACGCCGGCCCGGCCCACGAATCGGCTTGCACTCACCGACCGAATACGGAGGGAAGTAGTAATCCAGCATGAACCGCTTCGAGATCTCCGGGAACAACCCGTCGACCTTTTGCTCGTCCCGGACGGTTCCCAGGGTCACCGTCACCAGCGACTGCGTTTCACCCCGGGTGAACAGCGCCGAGCCGTGAACGCGGGGCAGCACCCCGGCCACACAGCTCACATCACGCAGTTCATTGCACGAGCGGCCATCGGGACGCCGCCCCTCCAGGGCGAGGTCGCGGACAACGCGGTAGACCACCTCGCCCATCGCATGATCGAACTGGGCCGGGGTGCAGCCATCAGCCGTGACAGCCGCGCCATTCGGGAAGAGCCGCTCTTTCCAGGCCGCCTTGACCGCCGAAACGGCGGCGGCACGATCCTGCTTGCCAACAACCGATTTGGCTTCCTTGACCTGGGCGTACGCTTCCCGCTTGAGGAGGTCGACCAGGGGATTGGCCGGGGGAGCCTGCCAGTGCTTGGCGGGAGTCCCCACCTTGCGGACCAGTTCGTTCTGGAGTTCGCAAATCTGCTGGATCGCCCGGTGCCCAAACATCAGGGCCTCGAGCATCTGGTCTTCCGGAAGCTGGTCAGCGAAACCCTCGATCATGAGGATCGAGTCTTTGGTTCCCGCCACAACCAGGTCGAGAGCGCTGGTCGCCAGCTGCGCCTGCGTCGGCATCAGGACGAATTCGCCGTCCACCAGACCCACGCGGACCGCCGAGAGAGGCCCCTGGAAAGGGATTCCGGCCGCGACAGAAAGAGCCGCACTCGCCCCGATGATCGACAGCACGTCGGGATCATTTTCAACATCGCAGGCCAGCACATTCGACATGACCTGCACTTCCTGGAAGTAACCTTCCGGGAAGAGGGGCCGAATCGGCCGGTCCGTCAGGCGGGCCGTCAGCACTTCCTTGAGAGTGGGGCGTCCCTCCCGCTTCAAAAATCCGCCGGGAAACTTCCCCGACGCCGCCACCCGCTCACGATAATCAACGGTCAGCGGGAAAAAATCGATGCCAGGACGGGGAGGCCCATCCTGGGCTGCCACAAACACCACACTCTCGCCATATTGAACGACAACAGCCCCAGCGGCCTGTTTGGCCATCTCCCCCGTTGTCAGACTGAGCTTCCTTCCCCCTACTTCCCGTTCAACCGTAACTTTCACTGGGCACACCTTCTGTTTGGCGGGCCGCCCCCTCCGCTACTTGCGGAGCTGGAGACGCCCGATGATGGACAAA
>JBKDUK010000268.1:0-5560 GCA_046339535.1 Planctomycetaceae bacterium | reverse complement strand
TCGAGCGGGTGGTGCTGGTCCATCGGCTGCGCGAGGTGGTCGCGCAGGTGGGCTTCACCCGGTTCAGCCCCCCCACCTCCGACATCAACGGCGAACTTGACCTGGAGGTCAAGCGGGCCGCTCTGGCCCGCGAAATCTCATGGCTGCCGGCGGTTGAGAACCGGGGCGAGGGGATCTTCCTGCAATTTCGGCGCGAGGCCATCGACTCTTGGCTGGCGCGGGCCGAGGTGCAGCGCCGGGGCCGGGTGTTGATGGGAGGGTTCGATTTGTGGCGAGCCGAACATCAGAGAGCCACACGCGAGTTCTGCGGGCTGCCGTATCTGATGCTGCATTCGCTGTCGCATCTGCTGATCACTTCCATCTCGCTGGAATGCGGCTATCCCGCCAGTTCGATTCGCGAACGGATTTATGCGATGAAGGACGTGGGCTATGGCATCTTGCTGTACACTGGATCGCCGGATGCCGAGGGGACGCTGGGGGGGATCATCCAGGTGGGGCGGCGGATCCACGAGCATCTGCGGAACGCGCTCGAGCTGGGGGAACTCTGTTCCAACGACCCGGTGTGTGCCCAGCACGACGCCCAGAACCCGCACGAACGGCGGTTTCTGCACGGGGCGGCCTGCCATGGCTGCCTGCTGATTGCCGAGACCTCGTGCGAGCAGCAGAACGATTTTCTCGACCGGGCGCTGGTGGTGCCCACGGTCGACAACCTGGGGGTCGAGTTCTTTCCACGGGCGACGTGATGACCGACGACCTGGGCAAACTCTCGGCAGCCGACCTGCGCGACCTGGCGGGGGCGCTGCGCTCGGGCCGGCTCGATCTCGCGGGGAACACGCTGGCGGTGCAGCGGATTGTGCCGGGGCACCACGCCCCGGCCATTGCCGCCTGTCTGCGGAACCTGGCCGGGCACGGCTTCACCCCGCTGCAGGCGGCGCTGACCCTCGACCTGCTGGCGGCCGAGCGCGACCGCCGGAGCCGGCTGAGCGACGAGCTGGACCTGGTGACCACCGGCCCGGAGGTGCGGGGGGTGGCGAACCGGGACACCAGCGTGGTGGTGCGCGAGTTGTTCGCGGGGGCGAGCGAATCGGTGCTGGTGGTGGGGTTTGCGATTTACCAGGGTCAGCAGGTGTTCCAGGCGCTGGCCGACCGGATGGTGGCCCAGCCGGGGTTGCAGGTGCGGCTGATTGTCGACATCCCCCGGCCTGTGGGCGACACCTCGACGCCGTCAGAGCTGGTCTACCGGTTCTTCGACCGGTTCCGGAACCAGCAATGGCCGGCCGAGAGGCCCTTGCCGATGCTCTGCTACGACCCGCGCTCGGTCGAACCACGCACCGAGCACGACAAGCGGTCGAGCATGCACGCGAAATGCGTGGTCGTCGACCACCGCCACGTCTTCATCACCTCGGCCAACTTCACCGAAGCCGCCCAGCAGCGCAACATCGAAGTCGGCCTGTTGCTCGACTCCCCGCCGGTGGCCCGCCGGCTGGAGGGGTTTTTTGAGACGCTGTTGGGGGAGGGGATGTTGAGGCGAGTGGGGTGATTGGGGCTGGGGGACACGACACTCCCGCTCCCCGCGCCGGACACGCAGATGGTCTGTCGCGGTCACCCTTGTTGGTCTCCAGCATTCATTTCCGGTGCTCCCGAAACGTTGTCAAGAAAGTGGTGGAAAGGCTGCTCCAGGCCTTGCCTTATCAGTGGCAACACCACAAACCCATCTTCCGACGCCTGAAGCAGCCACCCATGCCGCCCGGGTTACCGTGGAACCAGGAACTGACCCAGTTCCCGATTCATATCCGTATCCTGGGACGCTAAATCAAGGATCTTCAGTCCGATGGCGATCTCCTGAGCAACGATTGCGGAATTGAAGAGTGGATCGCGATCCACCTTCTTGGGCACGTGATTCCAAAGGTCCTTGAGCGGAAACTGCCGGCGCAAGTCGGCCACCGCACCGAGCATTCGCTGATAGGCGTCGCGGTAGTCATCAAAGAACTCTTTGCCAAGGATGATGTAGCTGGGAATCAGATGGACAGTCATCCGGTCCGCCTCGCGCGTCAATTCCTGGCCGTCGACATCGAGAATAGTCTCCATCACTCGGACGTCCAGAATGGCAGCATCAACCGCTTCATCGGGCAGAGGCAAGATCTCCACAACCGCTCTACCAAGATAGGTCGCGTGGTCACTCCCAGGAAGCGACTCGGTCGTGATCTTGATTCGAAATTTGAGTCTACCGCGACGTAAATTAACAAACACGCGAGAAGCGAGGTCTCCGGTGGTCAGCCAGCCACTGCCCTCTTTCTCGAAGGTATCCTCTTCCTTTCGGCTGAGGTGGCGGTCCTGAACACAATCGAAGACGTCGCTCGAAAACTCTACAGTCTCCTCAATGACCTCTTCGGGAAACCAGTCAACCGAGGTGCCCATCGGGGGATGTTTACTAAACGGTATCAGCGTCCATGATTTGCTTCCGATCTTCACATCTCCGATCCTCAAATCAAAGCCCAGTTGCACCCCGGAATGGGTCGCGCGGCGGGCAAGATTGAACATGAACGTTTTTCCCAACTTGGTGGCATAGCGATCGCCAGCATACACCTTGGCTGGATCCCTAGCATACTTGGCGAGCTGCTCCATTTTGATTGAAACCGGCCCGAGAGACTCAAAGGGCTTTGGATCAACCAACATCGGAGTTGACTTGGGCCAATACGCCGCAGCACTGGTGAGATCAATCACTTGGGATACGCTAGTCGGCTTCGCCAATTTGTTGTAGATCCCTGCGAGTTCCATCAAGTACGAAGCACCCGTCGACTTAACGACGCTCTGAATTGCCTTCCCATGCTGCAAGAGCGTGGTCTGAATCGCCTGATCGCGATTCGTTATGAACAAAGGATACCCGGGATCTGTGTCGTTGCTTCCTCGTGCTCCAATATCGAATGGAAAACGCCCGTCTAACACGTTTCCAATAACATCATTGATCGTATAGTACGTTTCAAAACCCAGAAATGGCACCGTCGAACTGATTCCGAACACCGGGTCAAACGCACCGATCGGCAATCCTTCGTTACTCAGCAACCACCATTTTACTGCATTCAACTTATCTGGATACATTCCAGCCAAGGGGTTGATAATGACAAGAGAATCTTTCCATCGAGTTGCAAACAAGGCAAGATCCGTCCCGATCTTGTCAAGTTTACTGTGAAAGGTGGACGTTGACCGATACAGGGGTTCAATCGCTGTCGAGATCAACAATCGAAGTCGCAAGCCTTCGATCAAAAACAGGATATAACTGGAGGGATCCCACACTCTTCCCTCCTCGGCAGGAGCGTCCAGTCGCCTGCTTGAATTGAGCGCGACGAGATATTCGTCCAAACGAAGATTGTCGAGATTTGCCGACGCTGAATTGAACCCGGAAACACAAAACTCGACTGAGTTATCCAAGGGTCTCCGACGCGATGCGCGTTCATTCCACTTTTTCCCATAGAACCAATGCCGTTTCTCATTAAACGGAATCGTTTTGGCGGCATCCAACATCGCCAAAAGTGCCGAGTCCAAATCGCGAGTTTTTTCAATCAGGTCATCTGCTCGTTGCGGCGAAGGAGTTAGAAAATAGTCGTAAAGTGCAGTACCAGCCAAATGACAGTCGACCTTCCATTTGCTGGCTTCCAATCGTTGACGTTGATCCTCTTGCTCTTGAAAGAGGTGTTCGATCACCCCCTGAAAGCGATCCAGTCGTTGAAGCAGATCCTCTGGCTTCTCCAGAAGTCCAAAATACTCCAGAAGCGACTTGACTGTGCTCACAAACGAGACAACATCTCCTACGCCTGCCGCGAAGGTTGCTGTAGTTGAGACGGTCTCCAATATGCTGTCGATCGTGCCTTGATCAAACTTGAGAAACCGTAAACCTTCCTCAAGGTAATTCACTTTTGCTGATTTGATGAGGTGCGGTTGAGTGCTGCTCAATGACACTGGGATTTCAAGTGGAGATGCAGCATTCCGCAGCCCTCTCGCCAGCGCCTGTTGAAGACCGCTGGGAGCAAGTCGCTGGTTCGCAGACACAAATGGGTTGAGTTGACGATCGGGCATGACACCTAGTCCTTGCATGAGCGGTTGAGGTGAAGGATAGCTGCGTCTGCAGTTCACCAATCCCCTCACGAGTTGTGTGGAACCAAGAAAACAAGAGTTCTGTTTGCGTAATCGACCTGTCGTTCTTCGGATCGTTCTCAGCGCGGCTGCCCGAAGTGGGCGTGACAATGGGATGACGTCGTGTTGTCATTCGTTGGGTAACCGGCCCGATGCGACGAAATCCAGCAAAGGCAGTTCGTACTTCTCCTTTCACAACAATCGGGAAAAGGGTTTGGAACGCCCCCGTTGAGCGCATGACCTCCGGCGAACTTCCACCGTTCGCAGCTAAACGCCGCTATTGAGGAGTTGCGTCAAGCAACTGAACGGTCGGAACGAGAAGTGGCATGCAAGGTCTCCCGTGGTGACGAAAGAGTGTGACCAATCCAATGCCGCACACCGGCATCACGTATCTACTCGCATTCCAGCCCCGCAAACCGCGAAAAATCTTTTGGTTTTTTTGACCCTTCGTTAACTCATTATCCAACAACGGCTTACGGATTGCCCGACGAGATGCCCCTGTCCTCGTTGAGCGAACAGTTGTGCCTCCCACGAACCGGGATGGCCGCCCAAAGCGGAAGTCCGTCTGAATCATCCCGACGATTCGTATTCGGCGAAAACATCATCCTGCATCGAGACGGTTTACATCTTCCCGGATCAACGATTTATGGCATGCCCCTCCCGCGTCATATCATCGCCGTCTGGAACCCCTAGCGGGGTTCTGGCCATGTGTGTGGGATCGCGTTCCGGGGGTACCGCTATCGCGGAACCCCCGGCTACCCTCTTGAACCCCTTCGGGGAGGTCGTGCCGGGAGCGGGCGGTTTGGGGCGAGGCGACGCGTATTCAACGAGAGCCCGTGGGGGGAACGGTGGTCTCAAACAACAGACGTGGCGACGAACCTCCAGGTTTGTCGGTCCCGTCGGCGCTGATTGGGCGATCGATCGAGAAAACGCTCGTTGGAGGAAATCCGGCATGATGGCAATCCCTCCTCGATCGGCCCCCCCGCGCGATCCCAATCCACGGATGTTGGAAATCGATGCACGATCGGTATCTGACATCGGCCGGAAGACGTCCATCGACATCGCCCTTCGCGCACCCAGCCCGGCCTGAAACGTGCGGCCCCGAAGTGGCTTAAGAAGGTAGCCGGCGGTTGGAGCGCAGCTCTACCCCCGGCTACCCTCTGCGACCCCGCTGGGGTCGGTTGTGCCGCGGGCGGAGGGGCAGCCGGCGTCTTGCGGCCCAAGGGGCCAGCCGTTCTCCCAGCCCGGCCCAGCGGGCCGGGAAGGACCGACCACGACAGGTGCCGGCCCAACGGGCCAAGCATTCCTCTCGCTGCCCGCGCGGTTCGTGGAACGGTTGGCCCGTTGGGCCGGACGGGGTGGGGGTGGCAGCCACCAGGGCCTTCGACCCTGGCTGGGAGAACGGCTGGCCCTTTGGGCCGAACGACGG
>JBKDUK010000267.1:0-2991 GCA_046339535.1 Planctomycetaceae bacterium | reverse complement strand
CCCGCACGCATTATGCACCAACACCCCATCCACCGACACGTAATACACGTGCTCGGCGTCAACCTCGAGGTTGAACACCGCCACCGGCGGTCCCCGGCGGGGGGTGATGCGGGTGATCTGGCGGAGGGTGCCGGATTCGGTCCGGAGGGTTTCCCCCGGGCGCAGGTCGCGGGCCGGGATGAAGGCGTGGCGGTCTTCGCTCCAGAACGGGTGGGCTCCGGTGCAGCCGATGGGATCAGCGAGTCCGGCGACTGCGATGTCGAAGACTTCGCTGGACGGGTGGGAGAACGTCCCCGTCACCAGTCGGCCTTCACCCGTTTCCAGCTCCGGACAGGGCCCCACCTCGACGATCTCCGCCGGCCCCACCGCTTCCAGCTCATGCAGCGTCAGGAAGATCCAGGGGGAGGCCGTGGAGTTGTCGGCCGTGATCGGCTCGATCATCCCCGGGGAAAGTTCGGGGGGATCGACTGTGGGCATCACCGAGGACACCGTGGTGCTGCCCGATGTGGAGTCTGTCCCTCGGGACTGTGCCAGTGACCGCGGATACTCCCCATCGAGAGCCGCCGCTTGAGCCAGATGCTCGGCCAGCCACTCAACCGGCCGCAGCAAGGTGATCTCCAAAAAATCCCCCGTCGGCTTCGGCATCCGCAGCCGGATATTGACCCACGTGGCGGTATCGACCGGAGCATCCGGCAGTTCCCCCCCGGTCAACTCCGGATTGCGGGCCAAGACCCGCTGCCCGGTCTGAATCGTCTCAATCGCCCGGGCGTAGTAGGCCTTACCCGACGGGCCGGTCACCGGCTCGCTTCCGAACGGCCGGGCAGTCGGCGACTGCTCGGCCAGCGCAACACCAACGGCACCACGGGCAGCTATGGGCGAGGCCGCCGTCGACGGGGCAACCGGACTGGCTCCCGGTTTCCCCAACCAGCACGCCAGAGCCGCCACCGCCAGCACTACGGCCACGCCCCGGCGAAGTCCTGCGCCGAAGCCGATTCGCCGCGCACCGCGAACTGTCTCCCGCATTGCGGAATTCCTCGGCCAAGCGGTTACTGCCAACGACGCACTCACCCGCGACGACTCCGAACGGTTCCAGATCCGATTCCACCCCCGCGAAATGGCGCTTCGGGTTGGAACGGCTTGGTCGCAGAGTACCGCCGCCCCCGGCAACGCGGCAACGGTGGCAAGGGCGGTCTCCGTCCGTGTGGTTGCCGAGCCACTCCGACGCACGCGACGGCTTCGCCGCTCGGGAGATCGCGGCGCGACATGGTCATCCTCCGGCTCCAGGAACCCCTCGTGTCCGGGGAGCCGCTGGCGGAGCGACTTGCGGTTGCGAACAAAACGCCGTGGCCGGCGTCGAGCCGGGCGGTCGGTCAGCCAGAGCCCCATCGCTCCCGCCGCCAGCAGCGGGGCGAGGAGCACATGCATACCAATGCAGCAGTGAAGCCTCAGAGGTCATCGAAACGATCAAACGAACAACGCAATGGATTCCACACCACTCTTTCCGCACGCCGTTGGCCGCTAAACCAGTCACTTCCATTCCTCTCGGAACAAATGCACAATCTAATATCCATCGATGCAGTGTTTGGCCTGTGTGGAGAGTTGTAGTGCACCAAGGGAAGCAGAAAGTCCTCGCATTTTCAGAGTTCGACGGTGTGCCGTCTGAACTGCGTACTGCTTTGGCAAAATCCCGAGGGCAAATGCGGGTCAAATCCAAACGGCCATCGATTCGCTCACGCACGAGCGTATTTTCACCGAAAGCCGATTCTGCCTCTGAGAAGCCTAGTTTCAGATTCATAGATCTTTTTGCTGGCATCGGAGGCCTGCGACGAGGCTTTCAACGAATCGGCGGGGAGTGTGTCTTTACCTGCGAATGGAATCCATTTGCGAGGCAAACGTATGAAGCGAACTTCGCCGATGGTCCAAAGCATCCGTTCGCTGGCGACATTACGCAGGTGACTGAAGCAGAAGTTCCCGAACACGAAGTACTGATTGCAGGCTTTCCCTGCCAGCCATTTTCGATCGCGGGTGTCAGCAAGAAAAATGCTCTTGGAAAAAGCCACGGATTCAACTGCGAAGCGCAGGGAACGCTTTTTTTTGATGTTGCAAGGCTTATCGAGCACCACAGGCCCGCTGCCTTTCTGCTCGAGAACGTCAAGAACCTCGTGAGTCACGACCGAGGCAATACATTCCGTGTGATTCACAAAACCCTTACAGAGGAACTCGGCTACTTCGTCCAATGGAGAGTTATTGATGCCAAGTCCTTCGTACCGCAACATCGGGAGCGCATCTTTATTGTCGGCTTTCGTGAGAAAACAATGTTTGATTTGGCATCGCTTGAACTGCCTGACACATCACTTGGCCCAAAGCTGAACTCGATTCTGCATCCGGAGGACGGTTCTGAAGAGGCAGACGACAAATACACTTCCGGGCCTCTTGCAAAAGTACTTCCCAGATACACTCTTACCGATCACTTGTGGACTTACCTGCAAAACTACGCAGAGAAGCATAGGAAGAAGGGAAACGGCTTCGGGTTTGGTCTCAACAGCCCAACCGATGTTGCGCGCACTCTCTCTGCCAGATACTATAAGGACGGCTCCGAGATACTCATACGCCAATCGCGCCGCAATCCACGGCGTCTGACACCGCGCGAATGTGCAAGACTAATGGGGTTTGATCGTCTGGGGCAGAAACCCTTCATCATTCCTGTTTCCGATACACAAGCGTATAAGCAGTTTGGAAACTCAGTTGTTGTACCCGTGGTTGAAGCCGTCGCCGAACATATGGCACCTCACCTGCGGTCTCTCGTTGCCCACTAGTCCCAACACACTGAAACAATAAATGGCAGACATTGTTGACAGGGCCACCCGTGGCCGCATGATGGCGGGGATTCGTGGGCAGAATACCGTGCCGGAGGTGACGTTGCGACGCGGGTTGCATTCCGCAGGACTCCGCTTCCGTTTGCACTCCAAAGAGCTGCCTGGAAAGCCTGAC
>JBKDUK010000266.1:0-6503 GCA_046339535.1 Planctomycetaceae bacterium | reverse complement strand
GACCTGCAGGGATTCCGCTTTATTAAACCAAATCTCGCGACGTGTCATTTGCTGCTGAGTCTGGAAGCGGAAGAGGGGTCGGAAGCGCTGGTTCTGGAGCACTTCGAGAAGGGGCTGATCGAACGCGGCCGGCACACCCCGGCCGATCTGCGGGACCACCTCGCAGAAGTCCGCCGCCTGCGCCGCATCGCCCACCAGATCGACGCTGTCTAAAGGCGTCCGCCCGTCCGTAGAATAGGTTTTCGAACCTGTTCACCTCCCAAGTGTGATCCCGCGTTGCCGACAGCACGGCGTGGCCCAGTGTCATTGCGCACCGGCCCACGTACGCAACGGGAGCTTGCCGGGAGATTCGGGTCACGTTCCGTTCGATCGTCCACGTCCAATCACGGACAGGTTGAAAATCGATCCTACGACCGGCCGTGGCGACGAACTTCCAGTTTGTCGAACCCCCGGGTGTCAAACCGCGTGGCCGACTCCATGACGTGGCCCAGCGTCATTGCCCACCGGCCCGTCGACGCAACGGGATCTTGGCGGGGATTCGGGTCACGTTCCGTTCGATCGTCCACGTCAACTCACGGACAGGTTGAAAACCTATCCTACGGACGACCGTGGCGACGAACTTCCAGTTTGTCGAACCCCCGAATGTCCCCCGACGCCGCCGACAGCGCGACGAGGCCCAGCGTCTCGTGCACCACCGCCCTGCGCAGCCACGTCCAATCACGGACAGGTTAAAAACCTATCCTACGACAGGCCGTGGCGACGAACTTCCAGTTTGTCGCACCGCCAGTGTGGGACCGCGTTCGCCATCAGCTCCCGACTCGGTCCAGCATCTGCGCCGCACGTTACACGCCGGCAAGATGAACACCGATTCCACGACCTGGCCCCATCCCCAGTTTGTAACTTTTACCATGACTGTCCCGAATTCCAGAAAACCGTAATTGACCCCTGTTGCGTACTTGGAATATCTGTGGCAATCCCTCCGGGAGCGGCGTTCTGCTGCTCCCACATCACCGCCCCGCGCGGGCAACCTCTCCTGATCTCACCTTCCCTCTCCCAAGGTCACCCATCATGCGCGCTTCCATTCCTCTGCATGCCCTGGTCCTCGGCGGTGCCTTGGTCGGCCTCTCGGCCTGCAACAACACTCGCCAGTCCAACACCGCCCGCACCGCCACGGAGCAATTGCTGATCGCCAACTCGATCGATCAGTCACTCGACAAGGTCGACTTTTCCCCCCTGGCGGAAGCCTCGGTGTTTGTCGAGGAGAAATACCTCGAATGCGTCGACAAAGGCTACCTGATTGCCTCAATCCGGCACCGCCTGCTGCGGCAGGGAGCCGGCATCGCCGCCAAGCCTGAAGAAGCGGATGTGATCCTCGAAGTTCGGGCCGGGGCCATCGGAACCGACCTTTCCAGCTCATTTATGGGTGTTCCCGAGATCACCCTTCCCGGCATGCTGACCCTCCCCGAAGTCAAGATGATCAGCAAGGACGCCCAAAAAGCCGCCGCCAAGATCGGTCTCGTCGCCTACGACGCCAAGACGAAACGTCTGCTTGGCGAAGGGGGGGTCTCGAACTCCTTCTCGGATGAAACCAATACCTTCGTCTTCGGCATGGGTCCCTGGCAGGATGGGACCCTCCGCGACGAGTTGAACCACTCTGCGACCTACGGCGCGCAGCGCCCCATCGACCATGTTCCCCCGATGGTCACCTTCGCCCGCCCAAGCTCCCGCTCCGTCGGCCCCGGCAGCCAGCCGGATGTGCAGCTTTCCGGCGGTGAAAAAGAAGAGGCGGAGGTTCCCCCCGCCCCCCCCGCGGCCTCCAAGATCGGCAAATAGGTTCGATCCGGCCATAGGCCTCTGGTTGACCCCAGGGCCCTGCCAGCGTCATGTTTCCCATTTCGGATGCCGCACACCTCCACACGGCCTCTGCCCTACGGCACAGGCCGTTTTCAGTGCCCGCCTGTACACAGATCGATTGACAACACAGGGATAGATTCGTCAATATTGATGGATGGATTGACGGGTGGGACTTGGGAGGGAAGACCTCCGCTCAACCCCATTAGCCCAATCCCCCTCCCCACGAATCCCACCTCCTCCCTGCTGGCGATCGGACATGCACAGTCGGCCGATTGGTCTCCTCCTGCTGAGTCTGGCCTTTCCGGTTGTGGCCGGCCATCTGTTGGGTGCCGAGCCAGCGGCCAGTTCTCCAGGGGTCTCGCCGTCGGTCACCTTCGAACTCGACGTTCAGCCTTTGCTGACGCGATACGGCTGCAATTCGGGTCCCTGCCATGGCAAGTCGCGGGGCCAGAATGGGTTCGCCCTGTCGTTACTCGGTTTCGATTCCGAGTTCGATTATCTGGCACTGGTGGGGGAAGGGCGCGGCCGGCGGCAGTTCAACGCGACTGCCGAGGGAAGTCTGCTGCTGCGCAAGGCGACCGGACAGGTGCCTCATGGCGGCGGCAAACGGATCGAAGTCGGCAGTCCACACTATGAGCTGCTTCAGGAGTGGATGCGTCAGGGTTCGCCCCGTACCCCCGAGAGCGCCCCCAAGCTGGTTCGGGTGGTCTGCGAACCCCCGACCCAGGTGCTGACTCCCAATGCCTCCTTCCAATTGAAGGTGTTCGCGGAATATTCGGACGGCTCGCGGCGGGATGTGACCGATGTCACCGCGTTCCAGTCGAGCGACCGGGCCTATGCCGCTCCGTCGAACGAGACCGCCGGGCACGTGCAGGCGGGACCGATTCCGGGAGAAGCGGCCTTGATGGCCCGGTATATGAACAACATCGCCGTCTGCCGGGTCTTGATCCCCCAGCCGGGTGACCTGACCGATGCCGATTATGCCCAACTTCCCCGCCGCAATCCGGTCGACGATCTGGTTTGGGAAAAACTGAAACTGCTGAAACTGCTCCCCTCGGCTGAGGCGAGTGAGGCGACCTTTTTGCGGCGGGCGTATCTGCGGATCATTGGTCGGCAACCGACTCCGGAAGAGACCCGCGCCTACCTGGCCGACGCCAGCACGGGGAAGCGCGACGCCCTGGTGGACCGATTGCTCGAACGGCCGGAATATGCCGACTATTGGGCCAACAAATGGGCCGATCTGCTGCGTCCCAACCCGTACCGCGCCGGGATGAAGGCGGTCTGGAATCTCGATGCCTGGTTGCGACAGGCGTTTCGCAAGAATCAGCCGTACGACCAGTTTGTGAGCGAGTTGGTGACGGCCCAGGGAAGCAGTTGGCGGCACGGACAGGCGGTGGTTTTCCGTGACCGCCCCGACACGGTGGAGATTGCCTCGTCGGTCAGCCAGTTGTTCCTCGGAGTCCGTCTGGAGTGCGCCAAGTGCCATCACCACCCGTTTGAGGTCTGGAGCCAGGACGACTTCTTCGGCTTTGCCGCATTCTTCACCCGGATCGGCCACAAGGGAGAGGGATTGTCTCCCCCGATTTCGGGAGGCCAGGAGATGATCTTCTCGACCCCCTCGGGCCAATTGGCCCATGGACGAACGGGGGCGATTGTTGATCCCAAGCCGTTGGCGGCGGAATCATTGAAGATTCCCGCCGAGCAGGATCCGCGGGAGGTTCTCGCCGGGTGGATGACCTCTCCCGACAACCCCTACTTCGCCAAGGTGATGGCCAGCCGGATGTGGGCTGAGCTGATGGGAACGGGGCTGGTTGAGCCGGTGGATGACCTGCGGGCGACCAACCCCGCCTCCAATGAGCGGCTGCTCGATTACCTGGCGCAGGACTTCCGCGAGAGCGGCTACAACATCAAGCATCTGATCCGCCGGATCATGACGTCGCAGGTGGCGGCGTTGAGCTCGAAGCCAACAGAGCGGAATCTGTCGGATACGCGGAATTTCTCAAGATACTACCGGCAGCGGCTGCGGGCCGAGGTCCTGCTGGATGCGGTGAATGACTGCCTCGACACCGAGGAGGAATTCCCGGCGATGCCGGCCGGATCGCGGGCAACCCAGGTCTGGACCTTCCGCTCGGCGTCGCTGTTTCTGGATACCTTCGGGCGGCCCGACGCCAATCAGGACCCTCCCTGCGAGCGAACGTCAGACTCCACCACCCCGCAGATCCTGCATTTGATGAATTCTCCCTCGCTGAACCGGAAGCTGGCGCTTGATACGGCGCGTCCCGCTCAACTGGCGGCCAGCGAGTTGTCGAACGAACAGGTGGTGGAGGAGGCGTACTTGTGGGTTTACTGCCGACCTCCAACGGCCGACGAAAAGCAGGCTGCCCTGGCACTGCTGCCCGCCCCCCCCGATCGCCGCAAGGGGGTCGAGGACCTGTTCTGGGTGCTGTTGAATACCCCCGAGTTTCTGTTTGTGGACTGAACCAGACCCCCTGCTGCGGTGTCGACCGTCAGCGGGTTGACAGGTCCGCTGGGACGGACGACAGTCCTCATTCCGCGAACCCCTGTGCTGTAGAACCGTCTTCTCCCCCTGTTGTGATCACACGAGAGCACACGATGGCCATCCACCGCAACTGCGAAGGACTGCGACGCCGCGACTGTCTGTCCCTGGGCCTGGGGGCCCTGCTGGGGGGGGGGTTCGTGAGTGCCCTGCAATCCCGCGCCCGGGCCGGGGAACCGGGTGCCGACAAACGGCCCACCGGCTGCATTCTGGTCTGGCTCGATGGGGGACCAAGTCACATCGAAATGTTCGATCCCAAGCCCCAGGCTCCCGCCGAGATCCGGGGGGAGTTCCAGCCGATCGAGACCAGGGTCCCGGGGGTCTTCTTCAGCGAGAACATGCAGCGTCTGGCGGCGATCAACGACAAGTTCACGATCGTGCGGTCGGTCTGTCACAACCAGAACAACCACGGGGCCGGGAATCACTACATGATGACCGGGGCTCCGACGCGGATCCCGGTCAGTTGCGGTGCATTCGTCAGCTTCCATCCCAGCATGGGCTCGGTGGTCTCGGCCGAGCGGGGGGCACCGCACAACCTGCCCCCCTACTTCGCGATTCCCAGCATCACCCGCTCGGGAGGGCCCAATTTCCTGGGGAACCGACATGCCCCGTTTGTGGTGGCGGATGACCCCAACAGCAAGGGCTTCCGGGTCCGGGATGTCACTCTGCCGACCGAGCTGGATGACGGACGGGCCATCAGCCGGCGGCTGGCCCGAAAAAAGCTCGACCAGTTGCAGCGCTACCAGGACCGTGCGGCGGGCGATCCCGTGGTAGGGGCCGACGAGAATTTCCAGCAGGCCGTCTCGCTGATGACCTCCGATGTGGCCCTCAAGGCCTTTGAGATCGATCGCGAACCGGATGCCGTCCGTGAGCGATATGGGCGGAACTCTCTGGGTCAGCGTCTGCTGCTCGCCCGCCGTCTGGTCGAAGCCGGGGTTCCCTTCATCACCATCAATGATGGTGGCTGGGACCATCACTCAAACATTTTCCCTGCCTTCAAGAAGCAGGGAGCGACTCTGGAATCAACCGTGGCGACCCTGATCGAAGACCTCGACGAACGGGGGATGCTCGACACGACACTGGTGCTGGTGATGGGGGAATTCGGCCGGACGCCCCAGATCTCCACCCTGCCCGGTTCGACCACCCCCGGACGCGACCACTGGTCGAGCGCGATGTCCATTCTGGTGGCCGGGTGTGGGACTCCCCGGGGCCAGGTGGTTGGTGCGACCGATGCCCGGGGCTACGCCGCGATCGAGAAGATCTACGCCCCCGAGAACCTGGTTTCCAGCGTGTATCTCAAGCTGGGAATCAACCCCGACAAGATTGTGTACAACTCATCGGGCCGGCCCTCACATCTGGTCAGCGACTCACGTCCGATCCAGGAGCTGATGTAGGCCTTTCGCGGCCGCTCTCCCCTGACACGGGCTGCGTCCGGATCGACACAGAGCGGAGCCCGTGGCCAATCCGGCTACCGCGAGGAGCGGGACAACGTGACACCAATGCCGGAACGCTGCATCCATGGTAGAGTGACTGATTCAGCAAAATCCTGGTCAGGCCATGTAGCAATCTTCCAGGAAATTGCTGATCCAAGGTGCTGTCCTCTGCGTTCCAGCGTTCGGGGCGGTTGGCGGCTGACACCTGAGTCATTCACCAGCGGTTGCCGGTGAGGCAGTCGCCGCAGGGAAATGTGCCCGCACCGGCTTTTTGCCACGGCCCGGAGCGGGGAGCACTGGCTGCGAATCGGGAAGGCCCAGTCGTGTGGTTTTTGGACGAATTGAGCCTCGTTGACTCTGGCCCGTTTTTTGGGAACCCCGGAACTTGAAACGAATCGGCTTTCCCGCAGGGTCGGCGGAAGGATTCGTTTCGAGGTCACAACTGTCGAGCCCCGCAGGGCTTGGTGCAAGACAACAGGTCGCATATGAATCTGCTCGTTGTGGTGGTGGTGTCGGCCGTGATTTTGATCACCGCCTATCGGATCTATGGCTCCCTGCTGTCACGTTTGCTGGGACTGCGGAGTGACGTCCCCACCCCGGCGGGCACACGGCGGGATGAAGAGCATTACGCGCCACTCGACTCGAAGTGCATGCGGTGG
>JBKDUK010000265.1:0-4278 GCA_046339535.1 Planctomycetaceae bacterium | reverse complement strand
GCTTCATCGACGGCGGCCCGGCTGCGGAGGGTCGCCACGGCGGCGGCGGGACTCGACGAAACGCAGCGCAGCAGAGCGAGAGCCGACCAGTACCGCACCCGGCGACGGCGGCCATCGCCCCCCTCTTCGCCGACGAACTCGCGGGCGAAATTCACAATGTCGTGAAACAGCTCGCGGTACTCGGGGCTGAAGGCGTAGGTCTGCTCTTTGTCGAGCCGATCGGGAAACGGGGTGTCTGTGTCGAGGTATTGGCGGATGTCGGCCCGGCGGCGCTGTACGAGGTGCTGGGCGAGTTTCTTGCGCAGTCCCTCGCGGGCCGAACGCTCGATTTCGGAGGGAAGGTCGAGAAACTCTTCATCCAAGAGCCCCAGCAGCGAGCGGAAGGCCGCTTCGTTGCCGCTGTGGGGGGTGGCGGTGACCAGAATGAGATGGCGATCGGGTTTGGCGGCGAGGCGGCGGATCAGTTCGAACCGCTGCTGGCGTCCCCGGCCGACACCGCTGGAGAGGGTGCAGCCGTGGGCTTCGTCGACGATCACAAACTCGGGGCATTTGAGTTCGAAGTCGCTGGCCCGGCGGTCGGACTTGATGAAATCGGTCGAGACGACCACGAAGCGGTGGCGGTCGAAGACCGAGACGCCGACGGTGAGGTTCTGTTCGAGACGCTGGATGGTGCTGCTGAGGACCAGTTCGGCGTCGATATGGAACTTGTCGCGCAGTTCGAGCTGCCACTGCTCGGCGCGGTGCGGCGGGCAGAGGACGGCGAGAGAATGGATCTCGCCCCGGTCGAGCAGTTCGCGGGCGACGAGGGCCGCCTCGACCGTCTTGCCGATGCCGACGTCATCGGCGATGAGCAGCCGGACGGGGTCGAGCTTGAGCCCCATCATGAGGGGAACCAACTGGTAGGGGCGGGGTTCGACCGCGATGCGGGCGAAGCTGCGGAATGGACCGGCGGCGGCCCGGGTCGAGAGGCGGGCGGCGTCGCGCAGCAACTGCCCCGAGCGGAAGTCCCCCACGTCGGCCAGCGTGGGGAGCGAGATGGTGGCCGACTCGACTGGCTCGACGGCAGGGAGCAGACCGGTGATCTCTTCGTCGAGACCGCCGAGGGGACGGGCCAGCAGCAGTTCTTCGGTCGATTCGGGGAGGACGACCCATTCCCGTCCCCGGCAGCGGACGAGGGTGCCCGGTTTCGACAGGGTGGCGGTGGTCATGCCTGGGACGCTCCGAAGATGTCTGGGTGCTGGCGGAAGATCGACGGCCAGTCGGCGGCGTGGTGGAAGCGGATCACGCTGTAGCCCGCCATGATGAGGCGTTCATCGATCTCGGCGTCGGTGCGGCGCTGGTCGGGCTGGTCGTGGACTGGGCCGTCGATGTAGATCGCCGCATGGTGATCACGGTAGTAGAAATCGGGGCGAGTGGAACAGGGTTCGATGAGGAATTGGGCGTCGCTGGGGGGACGCAGCCGGTGGCGCTCGATGTGGTCGAGCCATTTCTGTTCGAGGGTGCTGTCGCAGCGGCGGCGGAGTTCGGCCAGGCGGTCGTCGCGGGTGCCGGTCCCGCCGGCGGGGCGGCACTCGGCCCGGGCCAGTTCGGCCAGGGTGGTGACCAGTTCGTACCGGTTGAGCAGCGGGTGATCGGCCTGGTTGAAGTAATCGAGCAGGCATTCGTAGCAGGCCTTGCCGCAGGTGTCGGCCCGCAGATCGGCGAGGGTGTCGGGATCGAAGTGGCAGATTTCGAGAGCGCGGCGGGCGAGGGCGGGGATGACGGCGGGGTCTTCGACCAATTGCCGCAGGACGCCGGCCCCCCCTTCGGAGGACTCGTAGAAGAGGATTTCCTGGCGGTTGCGCGGGTCGGGCATGGCCTCGCAGACCAGCTCGCGGGATTCGAGCTGGAAGTGTTTCTGGATCGCCTCTTTGAAGGCGGCCTGCAGCCCCGCCCGCAGGGCCGCGTCTTGATTGACGTGGAACCGCATGACGAGGGCGTTTTTGGTGTCGTTGACGTAGGGGACGACCTGCTGCTGATTGCCGGCACTGGCGTCTTCCCGGTCGGTGTCGTCGGACTGGTCGCGCTGCCAGTAGCCCCTTTCGAGGTCAAGAAAGAATCCGGCGGGTTGATTGCGTTGATGGGCCCAGCCGAGATTGATGCGGTACAGCTCGGTCGAGTCGCCGTAACTCAGCTCGAGCACGCGACGGCTGTCGACGAAGACCTCGGCATCGCGGCGATCGAGAGTTCCTCCCACTTCGGGAAAGCGATAGGCGGTGGCCAGCCGGTAGCCGATGCGGCGGCGTTCTTCTTCGTCGCAGGTGATGCGTTCGGCCGGCTTGAGGCTGACGTTTTGCATCTGGACGAGGTTGGGGATGATGGCATTGTCGTCGAGCGGGGCCTGACAGCGGTCGCAGACTTCGCTGAGATTACGTCCCTGCTCGAGATGGGCGTATCCGCACTTGAGGCAACGCTTAAGCGTGCGGGTGACGAGGGTGCGCTGGTTCTCGGGATCGTCGGAACCGAAGTCGAGATTGACTTTGTAGACGCGATACCGCGAGCCTTCGTGGTAGATGAGGGCCCGGGGACCGAACTCGGAGATGGCCAGAAAGCGAGGGCGGGAGACGAATTCGTCGCGGCCCCGGCGTTGACGGCGGGCGGGCACAAAGGCCGAGATGGGGAGCCGGGGGAAGTTGTACCCGGGCAGGAATCCCTCGGCGGCGAAGTAGCGGTACGAGTAAAAGTCTCCCTCGTAGATTCCCTCGGACTCGGTGAGCAGGCGGATCTGTGTCTCGGCCTGGCTGCGCAGACGGCGGGAGTGATTGCGCTCAATCTCGGGGCGGGAGTGGTCGCCGATGATGCGGTGATGCAGTTCGCGTTGCCGGACGGCCGAGCGATAGAGCTCGCGCCACCGCCCGCAGGCGCGGTCGAAGGAGCGTTCGATCTGTTCGAACACTTCCCGGGTCCAGTTGGGGGTGAACCAGCCAGCCCCGGCCAGTTGGGGAGCGATGCTGTTGATAAACGCGTTGGCCTTGTCGAGCGCGGCCGCGCGGGTGGCGGGATTGGTGAGGGTCTCGCGCAGCGTCGGCTTGATGGGAAGCTGGAGGCGTTCGTCCTGCTCTTGAATGTCGAGCACGGCGTTGAGGGTCTTGCCGAGGTCGGGCTTGGCGACTTCCAGCCAGATGGCGTGCAGGTGCGACCGTAGCAGTTCGCGGTTGCGCAGATCGATATTGGGAGGGGCGACCGAGCCGGCGACCATGTTCGTTGGCTGGCGGAAGTAGTACTGGTCGTGGGGGCTGCGCCCGGCGCAGTAGGTGTAGACGAGCGCAGGCTGTCCGCCGCGACCGGCCCGGCCGCTGCGCTGGGCGTAATTGGCGGGGGTGGGGGGGACATTCCGCAAGTTGACGACGTTCAACTGCGCGATGTCGACGCCGAGTTCCATTGTGGGAGAGCAGAACAGCAGCGGCAGCCGGGCTTCGCGGAAAAGCCCTTCACGCTCTTCCCGCTCGCCCGAAGAAACCTGGGCCGTGTGCTCGCGGGCTTCGAGGACGCACTTGAGGTCGATGAACCGCTTGTAGCAGTCGACGAAGTACTGGTTGACGCGGGGGGGGATTTCGCCGGCCGAGATGAGCCGGGTGCGGTCGATGGGACGCACCTCGCCCGCCCCGGCGATCCACCGCAACGCGGCATGATTGATCTGGAAACACTCGGTATCGGACCGCACCTGTTCGATGATGCCGTAGAGCTTGAGCGAGTAGAACAGGAACCGGATGACCGTGTCGAGATCTTCGCGGCGCACGCGGTGCCCGTCGGGGTTGGCCTCGCGGAGGGTGCGGCCGAGGTATTTGCCAAACCCGCCGTACGACGAGATCGACAGCCCCACTTCGTAGCGCTGTTTTGGACGGGGATACGCGACCATCGCCTTGACGAGTTCGCGCGGGTCTTCGAGATGCCAGATGGTTCCTTCGAGCAGGCGGGGGTTGGTCTGTTCGACGAGGTCGAGCTGGCGCTGGGGATCGAGTACGTCCACCTTGACCGCCAGACCACGCCGCAGCACGTCGAGCAGGGTGCGCAGGATCTGTTCCCGCTGCTCTGGCGTGCAGGTTTGCAGTGCGGGGGGCGTGGGGAGGAATTCTTCCTGGTTCCGTTCGCCCCGAATGGCAATGCCCTCGTCCCAAACATCGGCCGCGGTCAGAAGACCATCGGGACCGGTGAGGCCCACGTATTCGAATTGGAGCAGTCCGCAATCTTCGAGATTGGGAGCACTGACGCGCCAACCCCGCTGCAGGTCGCGGTAGG
>JBKDUK010000264.1:0-7690 GCA_046339535.1 Planctomycetaceae bacterium | reverse complement strand
CTGCGGGACCGGTATGGCCGGCATCTGTACGGACAAAGCGCGCTGCTGGCCCGCCGGCTGGTGGAGGCGGGGAGTACCTGCGTGACGATCAACACCGGGTATTGGGATCATCACGACAATATTTACACGGGTCTGGAAGAGCAGTTGGCCCCGCTCGACCACGCGATGGCGACGCTGGTCGAAGACCTCGATGACCGGGGGATGCGGGGGGACGTGGTGATTTACTCGGCGGGGGAGTTTGGCCGGACGCCGTTGATCAACGGGCATGCCGGGCGGGACCACTGGTCGAATTGCTTCTCGGTGATTCTGGGGGGCGGGGGACTGGCGGGGGGGCGGCTGGTGGGAGCGAGCGAGCCGTGGGGGGGGAAGGTGCGGGAGCGCCCAACCACGCCGCAGGATGTGCTGGCGACGCTGTACCACGCGCTGGGAATTCCGCTCGACACGCACTTCAACGACGCGTCGGGGCGGCCGACGAGCATTGTGGGGGCGGGGCAGCCGATTCACGAGTTGGGATAACGCGGGATCGTCTCGAATCGGCGGGGGGGGAGGGGGTTGCCCACCCGGTCGGTCCGATCGTTCGATGAAAAAAGCCACCCTGTCAGAGTGACCGGGTGGCTTTTCGATTGCGGGGATCTGATGGACTCCGCAGGTTGGGGGGAATCCCGACGGTGCGGTGTCGCCGGCGATTAGTGCAGGATCTTGTCCATGCGGCGGGAGATGTCGGCGAGGCGTTCGCGGTCGCCGCCGGCGACTTCGGCGGTGCCCCAGCCGGTGTAGCCGATGTCATCGAGGGCCTTGAGCACGGCGGGCCAGTCGCAGTCCCCTTCGCCCAGTTCGGCCTTGAAGCCGGCGTAGGGGCCGCTCTGGTCGCGCATCTTGCGGCTGTATTCCTTGATGTCGAGCTTGAGAATGCGTTTGCCGAGGGTGCGGATCCAGTGCTCGGGCCAGCCGTAGTTGACGATGTTGCCGACGTCGAAGTACGAACCCACCAGCGGGCTCTCGAACTCGTCGATGTAGCGGGCCATCTCGATCGGGCTGAGGTGCATCATGTTCCAGACGTTCTCGAACGCGATCTTGATGCCCAGTTCGCCCGCCAGGGGGAGTGCCTTGCGGATCTCATCCTGCGAACGCTTGTAGGCGTCGGCATAGCTGATTTCCTTGTTGCAGACACCGACCACCAGCAGCACGGTGGTGCCGCCGTATGCCTTGCAGTCTTTGAGGGCAGTCTTGAGCCCTTCGAGTCCCTCGGCCCGCACGGCGGGATCGGGATGCGACAGGGGCTTGCCCCAGTGGATGTAGTCGACGACACCGTGAACGATGAGCCCGCTGGCGTCCATCGCCTTGCGGACTTCGGCATGGTCGGCCGGCTTGTCCATGTCGATGCCGTCGAAACCGATTTCCTTCAGCATCTTGAACTGGTCGGTGAGGGAATCTTTGGTTCCCACCATGCTGTACTTGAGCGCCTTCTTGATCTTCCGCTCGGGGGCGTTGGCCGCGACGGCGGTCTGGCTGCCGGCGAGCGAGGTGGCCGCGAGGGCCACGGCGCCGGAGGTCTTGAGGAAATCGCGACGGGGAACGGGCGAGCTCATGGAGAGGTCCTGCGAAGTAGGAAACAGACTTGTGTCTCTCCGGATGATACAGGGGGCTTCCCGGCTGAACAATCGGGACAACGGGGGTTAGCAGTTGGGGGACGTCGGCCCGGCGATGACCCCGCGTCGCGACAATTCGGCCAGGTCGGCGGAGGGGAGATCGAGCACCTCGTGCAGCACTTCGTGCGTGTGTTGGCCCAGGAGGGGCGGGGGGCGCCAGCCGGCGCGGGTGTGAACCGATTCCGAGTTGGGGCCGAAGTGATAGGGGCTGCCCGCCAGCGACAGAGGCCCGATGGTGGGGTGCGGCACCTCGCAGAGCAGGTCGCGGGGACCAACCTGCGGATCGGCGAAGACCTGGGCGAGCTGCCGGACTTCGCCGCAGGGAATACCGGCGGTTTCGAGATCGGCCAGCCAGGGGGCGTTGGGGCGAAGGCGGACCCGGGCGGCGATCTGGGGGATGAGCAGTTCGCGGTGCTCGACGCGGGCGGCGTTGGTGGCGAACCGCGGGTCGTCGGCCCACTCGGGGACGCCGAGAAGTTGGCAGAAGCGGCGGAACTGGGAGTCGTTCCCCACGGCGATCACCACGTCGCCATCGGCGGTGGCGAAGGTCTGGTAGGGGACGATGTTGGGATGCTGCGAACCGCGCCGCTGGGGAATCTCACCACTGACGAGGTAGTTCTGCCCGACATTGGCCAACCAGGCGACGGTGGAGTCGAACAGGGCGATGTCGATCTGTTCGCCTTGCCCGGTGCGGGCCCGGCCGACGAGCGAGGCGAGAATCGCCTGGCTGGCGAAGAGCCCGGCGGTGATGTCGGCAATGGCGACCCCCAGCTTGGTGGGGGGGCCGTCGGGTTCGCCGGTGATGCTCATCACGCCGGCGAGGGCCTGGATCATGATGTCGTAGCCGGGTTCCAGGCGGCGGGGCCCAGTCTGGCCGAACCCGGTGATGCTGCAGTAGACGAGCCCGGGATGGCGGGCCCGCAGGGTGGCGGCGTCGAGTCCCCAGGCGGCGAGGGTTCCGGGGAGGAAGTTTTCGACGAGCACATCGCACTGGGCCGCGAGCCGGGCGACGAGGTCGCGTCCCTCGGGCTGCTTGAGGTCGATCGCCAGGCTGCGTTTGTTGCGGTTGCAACAGAGGAAGTACGCGCTTTCTCCACCGGCGAAGGGGGGGCCCCAGCCGCGGGTGTCGTCTCCGGTGCCGGGGCGTTCGACCTTGAGAACGTCGGCTCCCAGATCGGCCAGTTGCATGGTGCAGTAGGGGCCAGCCAGAACCCGGGAGAGATCGAGGACCCGGATGCCACTCAGCGGAAGGAACAAAACGAACCTCCAAAGGGGCCAGGGGGGGGAAACGGCGGAAGCATTTTAGGGGGAGGCTGGCGGCGACAAACCCCAGCCGAGAAGGGACCGAGGTGCTGGAAAGAGATCGGTGCGGTTGGCACGGCGATTGCAACTTCTGTGACCGACTCTTCGGAGACGCCAGAGGCCGAATGGCACAGAGATCGGGTGGTGAGCCATAAACCCATTTCACACAAGGGTTTGTGGTGAGTCGCCTGGGGGCCGGCAAGCTGCTCTGGTACTCGCGAGGGGTTTCCTCTTACAAAGCACTCCACGCGCGGGTGTCTTCGAAGGGAGGACAGGTGTCGTCACTTGGGGTTCACTGGCGGTTGTCGCACGAGTCAGGCCTTCCGGGCGCGACAATGGAAGGCCGCATTCCACAGGGAGCTGGAGATGTCACACAAGATTCGCACGGTTTCGTGTCTGCTGGCCTGCCTCGCGGGAAGCGCCCTGGTGGCGTTGTCTCCGGTGACGGCTGATGACAAGCCGACGTTGTCGATCAAGGATGCGATGAAGGAGCACAAGAAGGGGGCCCTGAAGGACAAGGTTCTCGACGGCTCGGCGAGCGCGGACGAGAAGAAGAAGCTCGTCGACATTTACACGCAGATGGCGAAGAACAAGCCTCCCAAGGGGACGGACGACAACTGGAAGAAGCTGAACGACGCGCTGATCAAGGCGTCGAAAGACATTGTCGACGGGAAACCGAACGGAGTGGAGGACCTGAAGAAGGCGGTCAATTGCGGCGCCTGCCACTCGGCTCACAAGGCGAGCTGACCCCCGGGGTGTCTCACTCGCAGGGACGCTTCCAGCCGACCGCAAGACGAAAGGCCGGTGAAGACGAAAGTCTTCACCGGCCTTTGTTGTTGTTGGATTGAGCCAACGCCTGGCCCGATCGGCCACCCTGTGGCGGCGGATTGGTTACTTGAACAGGTCGAGCAGCATGCTGGCCAGGGGATTGCGCGAGTTGACGTCGGTGTGCCAGAGGTTGCGCACAAGGTCAAACATCAGGACACCCAGAGGCAGCATCAGCACGGTGCTGAGAGCCATGCCCACGAGGGGCCAGGTGCCCCAGTCCTGCTCGACCGCGAGGGCGGCGCGAGGGGCGGAGAGTTCCGAAGAACTCTCGCCCGAGGTGAGGTCTTCGTCGAAGTCGGCGTCTTCCGCCCCGAAGACATCCTCGGCGATTTCATCGTCTTCGCCAATCAGGTCGGCGTCGACTTCTTCTTCCTCTTCGACGGCGATCTCGGCTGAGCCGCTGTCGGCCATGTCGTATTCGTTGGAGTCATCATCGAGGGTGATGACGCTGGTTTCAGAGCCCGAGGCGGCCTCGACATCTCCCGAGCTGCCCCCCAGGACAGGAATGTCGTCGTCACTGCCGATCAGCTTTTTCTGATCGAGGACGGGGATGGTCGCGGTCAGATCGTCGTCATCATCGTCGACGACCGCCTTGATGGGGGCGGTCTTGGGGCTCTTGGCCGGGGCGGGCTTGGCGGGTGCCGGCTTCTTCGGCTCGACGTCCTTCAGAATGGGAGTCTCGGCCAGGGAGATTCCCTCGTCTTCGTCGATTGCCAGCGAGATTCCGCTGTCGCCACTGCCGAGAGTCACACTCTCGTGCGAGAGAGAAATGCCGCTGTCGTCGGGCATCTCCAGAGAGATGCCGCTGTCGCCTCCCAGTGGGGCGCCGCTCCCTTCAGCCAATGAGATGCCATCGTCGAGGACATGGGAGGAGCTGCCCCCCGTCTTGAGGGTTTCGCCCGACGATTTGCTGGCAACCAGTTTGACGTCGCTGTCGCTGCCGGTGCCTTTGGGCTTGCTCTTGACCAGCTTGACGTCACTGTCGGACTTGGTGGCCGTGAAGCTGCCCGACTCTTTCTTCGTCAGTTGCACATGGCTGTCGGACTTGCTGGTGGCTGACGACAGGCTGCTGGACTTCGAGCCCTTTTCCGGCAGATCGTCAAAAATCAGCCGGACATCGCTGTCGGAACCTGCGTCGGCCATTCCCCCCTTGGTGATCAGGGTGGGGTGCGTGCCGCTGAGTTCGTCATCGCTGAAGATGAGATCGCCGCTCGAATCGCCGGACGGCATGGCGAAGGTTTTCGACTCGTCATCAGCAATGAGGCTGCGGTTGCGGGCGAGGTTGTCGACGTCTTCTTCCTTGAATTTCCAGTTGCCGCGATCGGCAAACGCCCGGACTTCCCCCTTCTCGCGCAGTCGATTGAGCTCCGCCTTGTCGATGCCGAGACGTTCCGCGGCTTCCTCGAGACTCAGGTACTTTTTCGACATGCCTAGAGCTTCCCGGTGGTTCGCAGCTTCCAGCGCCGCCGCGCTGGCTGCGCCATTCTGACATTCACACAACCTGCGGGCCGGAGTACTTTCTCCAGCCAGCTCGGAGTCCGCAGGCGGTGCATCTTGACAGAATGATTCTGGCCTCCAATCGGGTCGGAGGCAAGTTGTTTCTGTCCCATCGGACCAGAGTTCTTGAGGAATTCAATCCCCTGACAGCCATCGCGATTGTGACGGTTGGATGAATCCGATGGCATCCCGGACTGGCACTCTGGGGAGTCCTCTGCCGGGGGAGCCGGTGGGGTTGATGTGGGACCCCCTTGCCGATTCCGCCGGATGGAGCGGCTTGTCCGGGGCCATTGGGCCGAAAGAAACGACCGGTTTCGACCGCGGTCCGGAGCGGACGAAGGTCTTCGAGGGGACCGGGGTGACAGGGTGTGACTGTGTTCAGGCGGGGGGGGCTGGCGGGTTCAGGATCTGCCGGACCAGGCGACTGAGAGACGCGGCGTCGCGCCACTCCCCCGGATTCGGGCCGAGTCCCCGCAGGTGCCGGAACATCGCGTCGTAGATCCCGCCTGGGGCCGGGGTGACCTCTTCGGCGCGGAACTCCAGCAGTTCGCCGGCCGGACTGGCTAACGTCCCTCCCGAGGGTTGCCAGACTCCCTCCGTGCCCCGGAGCCGCCAACCCGAATCGGAGGCGGCCGGTGCCTGCCACTGCAAATCGAGCCAGGCGACGGTCTCGGGACCGAAATCGAGCACGATTTCCACCCCGCCCGGTCGCACGAGATCGGTTGTGGTCGCCGGTCGGGACGGTGTGTGTCCCCCGTCCCGCCGGCTCCAGATCAGGCGGCCATCGCTCCCGGCCAGGATTTGGGCCTGATCGAGCCAGGGAATCAGTTGCCGGGCCAGCGCCGTCCGGACTTCTCCCCCGGTGAGAGCGGGGGACAACTGCCAGATACTGCGGCTGATGCTCCGCAGCGTCCCAAGGCGTCCCGATTCTCGGACCTGCAGCGTTTCGCGAAATTCGGGAAACATCCGGTGTGGGAAATGAACCACCACCGGACACCCGGCGGCCGTCGCGGTTTCGAGGGAGCGGTCGAGCGCTCCGCCGACATCGTCCCACCAGGGTTCGAGAACAAGGGCGCAGCGCTGGCGAACCGCCCGATCGACCGCCTGGGGGAGGGCCGCATCCGGGGTGGCGAGCCAGACCACCTGGACGCCGGCCGCTTGCAGGGCGGACAACTCGAGCGACACTTCGAGCCGGGGGAGACGGCCGCGCCAGCGGTCGCGGGAGGGGGCGAGTGGATCGACGGCCAGCAC
This sequence comes from Planctomycetaceae bacterium, assembly GCA_046339535.1. Taxonomy (GTDB): domain Bacteria; phylum Planctomycetota; class Planctomycetia; order Planctomycetales; family Planctomycetaceae; genus UBA10511. The sequence goes on along the minus strand of JBKDUK010000264.1, from coordinate 1,163 downwards.
CACGTCGCAGTCGTCCCGCAGCAGCAGAGTTTCGAGGTGGAACTGGCCGCGGGCTCCGAGGCCCACGACTGCGACGCGGATTCGATCGGTGGAATTCATGATGCCGCGGCCATCAACCGGCCGAGAGGCCCCCGCTGAGAGTGACCTTGAGTTTGCCCGTTGACCGGTGTCCTGCCGGGGCATTGACCCGCAGCAGCAGCTTGCCGGTTTCCCGGGGGGTGAAATCGCCTCCCGCCCCGATGGGGAACGGCTTCCCGGGCTTGTTGTCGCGCTTGACCACAACCCCCATCAAGGCGCCGGTCGGGATGCCGTTGATCAGGTCGGTGGTGACGTCTTTTTCGAGCAAACCGGCGGCTGTGACCGTTCCGGCCACTTCCAGGCGGTAGCTTCCCTCAACCGCCGCGCGGAAGGGCTTGCCTTCGGTCACCACCACCCCCACCGGCTCCCAGCCTGAACCGGCATTGACGTCGACCTGCACCTCGTTGGCCGAGAGGTTCTGCTGCTGGATCTGGGCCATCTTCTGCTTCAGCGAGGCATCGTCGGGATTGATGGCACTGGCCCGCTGCAGCACCGCCAGGGCCTTGTCGGGATGACCGGCATCGAGGTATTCGTCGGCGAGGTCCCCCGCCTCCCGCACGTAGCTGGAGACGAGGGTGTCGGCCCGCTGGTCGAGATTGCGGGTGTTGGCCTGGGGTTTGGCTTTGGGGGCCTTGGTGTTCTTGCGGGCGTTTTTGTTTTTGTCTTGCGACCAGGCAAGCGGGGCTCCGGCCCAGACGCAGGTCGAACAGAGCAGCATCCAGACGAGCGCGCGCGATCGGGACATTCTTGGTCTCCGCAGGGAACCTTCCGACCCGGGAGCACGGCCCCAGTCAGTCATCACGACCGGTCGGGCCACCCCGGAACGAGACGAATTGTTCTGTCTGCGGGCAGGGGAAACAAGTTCCATCATTGACGAATCTCCCCCCACCCACGATTTTTGGAGCGACGACACCCCCTGGGGCGGTCTGCGGCATGGGGTGCCGCTGGTCTGACGTGTGAGTTGTGTTGCCGCGTGGGTTGATTGCTGTCTGTTTTCCGGAGGTGGTTGTGATGACTGGTCGTCCCGTTGCGAGTCTGCTGTTGTGTGGGGCCGTGTGTGTGCTGGGGCTGGCGACCCGCTGGAC
>JBKDUK010000263.1:0-2757 GCA_046339535.1 Planctomycetaceae bacterium | reverse complement strand
CCGATGGTCGGGCTGGCTGGAGGTGGCCGGTTTGTGTGCTTCTCGTGAGATTGACGTTCCCATGGCTCAGGTGTTTCCCTTTCGCGGATTGCGGTACGACGTGGCCCAGGTGGGTGATCTGTCGGACGTGACCTGCCCTCCGTATGACGTCATTGATGCCGCGTTCCAGACGCAGCTCTACGAGAAGCATCCTTGCAATGTCATTCGGCTCGAACTCAATCGCGACGAACCGGCCGACGAGTCGCCCGACCAGAAATACACCCGGGCGGCCGATTTTCTGGCCAATTGGACCAAGTTGGGGGTCTTGCAGCAGGAGGCCGAAGATGCCCTGTACGTCTACCACCAGGTGTTCGACTGGGAGGGCGAGTCGTACACCCGCCGGGGCTTTCTGGGGCGCATTCGCCTCGAACGCTTCGGTGAAGGGAAGGTCTATCCGCACGAGCAGACCATGTCGGGCCCCAAGGCCGACCGGCTGAAACTGCTGCAGGCGACCAGGACCAATCTCTCCCCCATCTTCGGACTGTTTCCCGATGATGACGGGGCGGTGCAGCGGCCGCTCGAGACCGACATCTCCCGTCGGCCCCCCGTCGAGGCCATCGACCACCTGGGTGTCCGGCACCGACTGTGGGCGGTGACCAACCATGCCGCGATCGAGCAGGTCCGCAAACTGCTGTGGGACCGCCCGGTCTTCATTGCCGACGGCCACCACCGGTACGAAACCGCCATCAACTATCGCGACAGTCTCGCGGCGGCGGGAACGCTGGCCGGGCCCGACGCCCCCGCCAACTTCGTGATGATGCACTTCGTGGGGATGAGCGATCCCGGCCTGGTGATTTTGCCCACGCACCGCCTGGCGAAGGGGCTGCAGGGGCTCGATTTCCCCCGGCTCAAGGAACTGCTGGCGGGTCACTTCGAGCTGGAAGTGGTGGGGAAGGGATCCGCCGCCGCCCACGAGACCTGGGACCTCATCGACGCCGACGGCGGGCAGGGGGTGCTGGGGTTTGGGACCCAGCCCGACAAGACCTGGTGTCTCGCCCGGCTGACCGATGGCAGCCCGATGGCCACCCTCGCTCCCGAGCAGAGCGACGACTGGCGCGGGCTGGGGGTGAGCCTGCTGCACAAGCTGGTGCTCGAACACCTGCTGAAGCCGGCCCATGTCTCGGGAGCCCCCAAATGCACCTACGTGCATCTGGTGGGTGAGGTGACCGCCGCCCAGTCTGCGGGGGAATGCGATCTCGCGTGTCTGGTTCCCCCGGCCCAGATCGAGCATGTCGAGAAGATTGCCGCCCGGCTCGAAAAGATGCCCCCCAAGAGCACCTATTTCTATCCGAAGCTGCAGACCGGCATGGTGTTCAATCCGGTGGGCTGAGTGACAGTTTCTTCCCTGGGAGGCGGCGGCGATGGCGCGACTCGGTCTCTTGTGGCTCTGTGCGATGATCATCCTGCTGCCGATTGGCACAGGGACCAGCCAGGGGGCCGAGCGCCCGGTGCAGGTCTTCCTGCTGGCCGGTCAGTCGAACATGGAAGGGCAGTCGGTCGCCGACCTGGCGGGGAAGGACTACAATGACGGCAAGGGAACTCTGGCCAAGCTCTTCGAGGACCCCGAACAGGCGAAGTGCCTGGCCTACCTCAAGACCGCGAATGGAGCCTGGGCCACCCGCGACGACGTAATCGTCAGCTACCAGCCGAACGAGGGACCGTTGAAGTACGGTCCCCTCGGTCTGGGTTTCGGAGCCTATCCCGGCGGACACCACTTTGGTCCCGAGCTGCAGTTCGGCCCTGTGGTGGGGGATGCGCTGGAAGATCCGGTGCTGATCGTCAAGACGGCGTGGGGAGGCAAAAGTCTCGCCGTCGACTTTCGGCCTCCCGGAGCGGGAGGCGAGGTCGGACCGTACTATCAGAAAATGATCGCGCAGGCCCGGGCCGCGATCGACCGCGTGGAACATCCCACGGATGGAAGTCCGCCACGGAAGGCGATTCTTTCTGGCTTCGTGTGGTACCACGGCTGGAACGACGGCTGCGACCCACAAAACGCTGTCCCCGAGTACCGCACCAACCTGATCCATCTGATTGATGCGGTGCGAAAGGACCTCGGCGCCCCGAACCTTCCGGTGGTGGTTGGCGAACTGACGGGACCGTGGGTTGAAGCCCCGGGAGAGTGGGACACCCTGCGCAAAGCCCAGAAAGCGGCGACCGAACTCGAGCGGTTCCGTGACACGGTTCGCTTCGTCCCGACGCACGACTTTGTCCGCCAGCCGGAAGACTCCCCCAACCCCGGCCATGGACATCACGAATTCGGGAACGCCGAGACCGGCCTCTTGGTCGGCAACGCCCTGGGCCAGGCGATGGTGAAGCTGGTCGGGCAGAAGTAAGGACCCGCGACTCAATCAGTTGATCGATGGTTGGTGTGGTCCGATGCCAAATCGCGCTGAATGTCTTGAAAACCCTACGCGAGATCTTGGGGAGTGCACTCAACCGATGTGGCGGCCATGATGATTGGCCTGGGACTGCGGGGACAATAACCGTTGGCCTGCGGCAGATATCTCTCGCCAACCCACCGCCTACCTCGCAGAGGTGACTTTTCTCAGCCCCGGGTTGCCGCCTCAGCGGCTACCCGGGGAACGCGATCCCCACCCAGACCTGAACCCTGAAAGTGGTTCCTTTCGTCGTGGCTCGCGAGATCGATCCCCAATCCATCAGACTGGGTGTGAAAAGCAATCCTTACAGGATAGAGACCGTGGTGGTGGGGCCGTACCG
>JBKDUK010000262.1:0-2105 GCA_046339535.1 Planctomycetaceae bacterium | reverse complement strand
GCACCTGACCTCTCGCGAACCGAATCCACCACCCTCCATTGTCCCCGACAAAAACCCGACCCGAAAGCACCGCAGGTGCGCATCTGGAAAGGAGGGGCGGAATCGACGTCCGTGGTGACAGACCTCCAGGTCTGTCAGTCCAAGTCACATGGCTCGCCCGTCGTGCCGTTCGTCTACGCCGCTTTGACGAACAGGCTGACAAGGCGATTCCCCAACTGTGCTCTCCTCATCCGATATTCCAGACGACGTTGACTCGACAAGCCTTCAGGCTCGTCGCCACGTCCCCGTGGCGTAGGCTTCCAGCCTGCGAACCGCGGGGCGCCCATCCACACAGGGCGCCGAAAGGGCCCGGAACACACGTCGCGGGGGGGCAGACCTCCGTGTCCGCTCCGCTGGGCGGGCCTCGAACGAAAACCGCAGGTAGGGTCACCCAACCACCCGGATCGAAAACCCCAATGCACGCCCATCCACACAGCGCGCCGAAAGGGCCCGGAACCCAGGTGGCGGGGGGGCGGACCTCCGTGTCCGCTCCGCTGGGCAACCGGCCGAGAATCCGCGTCCCCTTGGGCAGCCAAACACCAGAGATCGGAAACACCCATCGTCATCGAACCCACAACCAGCGCTCGCTCGAGCGCTCACCAGCCTCCGTGAGTGCCATTCCCTGAAGGGGAAATCTTCGATAGCCCCGGGTTCGCCGCGCCGCGGCGACCCTGGGTGAGGCACTTCAGAGAACTCTTTCCGGGAGGACAATGGACCTGTCCGCTGCTGCACGTCATCGGCTGCGGGGTCGTATGGAAAGGACCAACAAGCATCGATGAGCCAGCCTGCTTGACACAGGGAGGGGCAGCGGGATATCAGGGTCATCGTTGTGTAATGGAACGCACTGCTGTCATTCTGATTCCTGCTTCTGATGGAGACGACGATGTTGTTGAATCTGAGAGTGGTTTCGCGTTGGGTGTTGCCCTGTGCAATGGTGCTGGTGGGGTTCGCGTCCCAATTGGAAGCGGGCCTGTGGCGCTTGACGTACAATGATGGAACCACGCAGTTGACGGCGGATCTGGTGTCCCAGCCGAATAACGCCACTTCCGAATGGGTCGTGTCGGGAACACTCAACGTCACCTCCGGTCCTCTTGTTGGGAGCTACACGCTGTATCCACTCGGACCTGGCGGCACCGATACTGGAGGCTTCACCGGGAATAACCTCATCTATCCGACGTCTGATCCTGTCGTTGACAGTTCGGGGCTCGTGTGGCAAGGCAATGGCTTGGAGGTGAATCTCTGGGGCAATTCGCCCGGGAACTACAGTTTCTATTCGTGGAATGGGGCGACCTATACGCATGGGTACGACGGAAATGCGACGGTCACCCTGACCGCAATTCCTGAACCCTCGACGGCTTTGATTGCAGGTGCTGGCGTGTTGTGTTTGCTCGCAAGGAAGTTGGCACGACGTCGGACTGGTGTCACGGCTTGATGTCTGAGTGGGATTCTGGATCCGCAGTCACGCCGCCCGGGCAACCGGGCGGCGTCTGTTTTTGGCATATCGTTCGGAAACGGCGTCTCGGAATCGCTGTGCCGCCGGTGGTCCCCCGCCGGGGCGCGGCGGCGGGGCTGGGGAGTTAGGGATGTGGCAGGAAGATCGTCCCCTGGGTTTCGGCAACGTGCATCCCGCCCCATGACTGCGGTCACCGTTTGCCGGTGATCGTTCACGACGACCAGCCAGCGGTCGGCGGCGGCACGATTGCCAGTCGGCCGGTTGGGACAACGAATTCCCGCCAACGGCCCCCCACACCACGGTCCATGGAACAGAGCCGACGTCCATTCACTCCCGATATTCCAGGGGCGCACCAATCTGCCGTCGAAGCCATTCCCGGCAGGGGACATCTTCGATCGCCCAGGGGCCGCCGCGCCGCGGCGACCCTGGGTGAGTGACATCCAAAATCGGTTCCGAGTGCTTGACGCCGAGGTCACGGCACAAGACCTCGCGACGAAGCCGAACTTGTGCCGACCACGGGACCGACAAACCGGGAGGTTCGTCGCCACGGCCCGGCAGCCACCCCGCGCGGTTTCGCACTGTACCTGTCCCCTGTGACGTCGCCACCGCATCG
>JBKDUK010000261.1:0-13161 GCA_046339535.1 Planctomycetaceae bacterium | reverse complement strand
CAGGCTGTCGAGCAGCTTGTCGTTGTCGCGGGGATGCAGGCCGATGGAGGGTTCGTCCAGGATGTAGACCACCCCCACAAGCCCGCAGCCAATCTGGCCCGCCAGGCGAATCCGCTGGCTTTCACCCCCGGAAAGGGTGGGAGCGGTGCGGTCGAGCGTGAGATAATCGAGCCCGCACCGCAGCAGGAAGCCGAGCCGTCCCCGGATCTCGCGAATCGCCTCATGCGCGATCTGGGCCTGGGTTTCGTCGAGCACCAGGTCGGCGAAGAAGCGATGGGCCTCGGCAATGGTCAGCCCGCATACCTCGGGCAGCGACTTGGCGACCGGCCCGGCCGACGCCGACACCGCGGCGCCCGGGGCCGGTGCGGCGGTCTTGCGGGCCCGGGAGGTCGCGCGGGGGGCGGGCTGTCCCGCTTTGGCTTTCGACTTCTGCAACGCGCGGGACGTGCTGGCCGGGGCCGGGAGATCGGCGGGGCGATCGGGCTCGAAGGTGCGGGCGGTGATGCGCACGGCACACGCCTGGCGATTGAGCCGGGTGCCATGGCAGGTGCTGCACTCGGCCATGTGCAGGTATTTCTCGAGCTGCCGGCGGCGCATGGGGTTCTTGGCGACGCGGTACGCCTCAAGCAGTTCGGGAATCACGCCGGGAAACGTGCCGCCGTGTTTCCAGACGCCGCCCCGGTTGCGCCAGCCGAAGGTGATGTTGCGCTCGCCGGTGCCGTAGAGCAGCGAGTGCCGGACGGCGGGCAGCAGGTTGTGCCAGGGGGTGGTGAGAATGCTGTCTTCGGGCAGTTTGTGATCGCGTTCGAGCGTGGCGGCAACCCCTTCAAAGATGTGCCGTCGCCAGCGCCCCATCTCCCGGAACGATCCGACCAGAGGGATGGCCCCTTTGGCGAAGCTGAGCGCGTCATCGGGAATGAGCAGGGCGAGGTCGAAGTCGTAGCGCACGCCGAGACCGTTGCAATCCCGGCACATTCCCTGCGGACTGTTGAAGCTGAAGAGCTGGGGACTGGGGGGTTCGTAGCTGAGCTGGCAGTGGGTGCAGGCGTAGCGGGTGCTGTAGAGGCGGTCGACCAGAACGGTCTCGGTGGCCGGGTTGCCGGAGTTGGCCGCGGTGTCGGGGCTGGGTTCGGCCCCGCGCTGGGCACGCCGGCCGCGGGATGTGGCGGCGGGGGTCTCGTCGTCAGGTTCGGCTTCGTCGGCGGTTTCCCCCCGGGCCCGCTGCGCCTCGGTGGCGATGATCAGGCTTCCCTGGCCCTGGCGCAGGCCCTGTTCGACCGCCTCGGCGAGGCGGGTGCGGATGCCGGGCCCGGCCTGCAGGCGGTCGATCACCACGTCGATGGTGTGCCGCATTTGGCGGTCGAGGGTGGGGGCCTCGGAGAGGTTCACAATGCGGCCATCAACGCGGGCCCGCAGGTAGCCCTGTTTCAGCAGGTCTTCGAAGAGGTCGCGGTATTCCCCCTTCTGGCGCTGGATGAGCGGGGCCAGCACGACGAAGCGGGTCCCTTCGGGGAGCCGCAACAGGGCTTCGAGAATCTGGTCGGACGTCTGCGCGGTGATGGGGCGGTTGCACTCGGGACAGAACCCCTGGCCGACGCGGGCGAAGAGAACGCGCAGATAGTCGTAGATCTCGGTGATGGTGCCGACGGTGCTGCGGGGGTTCCGGCCGCTGGTCTTCTGCTGGATGGAGATCGAGGGGGCGAGCCCGGTGATGAGGTCGACCTCGGGCTTGGGCATCTGCCCAAGGAACTGGCGGGCGTAGCTGGAGAGCGATTCGACATACCGGCGTTGTCCCTCGGCATAGAGGGTGTCGAACGCAAGCGAGCTCTTGCCCGAGCCGCTGACCCCGGTCATGGCGATCAGCTGATTGCGGGGCAGGCGGACGTCGACGCTCCGCAGATTGTGTTCACGGGCCCCGCGGATGACGATGTCGGAATCGGGCATGGAATCTCAAATCCCCTGGCAACCACCACAGCGTGCGGACCAGGGGAGGGGGAATCAGGAAGAGTCAGGCGTCAAGCGTCGGCAAATTGTAGTTTCCCGGGGCGTGGGGGTCTTGGCTGGGGGCAGGATTGCGTGGCGGACAGTACGAACCAGGCTGCCAGCAACCTCAATCCGGAAGGAGACGGACCGGTCGCCGGCATGGAGTTCCGAACCGGGTCTGGCCCCTTGTGACCGGCGATGTGGACTTCGGCCATGGTGGTTTCGCGCACTGCCCAGCAAGTCCGACACAGTGGTGCGGGCTGCGACATGGCATCCGCCTCCTGCTGACCGAGGGGGTGGAAGGGTGCGGATCAACTCAAACCGAGTGGCAAACGAAGCGATTCTCGCACGGGTTCCCCAGGGCCACGTGCAACCGGCGTTGCTGGGGCTCGGCAATGAGCGCGGCGACGGTTTTGCCCCGGTGGTCGAGCATCGGGCCCGATGGACCGGTGTGCGGATGACGGCAGATGCCGACCGGTGCCCCCTCATGGTCGGCGAGAAACCGCTGCAGTTCGGCCACCGTCAACTTCCCCCAGGCCCCTGCAATCAACGACTGCAGCCGGGCTTGCCGGGGGAACGAATCGGCCGGGCTCTGCCGCCAGTTCGCCTCGCAGGCGTGCGCACCACATACATAATGGTTCGCATGTACCAGGAACCCCTGGGGGTCTCCCCGCCCCACCAGCACCGGACCGGCACTCGTCAGCTCGACGTCGGCAATCTGCCCCGTGCCGTCGGCCAGCATGTAGTTGCCGTTGGAACAGACCGGAAACCGCTCGAACAGCGCCAGCACATCGTCCAGCGAGCGTTGTTCGAGAATGAGCCTTTTGAGTGGGTAATGCGACAGGGCGAACTTCCAGGCGGGTCCACCTCCCAGCGCATTGGCAAAGTGACAGACGCCGTGCTCGTTGAGGCCGTGATAGCCCAGCATGCCTCCAAACGTCCACATCAGCAGCGCGGGCTTCCCCTGGGGGAACAGCCGCAGGATGTAGCCGAACTGTTCCAGCTTGGGAGGGTTGTCACTCGTCTGGCCGGCCAGGGTGGTCCCGCTGGCGGTACCGGCCGGAGTGATGGCGAAGGTCGTGCAGGCACCATCCGGCAGTTGGCTCAGTTCCCCCCGCAATTGCAGCGCGAGAGCGTCGGCATCGGTGATACCCGCCCCCTCGGCCAGACCGCGCACCTCATCCCACAAGTCGGGGACCTGGCTTTCAAACAACGGCTGAAAGACGCGGGCCCGCTCGCGCAGTGCGAGCGGGCCCAACTTCAACGACTCGGCCAGCGCCGCCAGGTAGCCCCGAATCTGCTCCCGCGCCTGGGCACCGTGCTGCCGGCCCAGTTCCCGGGGGGTGCCGCGGGCTTCGAACAGCGGATATTCGGTCGCCATGGCAGATTCCGGAAGGTGAGGCGGGGGCCCAGTCAGGCGGTCACTTCCGGCAGTTCGAATCCCTTCCGGTACTCGCGGGTGAAGAGCCGGTTCGCCTCGGGATCACTCGAGAGCTCGGTGACTGGGTCGATGGTCAACGGCCGTCCCAGGCGGTAGGGGGTGGTGTTCTCGTCGACACCGTTTTCCCGCAGGTGGGCCTCGAAGCTGTCGAAGGTCTCAACGACATGCTTGTTCCCCTCGAACCCCTGAGGGCGGGTCCCCAAAGCCGCGGGCTGCCCCAAGCGGTACGACACATTCCCCAGGTGCGCAAGAGCGCTCGAGAGATGGCCATCCTCGATATCGAGGTGCAGGTCTTTGTAGTTCCGGCTCTTGATCGCCTTGACGAGGTTGGCGAAGTGCAGCTGGTAGTCTCCACCGCCCCACTTCCCCAGTTCCTTGCCGTCGTAGTCGAAGGCGATGCCCGAGGTGTAGTTGGGGCCGACGGCATAGCCCTCGGTGCCAAACCAGATGTTGGCCGCCCCGTTGAATCCGCCGGCATGCAGCCCGAAGGTGACGGGAGACTTGATGGGAAGGCCGCGGACGTCGGAGATCAGCTCGGCATCGTCCCACTGGTAGATGGTGACCTGGCTGTTGGCGACATCGCCGTTGTCGACATAACCCAGCCGGCCCCCGAGGCTGATCACCTTGTTGGGCAGCGTCTGCTTGGCGAGACCCCAGCGGGCCTTGTCGAGCTCGTGGGGGTTCTGGTTCCCCAGGTCGCCGTTGCCGGTGTTGAAGACCCAGTGCCAGTCGTAGTGAAACCGCTGGCGGATCGGCACCTCATGCGGCGCCGGGCCGCACCACAGGTCGACGTCGAGCCCCTCGGGGACCGGGGCGGGAGTGGTGACCCGGCCGATGCTGTCGCGGCGGCGGTAGCAGATGGCCCGGGCGTGCGAGACCTTGCCGATCTTGCCCGACAGCACGAACTCGAGGGTCTGGCGCATGCCGGGCATGCTGCGGCTCTGCACCCCCATCTGGACCATGCGGCCGAGTTTGCGGGCCCACTGCGTCATCACGCGCCCCTCGCGCACATTGTGGCTGCAGGGCTTTTCGACGTAGACATCTTTGCCCGCCTGCATCGCCCAGACGGCCATCAGGGCGTGCCAGTGGTTGGGGGTCGCGATTGAGACGGCGTCGATGCTCTTGTCTTCCAGCAGCTTGCGGACATCCTGCACATAGACGGGCGGCGTCTTGAGCTCATTGAACCGCTTGGCGTGCTTGGCGAAGGCGTTGGGATCGCAGTCGCAGACAGCGACCAGATCGACCTCGGGGTTGCGCAGCCATTCGCCAATGTGGGCTCCCCCCTGCCCGTTGCAGCCAATCACCGCCACCCGCAATTTGTCATTCGGTCCGATCGCACGGGGAGCCGGGGCGTCGTCAGCCCAGGTGGGTTTCCCGCCGGCGGCCAGTGAGGCGACGGCACCCGCCAGGATCTGGTCGATGAACTCGCGGCGATGAATCTTCGCGGGCAGCATGGAGAACTCCGCAACAACAGGTGACGGGGGGAGAAACAGGGAGGGCGAAGCCGTGCGGGAGCAACCCGATGGACTCTCCGCAGCCGGGGAGGTGGGTTTGCTCGTTTTCGGGATGATACTGTCGTCGCAGGTCCAATGCGCGTCTGGCGGGGCCAAAATGGTGGGCCCGACACGCGTCCGCCAGCGGGTCTTCAGGAGGGGGTCAGCCGCAATTCGTGCGGGCTGAGGCAGCGGGCCCCGGTCTCGGTGAGGAGATAGTTGTGTTCGAGGCGGATTCCCCCCACTCCGGGGACATACAGCCCCGGCTCGAGGGTGACCACATCGCCTGCTTCGAGCACATCGGCCGACTCGGCCACCAGAATGGGGGGCTCGGGATGGGCCAGTCCCAGACCATGACCGGCATGATGGGTGAAGGTGTCTCCCCAGCCCGACTGTCTCAGGGGAGCGGCCACCGTCTCGTAGATGTCGACCGCCCGCGTGCCGGGACGCAGCGCCGCCGCTCCCGCCTGCAGCGCCTCATGGCAGGCGTCAAACATCCGCTGGACCTCGGGGCCGGGGGGCCCGGCCGAGACGGTGTTCGTGAAGTCGCTGCGGTAGCCGTCCACAATCACCGAGTAATCCAACAGCAGCAGGTCTCCCTCGGCCAGAACCTGATCGGTCGGGGCTCCGCCGCGCTTGGGTGTCTCGCGGTTGGTCGAGCGGAAGTCGCCATAGATCTGCACAGGATGCCGGGCCTCGGCCAGCACAGCCGCATGAATTGCCTGATACACCTCGAACTCGGTCACGCCGGGGGCCACGGCCGCGAGGGCGGCGGCGTGTCCGGCGGCGCAGGCGCGCATCGCCCGCTCGAGCGTGGCGACTTCATCGGCATGTTTGTTCCGCCGCAGGCGGCGCAGCACGTTGCCGAGCGTGTGCCACTGCGCCCCCTCGTCAGACTCTCCACACGAAAACTCGCCGACCGCATCGGGAAGATATCCCGAGGCATGCAGGGGGAGAGCCTCTTCTTCGATGATGCCGGGGCGATCGAGCAGCCGGCCCGCCACCCGCTTGAGTGCGGCCAGCAGCGCGTGATCGCGGTTGATCACCGAGTGCCGGTGGTCGTACCACGTCTCCAGTTCCTCGGCATCGACATGGGGCGGGGCGACAGCCGACCGGCGGGTGAAATTATCAGCCAGCAACGTGGCCGGTCCATTCCGCTCGAGCAGCAGCCAGCCCCGTTCCCCCACCGAGAAACTCAGGGGCTGCACGAGGAAGCCCGAGAGGTAGTAGACGTGCCGGGGGTCGGCCACCAGCACCCACTGCGTCTCCTCGGGAAGGTTGTTCCAGAGGCGTTGACGGCGTTCCTGGCAGCCCTCGCGTGTGAGCATGGTGGGGAGTGGTTTGGACCCCGACGGGGCGATGAGGAAGTTCAGCAGGCGTGGACCAAGACCCCGCGGGGCCTAGTGGAACCCCTTGAGGGCCAGCCAGCGCTCGGCATCGAGGGCCGCCTGGCAACCCGAGCCCGCCGCGGTGATGGCCTGGCGGTAGTAGTCGTCGGCGACGTCACCAGCGGCGAAGACCCCTTCCACGTTGGTATAGGTGCGGTGGGGGGTGGTCCACTGGATGTATTTCTTGTCGGTCAACTGCAGCTGACCGTTCAGAAAGTCGGTGTTGGGGGTGTGGCCGATGGCGCAGAAATAGCCGCTGGCCTCCAGCTCTTCGGTCTTGTTCTTGTCGACCGTGCTGCGCAGGCGGACCCCGGTGACGCCCTGCTTGTCATCCCCCAGCACCTCGTCGACGGTGCTGTTCCACTTCACATGGATCTTGGGATTGGCGAGGGCCCGGTCGGCCATGATCTTGCTGGCGCGGAAGCTGTCGCGGCGGTGCACGAGGTAGACCGTGCTGGCGAACTTGGTGAGGTAGCCCGCCTCTTCCATGGCGCTGTCGCCGCCGCCAATCACCACCAGCGGCTTGTTGCGGAAGCGGGGGAGGGCGCCGTCACACACGGCACATGCCGAGACCCCCATGTTCTTGAACCGGTCTTCGCTGGGCAGGCCGAGGTAATTGGCGCGGGCCCCCGTGGCAATAATGACCGCCAGCGCCTCGATCGTCTGCCCCTCGAGCGACTTGAGCACGAACGGATGCCGGCCCAGGTCGATGTCGACAATGTCGTCGGTGATCACGCGGGTGCCGAAGTTGACCGCCTGCTGCCGCATCAGCTCCATCAGCTCGGGGCCACTCACGCCATGACCCCGGTGGGGGGGCATGTACTCGCGGCGGTCCTGGGGCAGGGCCGCGTCGAGGTAGGACTCGAGATTGGCGACGGGAAAGCCGGGGTAGTTCTCGACCTCGGTGGTCAGGGCCAGCTGACCGAGAGGGAGGGTCCCCTTCTGGCGGTTGTCTTCGGTGATGGCCCCTTCGAAGAGCAGGGGCTTGAGGCTGGCGCGGGCCGTGTAAATCGCCGACGCCCAACCCGCAGGACCCGACCCCACAATCACCACATGTTCCGCCACGATGCGCTCCGTTCTCTCAATGCGTTGGATCGGCCCCCGCCACGCAGGCGGACGGCCGATCAGAAAGTTTCAAGGTTCCCGGGTGAAAATCAAGTCCCGGCCGGGGGGGACGGGGCCCGGAAGACCGGGCGGGTGGCGTCGATCGCCAACCCGGCGAACCCCGCGACCACCGCCATCACCGCGCACACGACGAACAGGGTATTCCATTCCCGCAGCGACGGAGTTTCCCCCAGGATGAAATTGTAGAGGATGGGAGCGACCGCGGCCCCGATGTTGCCCCACATATTTCCCCAACCGAGCACCGAGGCGACGTGCGGTTCTCCCACGTCCTGCACGAAGGCCCAGACCGCCGCCACCCCCAGGTCGACAAAAAAGAACGCCAGCGAGACAAAGGCGATCGCCACCCAGGGAGACTTCACGAACAGACAGGCGATGTAGGCCGCCGCGATGCCAAATCGTGTGAAGCCCATGGGCCAGGCCCGTCCCCGCCGGACCCCCTGCCGACGCGTCAGCCAGTCGGTCAGCGAGCCCCCCAGAAACATCCCGGCAATTCCCGCCAGCGGGGGGAGCGACGCCATGAAGCTGCGGGTCAGAATGGGGACGTCGTGTACCTGGATGAGGTACCGCGGCAGCCCGGTCAGCAGAAACAGCCAGGCGACGTTGGTGCCAAACTGCGTGAGCGACGACAGCCACAGCGAGGGGGACTGGAGGATCGGTCCCCAGAAACCCCAGGCACGCTGCCACGAGAAGGCGGACGCTCCAGTCGCGGCAGCGGGCGTCGCGGGCGGGGGACCGGGGAGGGCCTCATGCGGACCAACGCCCGCAATCAGCCGTTGCTCGGCCACATTGCACCACGGGTGTTGCCGGGGCCAGTCGCGAAACGCCAGCCAGAAGAAGATCGCGACCGCCACCCCCGCCAGCCCATAGACAAACAGCACGGGACGCCAGCCCCGCACGTAGAGCTTCCCCACCTCGTCGCGAAACGCCGCCTCGAGTGTGAGACGATGAAAGCGTTGCTGCTCGGCCGGAGACAGGGTCTCCCCCGCCTGCTGCCGCTTCAGAAATCCGACCGCCTCCTCCGACAGCGACAGCCGGTCCATCGACGCCTGGTCGAACATCTGGGGACGTTGAATCAGGTGATTGAGCACCCCGGCCACCTGCTCGGCGGCGGCGGGGGTCGCGGCCAGTTCGGGATCTTCGGCCGTCAACTGCCGCAGCACCGCACGGTCGGTCTCGTCGAGCTGGTTCCAGAGCGCGGAGGCGGGGGTGGGCTTCTCGGCCGAGGCACCCGCCACCAGCTTCTTCGCGAACGAGAGCGGCTGCAGCACCTGGGTTCCCGAGAGAGTCGCGGGGGTCGAGAGGGGAACGAACGACACCATGAGATACCCGGTCAGCAGCGGGGCGATCACCGCGCCAATCCGACCCCCGAGGGCGACCAGTCCGCTGTTGAACCCCCGGCGTTGAAAGGGAATCCACCGCCGCAGCAGGCTGCCGCTGAGGGGGTAGGCCCCCGCCTGCGCGAGTCCACACCCCAGCCGCATGGCCAACAGCATGACGGCCCCCTGCGCCAGGCCAATGAACCCGGTGAACAGCGACCAGAGCAGGATGTAGCCGGCGAGCACCCAGCGGATGGCGAGGCGGTCTCCCAGGAAACCGGCGGGAACCTGCGCCAGGGCATAGGCCCAGAAGAACGCGCTGATGAACCAGGCAACCTGGGTTTCGGTCAGCCCGAGGTCTTCCTTGATATACCGCTCGGAGATGTTGACGCAGAATCGGTCGAGATACAGCACGGCCGACATGGCGACCGAGGCCAGCACCACGAGGTGACGGATCCCGGTGGGAGCCGCGTCGCGGTCCCCCCCCGGCACAGCCGCCGTGGCGTTGGCCTGCCCCCCGCTCGACTCACCCGCTGCGACACCCATCATCCACCTCGTGCAGGACCGCGGAATTCAGCGGCGAGGTTAGGGGGTCGCCCCGGGGGGTGCAACCGGTCCGTGCCAAGGGGGCCGGCAATTTCCAAACCGGTGACCACGCCACGAGCCCACCGTTCGCGCACCGCGCACCGCAGTCAACCCGGGGCGGCAGCGGGCGTGGAAGTGACCCGGTGGGGGGCGGCTCGAATCAGACCAGTCCGGGGATCGGATCCGCAGCGGTGGCGGCGCGGACCACTTCCTGGGGAACACCCCGGGTGACCCGCAGTTCGCCCATGTCGAACAGGGTGTGCATGATGGTGGCGAGCAGGTTGTTGATGCGCATCGGCTCGCTGGCCGGTTCACCCGCGTCGCGCGACGACTGGCCAATGACCTGCCCGGGGCGGGTCCGCCCGCCGTAGACCATCAACGGGGCGAGGCCCCCCCAGTGATCGCGTCCGCCGTTGGCGTTGATGCGCGGGGTGCGTCCCATCTCGCCGCAGCAGACCAGCATGATCTTGTCTCCCAGCCCGCGCGCCTCGCAGTCTTCGATGAAGGCCGAGACCGCGTGGTCGAACGGAATGCCGCAGTAGCGCATTCCCTCTTCCGCCCCGGCATTGTTGATGTCGGAGTGGTTGTCCCAGACGAAGGTGGTGGCGACGGTCACAAAACCCGCCCCCGCCTCACACAACCGGCGGGCCAGCAGCAAGAGCTTCCCGAGCGTCTTGGCGTTCTCGACGTAGTGCGGGTGGTTGTTCCACCGGCGGGAGATGCTGTCGGGGGTGAACAGGGGGGCCGTGTCGTACCGCGCCACCACGGCGGGATCTTCGCGCGACAGATCGAACGCCGTCGCCGCCCCGCCGACAATCGTGCTGAAGGCCTGCTCGCGCAGCTTGTCGAGCCCTTCCAGCTTCCCGGCGGCGTCGAGCTGGAACCGCACCCGGTCGAGTTCCCCCAGCAGCGACCGGCGGTCTCCCAGCCGGTCGACCGGCAGGCTCAGCTGCATGTCGCGCTGCAGGTCTCCCCCGGCCCCTGGGACGAACGGCGCATACGCCGCCCCCACGCCGCCGGTCGCCTCGAAGTTGCCGAAGTCCTTGATGATGGGCCGGGCGTCGGGATCGACCGCCCGGGGGAACAATGCGGCGTTGTAGGGAATGCCCGTCAGAGGGTTGTTCGTTCCCACCACGCGTGAGTAGAGCGAGCCGACGTTTGCCCCGCCGCTGTCGCGCCCCACAATCGGCTTGATGTCGTGGTTGCCGTCGCCGGTGGTGAATGACCGGACGATCGAGAATTTGTCGTTCAGCGTCGCCAGCCTGGGGAGGGTGCCGCCGAAGGTGATGCCGGGAATCTTCGTCTGCACTTCCCCCGTGGCGCTCTGGATGCCGACGGGGGCGGTCATCTTGGGATCGAACGTCTCGATCTGGCTGGGGCCGCCATGCTGGAACAGGAAGATCACCGACTTGCCAGTGGTCAGCCGGCCGGCCGCCGCGGCATCGGTCGCCAACAGCTGTTGCAGGGTTAACCCCCCCAGCGCCAGGCTCCCCACGCGCAGAAAATCCCGCCGTCCGTGCCGTGTCGGTCCGCCGTCAATCCGCAGCATGCCAGCACCTCGTGGTCCCACCGCACCCCGCCCGCCATCAAGGGGCCAGGAGAGGCTTCACCATCCGCGAGCACCACCCACAGGACGGGGTGGCCTCACGGACGAAAATCCAGACGTTGCATGATATCAGTCGGCTTGGATGTGAGCAAACTGGGGGGAAAATCGCTCCCGACAGGAAACCGACAGCCCCAGCCCCGTGCAAGACCTCGGCGATCATCCGGCCGAACCTTCTCCCGACCGTCCGGGCCCGCCGTTTCAAAGGGAACTTGGCGACTGGGGGACCACACGCGACCGCCCCGCCATGACCTGCTCATACAGCCGTTCCATCTGGGGGAGGCAGACATCGAGCGAATAACGCTCGTGAATCAGCCGGCGGCCGTTCTCGCCCAGGTGCCGGTAGTCTTCCGGCCGCTGCAGGACCGCACTGGCCTGGGCAACGAACTGGTCGACATCGAAGAACCCGGCCAGCAGCCCGGTCTGCCCGGGGGTGATCATCTCCCGGACGGGGGGGGTGTCGGAGGCCAGGATGGTGGCGCCGCAGGCGAGGGCGTTCATCAGTGACCAGCTCAGCACGAAGGGTACGGTCAGGTAGATGTGCAGGTCGCTCAGGCTGAGCAGCCGGGCGAGGTCAGGGGGATCCAGCCGCCCCAGAAAGAGAATCCGCGACAGGTCGTACTGATCCTGAGACAAGACCCACTGGCGGAATGATGGGCCGCCGATGTGCTCGGCATCGCCCCCGTAGCAGATGCGGTCTTCCCCCACGACCGCCACCACGAGATTGGGGTGCTGGTCGCAGAGCCGTTTCGCGACCCGCATGAAGATGTCGAAGCCGCGCATCGATTCGAAGCCGCGCGAGACGTAGGTCAGCAGCCGGCACCCTTCCGGAATCTGGACCGCGCCAAACGACCGGCCGGGCTGGGAGACGCGGTTCCAGACCGCCGTATCGATGCCGTCGAAGATGACCTCGACCTTGGGACGGAACACTTCGGGCAGCAGGTCGCGCTGCCACCGGGTGGGGCTGTAGCCCGCCTCACAGCTTTCGAGGTCGACCAGCAGCGACGCATTCCGCATCCAGCTCCGCAGCCGCTGCCATTCCGCGGGGGGAAACTCGGGGCGGAAGTCGAGATCCGACCCGCGCGAGCGGTAGTAGTATTCGAAGTAATTGATGAACGGACAGTCGTAAAGCTCCCTCAGGAAGACCGTCGAACTGAAGCCCGCATGTCCCACGACCAGATCGGGCCGGATGTCGGGCCGGGCCTTGAGGGTCTCGTACAACGCCGCCGAATGCCAGACGGTGTTTTCGAACGTCCGGCTGCAGAAGTGGGTGGAATGGGTGGCTCCCCCCGTCACTTTGTAGGGAATGACCTCGACCCCCTGCACCACCGCCGGGCCCTTCTCGGAAATGAAGCTGCAGCGATAGCCCCGTTGCTGCACCAGCCGGGCGGCCACGTGCCCAAACTGGGCGGGAAAATTCTTGTGGACGAACAGCACATGCATGGGGTCGCGGTCCCAAATTGTGTCGGACGGGGTTGTGTCCGGCGACATCATAACGACCGACCGGGCCCGCGTACCCCTGCCGGCCGCAGGCCTGTCCCCTTGCTACTGTCCCCTCGCCACTGTCCCTGGCCCCCGGGCCCGACGCGGTCAAACCGACCGCAGGAACAGCAGCGCGACGTTGTAATAGATCAGCACGCCGAGTGCGTCGGAGAGGGACGCGATCAGGGGGTTCGACATCAGGGCGGGGTCGAACCCGAGGCGTTTGAGGGTGATCGGCAACAGCGTGCCATTGGTGGTGCCAAAGGTGACCACGAGGGCGATCGTGCCCCCCACCACGAGGGCATGCGTCCAGGGGACGTACTGCACCGAGAAGACCAGCGCCAGCAGCCCCATCGCGGTTCCCAGGGCCACCCCGGTGGCGACCTCCCGGCGGATGATGCGATTCTGGTTGGAACGGTTCAGTTCCCCCAGCGACATCGAGCGGATGATGAGGGTCGCCGACTGCGAGCCCGAGTTGCCGCCGCTGGCCAGCACCAGCGGCAGGAACCACACCAGCCACTCGTGCTTCTCGGTGACGCCGTCATAAAGATTCAACAGAGATGACGTTCCAAACCCGGCCACCAGCAGCAGAATGAGCCAGATTCCCCGCTTCCAGGCGAGGGTATGAAAGGGGGTGCCGAGGTAGCTTTCTTCGAGGGGGGCGACGGCACCCATCCGGTGGGCGTCTTCGGTCGCCTCTTCCCGCATCACGTCCAGCACGTCGTCGTGGGTGATGATGCCGACG
>JBKDUK010000260.1:0-9586 GCA_046339535.1 Planctomycetaceae bacterium | reverse complement strand
CACGCTGAACCTCAGCACGCTGCATGACGCGCGGGCCCATCTCGACGTCTCGAGCGTCAACCTCGTGGCCCACGAACTGGCCCACCAGTGGTGGGGCGACCTGGTCACCTGCAAAGACTGGGGCGAACTCTGGCTGAATGAAAGCTTCGCCACCTACTTCGCCACCCTCTGGACCGAACATGACGAGGGACTCGATGAGGCGACGTGGCAACGGCACAACGAGGCGCAGGCCTACCTGGGGGAAGACGCCAACTACCGCCGGTCGATTGTCAACTACCGCTACGACAACCCGATGGTGATGTTCGATTCGCACTCGTATCCCAAGGGGGGCCGGGTGCTGCACATGCTGCGGTACGAACTGGGCGACGACCTCTTCTGGCGCACCATGCAGGTCTACGCCCAGGCCAACCAGTACCGCACTGTCGAGACCGCCAACCTGCGGTTCGCGATCGAAGAGGCGACCGGACAGGGGCTCAACTGGTTCTTCGACCAGTGGATCCATCACGGCGGGCATCCCGAATTCACCGTCGAATGGACGCACGATGCCGCCGCGCAGGATCTGAAGATCACCATCAGGCAGACCCAGAAGGTCGACGAGCTGACCCCGCTGTTCCGGACCTCGGCCGAGCTCGAGCTCGCCTTTCCCAACGACACCCAGCTCAAGCGGATCCAGATCACCAAGGCCGAGGAAACGTATCACTTCCCGGCCCCGGTCCCGCCCAAACGGGTCTGCCTCGATCCGGCCGACTGGATTCTCAAGAAACTGACTCCCACGAAGAGCCAGGAGGAGTGGCTCGATCAACTGGCCCACAGCCCGTACCTGATGCCGCGGGTCCAGGCGGTGGCCGGCCTGGCCGAGAAGCGGGATGAACCAGCGGTGGCCGCCGCCCTGCGTCACGCCGCCCAGCACGACCCGTTCTGGGGGGTGCGCCTCGAAGCGGTGCGTCTGGTGGGGAAGCTGGCGGGAGACGACGTCCGCGACGCGCTGCGGCACATCGCCCGGAATGACGCCAAGGCGTCCGTCCGCCGCGAGGCGGTCAATGGTCTGGCGAACTTCACGGGACCCGAGGTGGTGGCGACTTTGCGCGAAGTGGCCGACCAGGACCAGTCGTACCACACCGCGTCGGCCGCGTTGCGGGGGTTGATCAAGCTCGATCGCGACAATGTGCGCGACCGGCTGCTGGCGGCGCTGGGTCAGACCAGCGACGGCGAGACGCTGCTGCGGACCGCCTGCGACGGATTGATCGATCTGAAAGAGCCCACCGCCGCCGAGCGGATTTCGCAGCTCCTGGGTGGTCCGGTCTCGCCCGAGCGGCGGGTGGTGCTGCTGGGGGCCCTGGCCCGCCTGCAGCCGGGGAACTCGCAGATCATCGGGCAACTGCACGCCCAGCTCGACAACAAACGGCGGGAAGTGCGGCGGGCGGCGATTGACGCCGTCGTGGCGGTGGGGGATGGCACTTCGATCGCCGCGCTGGAGGAACGCCGGGGGAAGGAAGTGCGTCCCCGCTCGGTCAAGGCGCTGGATGAGGCGCTCGAAAAGCTGCGGGCCAAACGGCGGGCGGCCGAGCAGTTGCAGGCCGAGGTCGAAACGCTGCGGAAGCAGAATGAAGAACTGCGGGAACGGCTGAAAAACGCCGAGAAAACCCCTCCGCAGTGAGGTGCCGGGGAACAGGCTGGGGGAGGCGGGGTGCGTGGTTTTGACAGCGCCTTTCACCCCCCGATAGACTGCGGGAACAGATCGACGTCGATCCATGCAGTCCCCACGGGGGTTGTGGGGAGGGGCGGGGATCGCAACTTCGCTTCGCAACGGGAGGAGAGTGACAATGCAGCGGTTCCATGTGTCGTCGGGCCTGCGGTTTGCCCTGTTGGCGGTTTCGGTGGGAGGCTTTGCGGCCGAGGTCCTGGCGGCCGGTCCGATTGCCGACAAGGCACTCGAGGCGGTGGTCCGCCAGCAGGTCTTCGAGAAGCGCGACAAGCCCGACGATCTGACCGAAGACGATCTGAAGAAGGTCTTCATCCTCGAGGGGCGGAACAAGGGGATCAAGGATCTGTCGGGACTCGAGAAGTGCCCGAATCTGGCGCTCATCAATCTGGCCGGGAATGAGATCGAGAAGGTCGACCAGCTGAAGGCTCTGAAGAACCTGCAGTCGCTCGACCTGTCGAAGAACAAGATTGCCGACATCACCCCGCTGGCCAACATCAAGGCGCTGCAGTTTGTGGAGCTCTCGGACAACCAGATCTCGGCGGTCGACGCCCTGGCTGATCTGCCCAAGCTCTCGGCTCTCTACATCGCCGGGAACAAAATCACGAACGTGACTCCGCTGGCGAACCTCAAGAAGCTCTCGTCGCTCGATCTGGCCCGCAACGGGCTGAGCGATGTCGCGCCGCTGGCCCCGTTGGTGCCGAACCTGATGACCTTCAAGCTGTCGGAGAACAAAATCCAGAATCTGGCCCCGTTCGCGGCGGCCGCTCCGCGGATGTTGCTGCTGCTGGAAAAGAACGAGATTGCCGACCTCGCCCCCCTGGTCGAGGCGTGTCAGAAGGATGCGGCGGGAGACAAGCGGTTCGCCCCGTTCCTGCGGCTGTACCTGATTGGCAACCCGCTGGGTGATGCGGCCAAGGGAGCGCAAATCGAGGCTCTCAAGGCGGCCGGCGTGAAGGTCTTCCTCGAAGCCGAGAAGAAGTAGCGTCGGCGGAAGGAAACCAAGGAAGGGACACAGAGTTTGCCATGCTCCACGGTCTGCCTCAGTCGAGGCGGCCGTGGAGTTTTTTATTTGCGCCCTGCGCAGGGCACCCTGCCGATCGGTTTCTTCGTTCGCCGGCAGATGGGGCGTCGCCAGAGTCGCGAGGCAGGAATCGAGTACTGGTCCCCGGGCCGCTCCTTCACCGTGAAGGGGCCGGGCGCACCGCGATGACGATTCGGTCGGGCTCGGTGGGATGATTGACCCAGACCTGCACGTCCGTCAGGTCGTTTCCGACAGCGATGGCGACGAGCGGGAGAAGGTGAATCGTCCTCACCACCACCTCCCGATGGGGCGTTCGCAGCGTCGATTCGCCGGCACAGTGCAGCCCGGCATTCGCGAGGGGCGGACACTCCGTCAATGCGATGTCGACAGTGGCCTCGCACTCGACAGCGGTCCCCACGGCAACGCAGGACGCGGTGCTCGCCACCAGGCGGCCCTGCATCGACTCGGGGATGTCGATCTCGGAAAGGTCGTCGAGCGCTCGATCCGTGACAAGCAGTACAGAATTCGGCACCGCAAGGCGGACGTGTGTTTTCATGCCGAAGTCCTCGTCGTTCGCGTGGGGCCTGATCGCGGGGAAGTGCCTTCCGGGACGAAGGCTGCGGCAATTCTGCCGGCAGCCGGTTGCATGCCGGATGATCCACCCCCCAAACACCCAAAGCCCATCTTCACCCGGACCCTCCTCCGCTGATGTCGGTTGCTGACCCGGGGCTGTTTACGCCAGGA
Organism: Planctomycetaceae bacterium; assembly: GCA_046339535.1. Lineage (GTDB taxonomy): Bacteria > Planctomycetota > Planctomycetia > Planctomycetales > Planctomycetaceae > UBA10511. The sequence continues at coordinate 6,116 of JBKDUK010000260.1, read as the reverse complement.
ACACAGGGCAGGGGAGGGGGGCAGAGGTGGCGGCGTAGCCGGCTCGCCCTCAGTCCGCCGAGCGGCCCGTTGGGGAAGGGGACCGGCTGCCGGATGTCCGTTGGGCGTGGTTCAGCAGGTGGGGGCGGGCCACGATGGTTGCCGTGCGGCGGGGGAAGAACCGTCCGGTGCGGGCGGCGTAGGTCTGCCAGGCCGTGCCGAATTCCCCCGCCAGAAACTGCTCTTCGATCTGGGCCTTGCGCCGCATCAGGGTGATGTGCACGGCGGCCGCCACGGCCAACAGCAGGTTCGGCACCGCCACCACGCTGCAGAGCATCAGCAGGATGCTGAGGGCGTAGATGGGGTGCCGGACCAGCGCGAACGGTCCGTTGGTCACCAGTTGCTTGGTCTGTCCGGGGAGGACCGCCACGCTCCAGTTACGGCCCATCACAATCCAACAGTGGACCGTCGCGGCAAAACAGCCCAGCCCCACCAGGGCCGCTCCCCAGCGGACTGGCACCACCCCGCGCGAGAGAGCCCAGTTCGGCAGCCCATACCAGGTGCCCCAGTGAATGGTGGCGAACAGGGGAAAGGCATGCCAGGCGACGATCGCGGCAATCCAGACCGGCCAGATGCGCCGCTCGGTCGACAGCCGGGGGACGAGCGCGCCCGTCTTGTGCTGCCGCCAGCGAACCACCGCCAGCTTCAGCAGCACGATGGCCCAATAACTACAGACCAGCGTGGCGATGAGGGTGGCGGGCAAGTCGGGCATGGGGTCGATCCAGGTGGGGAACAGGCGGGTTGTAGCGGTCGGGCAGGAGTGACGCGGTTGAGAGAAACCGTCCGACGTCCGTTCGGGCAAAATGGCTCACCCGGGAGGGGATCACTCCCCGATGTTCCATCGACAGGCCGTTGTGGCCGATGGAGCCCCCTCTTGAGGAATTCCTGTTCGTACGAAAAGGTCGATTCTGCCGACCGCCCCTCCCGAACCTTCGCAGCCGCGGCCCGGCTGCCGGGGCTCGATGCGCTGCGCGGCCTGGCCATGCTGCTGGGGGTGGTGCTGCACGCCTGTGTGCCCTATTCGCAGACCACCCTCTCGGGCCTGGTCTGGCCGGTGCACAACAGCGACTCGTCTCCGCTGTGCGAGGCACTCTTCTGGACGATTCACTCGTTCCGGTTGCCCCTGTTTTTCTTCCTGGCGGGGTTCTTCTCGCAGAAGCTGATGGACCGTCAGGATCTGGCCGGCTTCTACCGCCAGCGGGCGATGCGCATTCTGGTCCCCTATTACGTGGGCCTCATTACCATCCTGCCGCTGAACCTGCTGGTGTGGAACTGGGGTTGGGTGATCACCGGGCGCAGCACCTGGACGCAGGCCCTCAGTCCGTTCGAATCGTTCGAGGGGGAACTGCAGCACCATTACTTTGGGCCAGCCCATCTCTGGTTTTTGATGGATCTTTCGATTTTGACGCTCGGGTGGGTCGGCCTGCGATGGTCGTGGCCCACCGGGCGGCACAGCGCCCCCCCGTGGCGCATTTCGCTCGGGTCGCACCTCTGGCGTCCCGCCGTGTTCGCCCTCGTGTCGACCATCTGCCTGTGGGATGACCTGTCGCTCTTCACCGGGCACCACAATTCGTTTGTGCCGCATGTGGTCCGCCTGGCGTATTACGGCTTTTTCTTTCTGATGGGGGTCGAACTGTGCCGGCGCCCGGTGGCGCTGAAGTCGCTGGTGGCCCGTCCGAAGCTGAAATTCGCCTGTGCGCTCCCCGCGCTGGCGATGGTCGTTGTGCTGGCCCCACGGGGAGCCCGGGGGGAGCTGTCGGGATTGACCGCGTTGCCCTTGAGTGCGGCGGTCGCCTGGTCGGCCTGGTTCATGCTCTCGGCCGCCCTGGGGTGGGGTCTGCGCTGGCCGCAGGATCGACCCGTGGTTCGGTATCTGGCCGATGCCTCGTACTGGATTTATCTGATCCACCTGCCTCTCGTGGGGGTGGGACAGGTCCTGCTGCACGCGCAACCCTGGCCTCCGGCTCTGAAGATGCTGCTGGTTTCGGCCGGGGCCACACTGGGAGGTTTGGTGAGCTATCACCTGGCGGTCCGGCACACGGTGATTGGCCGGGTGTTGCACGGTCCTCGGGATGGTGCGCCACGTCCGCGCCCCGCCCCGATTCCGGCCGAGACAATCCCGGCACCGCACGTGTCGGCGGTCCCCAGGCTGGGGCGGACCCGCCGCGAAACCCCCCGCCACGGCTGAGACCCGGCCGAACGCACCGCGCGGGGCAAGCCTCGGACGAACTGTGCGGTTGTCGCGTCGCTCGCGGGGGGCTGCTACGATGCCCTGCGAGGCCAACGCGACGGCGCGCCCTGCGCCCCCCTCCGCGCGGCTGGCCCACTGCTGGTTCCCTCGCCCTTCCCGTCGTAGGCCGCCATGTCGCCCCCCCGATTCACCGCGCTGCGAGTTGTGTCCGAGACGTTTCCGCGCTGGGCCCCGCTGCTGGTGCTGTGCGGACTGCTGGCGGGAATGCCGGGTTTCGCCTGGGGCCAGCAACCCGCGTTGAAGTATCCCGAACATCAGCAACTCGATTACGTGCTGACCGACAAGGGCGAGCGCCAGCCGATTGCCACCAAGGCCGACTGGGAACGCCGTCGGACGCACATTCTCGCCAACATGCAGGTGGTGATGGGCCCGCTGCCTCCCGACACCAAAAAGGTCAGCCCCGACCTGCAGGTGCTCGAGGAAGTCAAGCTCGACAAGTGCGTACGCCGGAAGATTTCTTACCGGACCGAAGCGAATGACCGGGTGCGGGCCTATCTGTTTCTGCCGCAGCCGGGGAGTACGCAGAAAGGGCCGGCTGTCCTCTGCCTGCACCAGACGGTGAAGATCGGCAAGGAAGAACCCGCCGGTCTGGGGGGGAATCCCAACCTGCATTACGCGCTGCATCTGGCCGAACGCGGCTATGTGACGCTGGCCCCCGACTATCCGTCGTTTGGGGAGTACGAGTACGACTTCGCCCCGGCCAAGGGGTACACCAGCGGCACGATGAAGGCGATCTGGGACAACATGCGGGCGATCGACCTGCTGCAGTCTTTGCCCGAGGTCGATGGCAACCGCATCGGCTGCATCGGCCAGTCGCTGGGGGGACACAACACGATGTTCACCGCCGCCTTCGACCCCCGCATCAAAGCGCTGGTCTCGAACTGCGGCTTCACCCGGTTTCACAAGTACTACAACGGCGCGCTGATGGGCTGGACCAGCGACCGCTACATGCCGAAGATCCGCACCGAATATCACAACAGCCCCGATGAAGTGCCGTTCGACTTCCCCGAGATTGTGGCCGCCTTCGCCCCGCGGGCGTTTCTGGCGAGCAGTCCCGTGCGGGATGACAATTTCGAGGTCTCCGGGGTGCGCGACACCATCGCTTCGGCCAGCCCGGTCTACAAGCTGCTGGGAGTGCCCGACAACCTGCAGGCCAACTACCCCGACAGCGCCCACGATTTTCCTCCCGAGGCGCGCGAGGTCGCGTACCGCTTCCTCGACAGGCACCTCAAGGGAAAATAAGCCGTCGGATGCGGCTCCTCGCTTCCCGCCGGATCACCGGTTCAACAATGACCTTGTCCTCTTCTTTCAATTCCTGACACGAGCTGGTCCGATGTCTGCCTCTCTCGATCGTCGTGCGTTTTTGTCCCAGTCGGCACTCGTGGCCGGGTCGCTGTTGTCCGCGGCGGGGGTGCCTCTGGCGCAGGGGGCCGAGGAGGGGAAACCGGCCCGGTTGCGTCCCATCCGCCTGGGGGTCTCGACCTATTCGTTCTGGCAGTTCCGCGAGCAGCGGGTCGAGATTGAAGACTGCATCGAGCAGGCGGCCCGGCTGGGGTTCGACGGGGTGGAGATTCTGCAGGTGCAGATGAAGGAAGAGTCGAACGGCTACCTGCAGCAGTTGAAGCGGCTGGCCTTTTCGCTCGGCCTCGACCTGATGGGCTTCTCGACCCACCAGGGGTTCGTCAGTCCCGACAAGGCGGTGCGGAAACAGAACATCGACAAGACGCTGCACTCGATCGAACTGGCGTATCGGTTGGGCATTCCCACCATGCGGGTCAACACCGGCCGGTGGGGCACCACCAAGTCGTTCGACGAACTGATGGCCAACAAGGGAATCGAACCGCGCCTCGAAGGCTACACCGACGAGCAGGGCTTCACCTGGGTGATCGACGCGCTCGAGCGCTGCCTGGCGAAGGCCGAGGAATGCGGCGTGGTGCTGGGGCTCGAGAATCACTGGGGGCTGGGGCGTGATGCCGAGGGGGTCTTGCGGATCGTCCACGAGATTGATTCCCCCTGGCTGCGGGTGACGGCCGACACGGGGAACTTCCTCGAACGGCAGTACGAACAGTTCGAGCAGATCGCCCCGCTCGCCTGCCTCGTGCAGGCGAAGACCTACTACGGCGGCGGCAAGTGGTACACGCTCGACATCGACTACCAGAAGATCGGGGCCATCCTCAAGAAGAACCGCTACCAGGGGTACGTCTCGCTCGAGTTCGAGGGACAGGAAGACCCGGCCACCGCCGTCCCCAAGAGCCTCGAACTGCTGCGCAAGTCGCTCGCCTGATCCAAGGTTTCCCACTGATGGAACTCGCACGGGTCGAAACGGCCGACGGGATCTGGCTCGATGGCCTGTTCGAGCCGGCCGACACCGCCGGGACTGGGCCCGTCGATGCCTGCCTGTTGGTGCATGGGACCGGGGCGAATTTCTATTCGCCCGGGGTGCTGGAGGTCTTCGCCCGGCGGGCCCGCGCGGCCGGGCTCGCGTCATTGCGGATCAACACCCGGGGGCACGATGGCGTCTGCACGTTGCGCGGCCGGGGGGGAAGTCGTCCCGGCGGCGCGGCCCATGAGATCATCGGAGAGGCTCCCCTCGATCTGACCGCCTGGCTCGATTGGCTGGTCGCCCGGGGCTACCCCAATCTCACGTTGGTCGGTCACAGCATGGGGGCGGTCAAGTCGCTCTTGCTGCAGGCGCAGGCCGCGCACCCCGCCGTGCGGCGGGTGGTGGCGATCTCCCCGCCGCGATTTCATCACGCCACGTGGCAACGGCATCCGCAGGGGGAACTCTTCCGTCAAGATTACCGCGAGGCGACCGGGCGGGTGAGCCGGGGAGAGGGACACTCATTCTTCGCGGCCCGGCAACCGGTGCCGTATGTCACCACCGCCGCGGGCTATCTCGAGAAGTACGGTCCCGAAGACCGCTACGACTTTGTTCCCTGGCTGCCGCGGATCGCGTGTCCGGTGCTGCTGCTGGTGGGGGAGCAATCGGAGCGGGAGTCCCCCGCGTTTGCCGAGACGGTCGCGGTGGTGCAGCACGACGCCCGGCTGGCGGGACGGGTGACGGTGCGGCGGGTCCCCCGGGCCGACATTGGCTATCGGCACGATCCCGAGGCTCCCTGGCGGGAGTTTCGCGGCTGGCTCGACGCCCCGAATCTCGCTGCCGGGCTGTCATCCCCTCCAAACCTGCCCTGATCGCCAATGTCCAACACCTGGTACTACACGTGGGCGGTGCTGCTGTTGCTGGGGAACCTCGGTGGGTTCGCCGCAACGGTGTTTGGCTTGCCGGGCACGTGGCTGATCGTGCTCTTCTCGGCGTTGTTCACCCTGTTTGTGCACCCGCTGGAAGGGGGGGGACTGACGTGGTGGGCGTGGGGGGGCGTGCTGGTCCTGGCGATTCTGGGAGAGATTCTGGAGTTCGCGGTGGGGGCGGCCGGGGCGGCCAAGCAGGGGGCCAGCCGGCGGGCGATGATTCAGGCGACGTTGGGGGCGATGGGGGGGAGCTTCGGCGGATCGGCCGTCGGCAGCGGACTGCTGCCGATTTTCGGGACCGTGGTGGGGGCGATCCTGGGGGGCGGGTTCGGGGCGTTTGCCGGGGCGTGGCTGGGGGAATACAGGCGCGGCAGCGACCATCAAAAAGGGTTTGCCGTGGGAACCGCCGCCTTCATCGGCCGGCTGTTGGGGACTCTCTCGAAGCTCTTGGTCGCCGCCTCGATGGTGGCCTTGGCGACGTGGGATTCGTTCTGGAATTGATGTTCGGGAACGGTCTCAGTTGCCTGGCCGAGTGCTTTTTCGGGAGGCTCGCTTGGGGCTTGTGGCCCGTTTGGGG
>JBKDUK010000259.1:0-9716 GCA_046339535.1 Planctomycetaceae bacterium | reverse complement strand
GGGGGGCGGACCTCTGTGTCCGCTCCGCTGGACAAACATCCGAAAAGACCCGTCCCACTGGGCAGAGAAAAGACCTGGATCAGCAAGCCACCAATGTGCCCGCAACCGAGCACCCCCCCCGCAAGGGCCCAGCACCCGGGTCGCGGGGGGGCGGACCTCTGTGTCCGCTCCACTGGACAAACATCCGAAAATCCCCGTTCCGATGGGCAGCCAAGAATCATGGATCGGCCAACCCCCCGCTGGGCGTTCGGCCTCAACACACCCGGCATCGGCAGCGCGCTGGCATGCATCCGGTCCTTCGCCACCCCGTGGGGGGAGAAGGTCCCCGAAGGGGGGATGAGGGGGCAACCCGCGCGGGGTGCTTTGTGTCAGACCCCGACAAACCACCCGTTCCTTTCGCCCTCACCCCAACCCTCTCCCACAGTCACCCGGTATCTGCTGCTCGGGAGTCTTTTGGTGGGAGAGGGGGCGACGCGCGGCGGTGCCGCGAGTGAGCCACCGATCGGATTCACCAACCGACACGAGGTCGGGGGGATGGGGCGGCCGCCGGCCAGGCATGGGAGCCCCGATGCGAATCACCCTCAGACATCGACCGGCCAACAACCCCCCGCTGTACGTTCAACCAACGCTCCCCGCCACCCTGTTGCCAGTCCCTTGCGAAGGGTGTTCCCGGTGGGATGCACATGGAGGTTCCGATTCAGGTCTTTGGGCTGCCCGTCGAAAGGATTCACTTCCGATGCCAGCCCAACGGAGCGGACACAGAGGTCCGCCCCCCCGCCGGCCTGGTGCTGGGCCCTTGCGAAGGGTGATCCCGGTGGGGCGCACATCGGAGGTTCCGATCCAGGTCTTTGGGCTGCCCGTCGGAAGGATCATTTTCCGATTCACACCCACCGGAGCGGACACGGAGGTCCGCCCCCCCGCCACCCTGTTGCTGGCCCCTTGCGAAGGGTGATCGCGGTGGGGCGCACATCGGAGGTTCCGATCCACGTCTTTGGGCTGCCCGTCGGAACGATTTTCTTTCGAGCCAAGCCTGGGTGCGGGCTGGTGATGGCCCCCTCCAGCGCGGTCGCTCGGGGGGTGGGGTGTTACGGTCCCGCCGTGACGATGTGCAGCCGATCGATGGCCGCCTGTTCGACCGTTTTTTGTGTGCCGTCGGGCCAGCTGATTTCGAGTGTCACCGGCCCGGCGTGGTCCCCCAGCCCGAAGTGCAGCACGAGATCGTTCTGGTTCCCTTCCCCCGTCCCCGCTTCGACCTGCCGGGTGAGAGTCTGCTCGCCCCGGCGGAGGCGCACTTGCGTGCCGATCGCCGAGCGGTTGATGCGGGTGCCGTTCCCGATCAGCCGCACTTTCAGCCAGTGCTGGCCGGTGGACTGGTTCACAAACAGCCGGCCCGCAGTGGTGAGGTCGAGATCGCCGTCGTTGTCGACATCACCCCATGCCGCCTGATAGGTCGGGCCCTGACCGGCGAGCTTCGCCGGTGCGGTGGCGTCGGTGAAGACGAACTGGCCGTCATTCCGGAACAACACCGGGTGATTCGGCCGGCCGAACGACGCCACGCCGTAGACCGTGGTGAAGAACAGGTCCAGATCGCCGTCGTTGTCATAATCCGCCGCCGCCGGGGAGGCGTACGATTCCTGGTAAAACACCCCACAGGGACCGCGGTCCTCAAAGAGAAATTCCTGCGTCGGACCGAGGTTGCGGTAAAACCGCGACTTGGGCTGGTCTCCCCGGCCATCCTGGTGGGCGAAGTTCCCGGCGAACAGATCAAACAGGCCATCATTGTCGAAGTCGCCCCAGCAGGCCCCGATCGAGTGCCCGCCGCCAAATCCCTCCGAGGTGGCCAGCACCCGTTGTTTCTCGGCCAGATCGGTAAAGGCCCCCTGGCCGTCGTTCACCCACAGCACATTCGGCTGCAGGCGGTAGTTCGAGGCATAGACGTCGAGGTCGTGATCGTTGTCGAAGTCGCAGGCGGTCACTCCGCGGGCGCGGTAGCGGGCGTCGGTCGGGCCGACGGTGAACGTCTTGCCCCCCCGGTTGAAGAGCCAGAGCGAGGGCCAGGTGATGCCGGCATCCCAGTCTTCATACCCCCCCACATACAGGTCGACGAAGCCATCGTTGTTCCAGTCGCCCCAGCAGGCACCGCGGGAGACAGTCTTGGGAAGAGGCGGCAGCGGGACTTCCTCGAATCCCTTTCCGCCGAGGTTGCGGAACAGTTTGAGATGCGACCACGAGAAGAGGTCGGCGAAGCCGTCGTTGTCGAAGTCGGCGGCCACCGCATTGGCCACCTCGCCCAGTGCGGCAAAGCCCTTTCCGTCAAGGTTTCGCCAGACCTTGCCGGAAGAGACCAGATCGGTCCAGCCGTCATTGTCGACATCAATCCAGCAGGTCGCCTCGCCTCCCAGTTCGAGCTTCCACCCGGCGGTTTGGTCGGCGAACTCGACCTCCCCGAAGGCCAGCACCGGGGTCCCCTTCAGGCCGGCGGTCGCCAGACCCAGCATCCCGGCCAGCAAGGCCCCCAGACTCCGGTTCCAGGCTGTGCCACGACCCGGTGTCGACTGGCCATCTCGATCTTCTCGTTGCATCTTCAGACTCCTGCACGGGGGCTCGCGGGATGATGGGGGCGTTGGTTCGGGGCCAAACGGCACGGTAACAATTTTTCCCCCAGACGGTCGATCCCCTGTGCGGCCGAACCCCAGGCCGACCAGAGTCCGGCACCTGTCGTCCGCGCTCCGAGCACACCTCTGGGGACCACCCTTGCGGGGAGATCGGGGATCCACTTCTCCCCGGTCCTGGAACGGGTTGTGCGGTATGCGACAGGAGGCTGCCGGAGCGTCCGCGAGCACACGTCCACCGCGAAAGAAAAGGCTTGACTTTGTCGAAGGGGGGGGATGAGAATCCGGAATGACCCCACGTGCCGCCAGCCTTGCGGGGGGGGCCCCGGTTGGTTGCGATTCCTCCCCTTGCGGATGGGAGGGTGGAACGAGAACTCGGCTTGTCTCAAAGTGGGGGGACTGTGGTGCGGAATCGTCTCGGCTTGTCGCAGTCCGTCACTGTCGCCCCGCGCCGTGTGTTGCGCCCTCGCTCGGCCCGCCATCCCGACACACGACAGGTCTCATGCCGCCAGCGCGGGTGGTCGGTTCTGGGGTGGCTGTTGTTCGGTCTGGTGGCGGGGGCAACACCACGGGCGTCCGTTGTCGCCGAAGAACCACCGCTGAGTCCGGACGAGACCCGGGCGCTGGAGTTCTTCGAAAGCCAGGTGCGGCCGCTGCTGGTCAACCGCTGTTTCACCTGTCACTCGGCCGACACCAACTCGCACGGGGGGTTGCGGGTCGATGATCGCCAGGGACTGCTGACGGGGGGAGGCCGGGGGCCGGCGGTTGTTCCCGGAGCGCCGGACCAGAGTCTGTTGTTGCGGGCGGTCAAACGGACCGACGACAAACTGAAAATGCCCCCCGAGAAGCCGCTGGACGAAGCGGAGGTGCAGATCCTCGAGCGGTGGATTGCCGCCGGGGCCCCCTGGACCAAAGTCCGCATTCCCAGCTCGCTGGGCCAGCGGAACGAAGAGTTTGAGCAACTGCGGAAAGAGCACTGGGCCTGGCAGCCCCTCACCCAGCCAACGGTTCCCGAAGTCGGCCTGGCGAGCTGGCCCCTGGGTGAGATCGACCGGTTTGTGCTCACGAAGCTCGAGCAGCGGGGGCTGGCTCCCGTGGCCGAGGCCGACAAGACCACCCTGTTGCGGCGGGTGACGTTCGACCTCACCGGGCTCCCCCCCACTCCCGAGGCGGTCGACGCCTTTCTGAAGGATGATTCTCCCCAGGCGTACGAGCGGGTGGTGGAGACGCTGCTCGATTCGCCGGGGTATGCCGAACGCTGGGCCCGGCACTGGCTGGACGTGGCGCGGTATGGGGAGTCGACCGGTTCAGCCCGCAACCTGCCGTTCCCGCACGCCTGGCGGTACCGCGACTATGTGATCCGGGCGTTCGAGACCGACAAGCCGTACGACGTGTTTGTGCGAGAACAGATCGCCGGCGACCTGCTGCCGGCGAATTCCCCCGCCCAGAAGGCCGAGCAGCTCGTGGCCACGGGCTTTCTGGCGGTCGGAGTCAAGGATGTGAACCAGCGGTTCAAGGTGCGCTACCTGATGGACAATGTCGATGAGCAGATCGACACCGTCTCGCGGGCGCTGCTGGGGCTGACGGTGAGCTGTGCCCGCTGCCACGACCACAAGTTCGACCCGATCTCGCTGACCGACTACTACGGACTGGCGGGCATCTTCCGCAGCACCGAGATGTGGGCCGGGCTGCGGAACAAGATGGGGGGGGGTGGTCTCGACTACTACGATACCGACATGCTGCTGAGTCTGGCTGTCGAGCAACGTGCGGAAGCCCGGCAGGAGGTGGTCGCGCAAGCCCGCAAGGAACTGCAGGGGGCGCAGGCCGAACTGCGGAAGGTCAACCAGTCGGGCAAGGCCGATGAGAAGACCGAAGACGGCCGCACCCGCCGGCAGGTGGCCCGCGCCCGGGTCGATGAGATGCAGCAAAAGGTGCTCGATCTGAGTGATCCGGCCCAGCACGGGCCGATTGCCCTGGGCGTGCGCGACGCCGCGCAGGTGGCCGATACCGAGATCCGCATTCGGGGCGAGGCCGAGAAACTGGGTCCGGTGGTTCCCCGCGGCGTCCCCGGGTGGATTCCCGCCTCACAGACCTATCGGGTGAACCGACGGCAAAGCGGCCGGCTGGAACTGGCCGACTGGCTGACCGATCCCGAGAACCCGCTGACCCCGCGGGTCATGGTCAACCGCGTCTGGCTGCACCTGTTTGGTCGGGGGATTGTGAAGACCCCCGACAACTTCGGCACCACGGGAGATCTGCCGTCGCATCCCGAATTGCTCGACCACCTCGCCCGGCAATTCGTGGCGCAGGGCTGGAGCGTGAAAAAGCTCGTGCGGCAGATCGTGCTGAGCAGGGCGTATCGCCTGGGTGCCGAGACCACCAGCCAGCACCTCGCCCTCGACCCCGACAACACGCTGGTGTGGCGTCATTCCCCCCGCCGGCTGGAAGCCGAGGAATTGCGCGACGCCACATTGGCGATTGCCGGCCAGCTCACGGCAAACCGACCCGAAGGTTCGCCCGTTGCGCAACTGAAGGTGATCGAGATTGGCAACAACGGGGCCGAGGCGAAGAAACTCGCCGAGTTTGCCCGGGCCAGCCGGCATCGCAGCCTGTTTTTGCCGCTGGTGCGCACGCAGGTGCCGCAGTCTCTGGCGGCGTGGGACTTTGCCGAGCAGGGATTTGTGACGGGCAGCCGGGACGCGACCACGGTGGCACCGCAGGCGCTGTACCAGTTGAACGACGGTTTTGTGCGCGAGCAGGCGCGGGCTCTGGCCGAGCGGGTCCTGGCCGCCAACGACGAACCCGATCGCGAGCGGGTGGTGCGGGCCTGGCGGCTGGTCCTGGGGCGGGTTCCGACCGATCCGGAGGTCACCCAGGCGCTGGAGTATCTGGCGGGATATGTCGCCGCCTTGCGGGAGTTGGTGCCGCCGGTTCCCGACCGCCCGGAGGCTCCCCTGCTGCCCGACCAACAGCCTCCCGCGAAGGCTCCTGTGCCGCAGTTGGGTGAAGGGGCGGTTTCCGAGGGTGTCCCCGATCCCGGCCGTTTCCCGCGGCTGGCGTGGGACAGTCTCTGCCACGCCCTGCTGAGCACCGCCGAGTTCCGTTATCTGCGCTGAGCCAACCTTCTCCCGGCACTCCGGGGGAGACAGGTCTTTCCATCGCTACCCCTGCCACGAGTTGATCCATGACTGCACCTCTCGACTGGAACGCTTCCTGCGACCGGCGGTCGGCTTTGTGGCGGGCTTCGGTCGGCTTCGGAGCGCTGTCGCTCGAGGCACTCGCCCGCATCGCCGCCCGGAACCAGGCGCTGGGTGCCGAGGGGTCTGCCGCCCCGCGTCCGGCCCCGCTGGCTCCCCGGCCGCCGCACCTGCCCGTCCGGGCGAAGCGGATCATCTTCCTCTTCATGGAGGGGGCGATGTCGCAGATGGACACGATCGAATACAAGCCAAGCCTGCAGGCGAGTGACGGTCAGCCCGGTCCCGGCGGGGGGAAGCTGGTCGCCTCGAAGTTCCGGTTCGCGCAGCATGGCGACACCGGCACCTGGGTGTCGGAGCTGTTTCCGCATCTGGCCCGGCATGTCGACCGGTTTTGCTTCCTGCGGGGGCTGCACACCGACACTCCCGCCCATCCGCAGGCGGTCATCCAGTTGCACACCGGGGCGTCGATCGCCTCGCTGACCCGCCCGTCCCTGGGCTCCTGGCTGCTGTATGGGCTGGGGACCGAGAACGACGACCTGCCCGGCTATGTCACCGTCAATCCTCCGGCGAATTTCGGCGGCAGCATCAACTACGGCAGTGCCTTTCTGCCGGCGCACTATCAGGGGACCCGAATCGACGACACGGGGAACATGCCGAACCTGCGGCCCGCGGTCGATCGTCGGCTGCAGCGCCGGCAGCTCGACCTGGTCCAGGCGTTCAATCAACAGTTCGCCACCCAGCCTGGGGCGCCGGCCGAGGTCGAAGCGGTGATCGAGACCAATGAACTGGCCTACCGCATGCAGGGGAAGATTCCACAGCTTCTGGATCTGTCGAAAGAGCCGGCGTCCGTGCGCGAGGCGTATGGGATCAAGCCCGGGCCCGAGGGGAGTTTTGCCCGGCAGTGTCTGATGGCCCGTCGGCTGAGCGAGGCGGGGGTCCGCTTCGTCGAGATCTGCCAGGGGGGGTGGGATCACCACAGCGGGCTGCACAAGGGATTGATCCGCAACTGCGGACTGGTCGATCAGCCGGTCGCCGCCCTGCTCGACGACCTCGACCAACGGGGCCTGCTGGAGGAAACGCTCGTGCTGTTTGGCAGCGAGTTCGGCCGGCAGCCCAGCGCCCAGGGAGAGGATGGCCGGGATCACAACATCACCGGCTACCCCATGATTCTCGCCGGGGCCGGGGTGAAGGCGGGCTACAACCACGGAGCCACCGACGAGTTTGGGATCCGGGCGATCGACGGGCGGATGCACACCACCGACCTGCACGCCACGCTGCTGGCGCTGATGGGGCTGGAACACACCCAGTTGACGTATCGCTACGCGGGACGTGACTTCCGGCTGACCGACGTCGCCGGAAACGTGGCCCACGAGATCTTTGCCTGAGCCGTCCCACCGGCCACGACGGGGGGCGGCTTGAGCCAGAGGCGAATCGGGTGACGTTCCCGCCGGGGACTTCAGGCGACGCAGCGCAACTGCATGTCACTGGCGTTGACCGAGACGATGGCGATGCCTGCCTCGTCGGCCTGGCGGACCACCTCGTCGTGGTCGAGAACGATGGTCTGACCTTCTTCAATCGCCAGCACCTTCGCACCACACTCGCGCATGGTCTGGATGGTCTGCTGGCCGATGGTGGGGACGTCGAACCGGCGATCCTGTTGCGGCTTGGCGACTTTGACGACGGTGAAGCCTCCCTTGCGGCACAGTTCACCGGCGCGGCGGATGCACTGATCGGTCCCTTCGATCGCCTCGACCGCCAGCACGGCGGTCTCCTTGACCATCACGCTCTGGCCGACGTCGAGCCGCCCCATTTCCTTGGCCAGTTCCCAGCCGAAGCAGATGTCTTTCCACTGGGCGGGGGTCGGTTTGCGGCGGGTGAGGAAGCCGTGGTTCACGAGCAGCTCCGGGCAGTAATCGAGGGCCGAGTCGAAGGTGATGCCATCGCGTTCGAATTCGCGGATGACGGCCAGCAGCAGGGTGTCGTCCTTCTTGTTGCCGGTGGCGTAGCGGAACCACATATGGAGGGTCCGCCAGTCGGGCAAGAGGCGCCAGAAGAGATGGGGCCGGACCAGCACCACCTTTTCGATCTTCCCGGCCATCACCACATGGTCAATGGCCGCCTTGCGGAAGGTGCGAATCGCCCGGCCGATGCGGGCCAGAGGAAGGAACTCGCAGGCGTCGCAGCAGTTGAACAGTTCTTCGGGGGCCATCCCCTCGACACCGAGGCAATGGACCGAGAGCCCCTGCCGGCGGGCGGCCTGGGCGAACAGGATGGGGAACCGGCCTGCGCCAGCCAGCAGGCCAACGCGTCGGACGGGAGGTTCGAATACAGCCAGGGAACTCATGCGGTCAGCCTCCCGGGGCGGCCGACAGCCGCTTTTCGAGTTCTTCCAGACGTTTTTCGAGATCGCGGATCTGCTTCCGCATTTCGGGGGTCCGGGCGGTGGCCATCACGATCTTCAGCTCTTCCATCTCGGGCCGGGCCGGGATGCCGACGTGCGTCTCCCCGGCGGGAATGTCCCGGTGCACCCCGGCTTTGGCTCCCACAGTGGCCCCCTGCCCGAGGTGCACGTGATCGGCGGTCCCCACCTGCCCGCCAAGCCGCACATAGTCTCCGGTGCTGCACGAACCCGCCATGCCCACTTGCGAAGCGAACACGTTGTGCCGGCCGATCTCGCAGTTGTGTCCAATCATCACGAGGTTGTCGAGCTTTGTCCCGGCCCCGACGACGGTCGGTCCGATCATGCCCCGATCGACCGTCGTATTCGCGCCGATTTCAACATCATCCTCGACACGCACGCTCCCCAGTTGCGGAATCTTATCGAAACGGCCATTCCGGAAGCGGTAGCCAAACCCGTCCGCCCCGAGCACCACCCCGGCATGCAGAATGACCCGGCTGCCGACCGTCACGCCGTAGTAGAGGACCACGTGCGGGTACAGCACGCAGTCGTCTCCCACGGTGCAGTCGGGACCGATGTAGACTCCGGGATACAGCAGGCAGCGGGCCCCCACGCGGGCCCGGGCATCGATGACCGCACCGGGATAGATCTGGGTGTCGGTTCCCACGGTGGCCGAGGGATCGATGTGCGCCTGGGGCGAGACACCAACGCGCGGCGGGGCGGGGAGCGGACGGAATTCCCGGAGGATCACCAGGAAGGCGTCGAGCGGATCGGCGACCGCGACCAGGCTGGTGGTCAGACCTTCGGTGGTCAGGGCGGCGGCGAGAGTCTCGGCCTGTGATTCCGGGACGAGGCACGCCCCGGCGGACGATTTGCGCAGGCGTTTGAAGTTCTTGTCGTCGGCGGCGAAGGTGATTTCATTCGCCCCGGCCCGTGTCAGCGGGCTGGCGTCGCGAATGTCGCGATCGGCGTCGCCCAGCACGCGCCCCTTCACGAGCGCCGCGAGGTCCTTCAGGGTGTGCACGGTCATGCGGTGGGAGTCCTTTCCGGAGGCCTTGTACGATAGCCCCCGGCAAGGCCGCAAGATCAGTCCCGGGCGAGGTCTCGGGCAGGCCGCGCGGCGGGAGACCTGAGCGGTCGGACGCACCCGGCACGATCCTCCGGTCTGTCTGTCCAGGGCCCCCCCCCGCCCCACGTCACGCCAGCCACGTCACGCCAGCCAGGTCGCCGCTGGCCGGGGCGGCGTCGCGGCGTACCGGACCGGACCGTTCTGGATCGGGCATTTCGGTGAGCCTGTTCCTGCAGGCGGGAATTCGGGATTTTGGCTCAAGTTTTCGCACAAACTCCGCTTGACCCATTTCGGCGGGTTGCCCTATAAGCCGCGCTCCCCGTGCCTACGGATGGGCACACGACCCAGGGGAAACAATCCGGCCCCTTGGCAGGGGCGAACCACAGGAAGGGAATCGAAACATGGCGGAATTGAACCCCAGCCCCGGCCCGCAGGCGGGA
>JBKDUK010000258.1:0-2306 GCA_046339535.1 Planctomycetaceae bacterium | reverse complement strand
GAAGACCGGGATCCCCCCCGCCTGCAGCATCTGCATCATCATCGAGGTTCCCGACCGGGGCAGACCCGTCACGACCATCACGGTCTGATCGCGTGGCGGCAGGTTCACCTTGCCGGGCTTGGCCCCGCCCGGCAACTCGTTCGCCTCGAACACCTCCCGCACTTCCTGCGGATGCACCCCCTGGTCGGCCAGGGCCGCGGGAGTGACCGATTGCCACCGCCGGGCCTCGCGCCCCAGTTCGCGATGCCGGGCCGCCAGCTCGGCCTGTCCCGTTTTCCGGTAGAGCCGCGCCAACTCCCGATGGGCCGACGAATACAACGGCGAGATCGTCAGCGCCTGCTTCAGCGATTCGATCGCGTCTTCGGTCTTTCCCAGACGGCCGAGGGCGGTTCCCACCAGGTAGTGGGCCCGGGGATTGTGGAAGAACTGCCCAATGCACGTCTGGGCCTCGCGGGCGGCGGTCTGCCAGTCTCCCCGATGACTGGCCACGCGGGCCAGTCCCAGGTGGGCCCCGGCACTCAAGGGATCGAGTTCCAACGCCGCCTGGTAATGCCCGGCCGCCTCCTCCCAATGCCGGCGGTTCAACTCGATCTCACCCATCTTGAGCAGCAGCGCCGGCCGGTTGCGCAACTGCACCCCCAAAGCCTCGCGCATGCGGGCCAGCGCCTCGTCGATGCGCCCCTCGGCATGCAGCACGCTCCCCTCCAGAAAGGCCATCGCGTCGCGATTGGTCCCCATCACCCGGCGGTTTTTCCGCAACTGCCGCATCCGTCCTTCGGGAACCTTCTTCCAATCGATCGGTTCCTTCGCCTCCGTCCTCTCGGCGGCTGGTCCGCCACCATCCACATCCAATTCGGGCGCGACGCCGGCCGCCCCCCGGGGCAATGCGGGCTCGGCTGCCGGTTCGCCCCCCGCCGGTGTCGGCGATGCCTCCTCGCTCGGCTGTGGGGGGAATTCCTGTTGCAGCCGTTCGATCTCGGCCTGCACCTCGGCGACTGCCCACTCCGCCGCCTCCCGCTTGCGGGTCTTCAGCAGTTCGAAGGTCTGCCGCGCCTCGGCCGGCAGGTTCTGGTCGAGCTGCGTCTGCAACAGGTGCACGCCAAACCGGCTTTCCCGGGGCCAGCGTTCCCATAACTCGGCGAACAACTCGGCCCCCTCGGCCAGCTTCCCTCCATCGATGTATGACCGGGCCAGGTTGTATCGCAGTTCGCGCACGGTGTTGTCGAGCGCCTCGCGGGCATCTTCTCCCGGATCTTCTATGTAGCCCAGATCGACCAGTTGCTTCAGCGCCTCGGTCGCGTCGACTGGGTCGGCCTGCAGATCGGGGGGATGCCGTCCGTCGTCGCCGGGAATGTCATCCCACGAATCGACATATTCGGTCTGGGGGGGATTTTCGTAGATCGACGTCAGCACCCGGCCATCCATGTCGCGCCCCATGGGGAGCCCGAACAGCGAGAGCAGCGTGGGGGTCACGTCGATCAGCCGGGCGCCATAGACCAGGTCATCCTTGCGGATTCCTGGACCGCTGGCGACGAAGATGCCGAAGTCGCGGTGCTCGAGGGCCGGGCCGGCCGGCTCATTGGGAATCGACCGGGGGCGGAGATGATCGGGATGGAAGCCATGATCGCTCATGACGATCACGGTGGTCTCGGGACCGGCCAGCCGCAGCAGGTGCCCCAGCATCAGGTCGTGGTAGCAGTAGCCGCCGTTCACCACCTGGCTGTACAGCTCGAAATCACGCTCCGAGACCCACTCGAGCCGGGGAGGGTGATACTTCATGAACGCATGACTGAAATGGTCGATCGCGTCGAAGTAGACGGCGGCGAAGTCCCAGTCGGTGATCTCGTGCATGAGATGCACGGCAGCTCCCTGGATGCTGGTGCATTCCGCCACGATCTTGGCCAGGCTGCCCAGGCGCTGGTCTTCTTCCTGGTTGATCTCGGGGGCCTTGGGCACAAACATCCGCAGCAGATCTCCTTCGAGTTCGTGCGGGTGCAGGCGGTCTTCGGCCAGGACGGGCCCCAGTTCGGGGGGATAAACGGTGCCGGGCTTCATGGGCCAGGGCTTCCCCAGCGGAGCGACCGGCTGCTGGAACAGGTTGGAAACCATCGCCCCGTGAATGGGCTCGGCAGGGTTGCTGGGCCACCAGCCGACCACCAGGGACTTCAGCCCGTTCTGGTTGAAGATATTCCAGACCGCCTTGGTGTGGCGGGAGAGAATGGTGCTGGGGCGGACGAACCCGGTCTGGGGATCGGGTTCGGTAAAGCCGTGCACGCCGTGCTTGTAGGGCCGTTTCCCCGTGGCGA
>JBKDUK010000257.1:0-13685 GCA_046339535.1 Planctomycetaceae bacterium | reverse complement strand
CCAAAAGGGTTCGGACCAACCGGAAGTTGAACGCCGGCGGCAAATGTCGGAGTGCTGCTTCCGGGGGCGGTGGTGTTGATCAACACCGTGGTGTTTCTGCCGGTGGCATCGACGGACACGATGTCTGGCCTGCCATCGCCGTTGATGTCCCCCACAGCGACGACACGGGGTATGGGAGTGGTGGCGAAATCGGTGCGTGCTGCAAACGAAGCCGATGTTGACCCGGGTGTGGTGGTATTCAGCAGGACGGAAACCGATTGGCCGTAGCGATTCGCCGCGACCAGGTCGGTGCGCCCATCCCCATTGAAGTCTCCCACGGCGACGGTGTAGGGAGTTGATACGACGGGAAAGTCGGCCCGGGTGGCGAAGCTGGCGACGGTATCTCCCGGGGCCGTGGTGTTCAGCAGAACGCTGACCGAGGCCGAGTAGTGATTGGCCGTCGCCAAGTCGGGGCGACCATCGCCATTGACATCGAGCGCGACAATAAACCTTGGATTTTCGCCAGTGACAAAACTGACCGCGGGGGTGAACGAGGCGGTGCTGGAACCGGCGGATGTCGTGTTCAACAGGACCGTCATTTTGTTGGCCCGCCAATTCGACACGGCCATGTCCGGACGGCCGTCGAGGTTGTAGTCGGCCGTGATGATTGAGGCCGGCCCCTGGACTGCGTTGAAGTCGGAGCGGGGGAGGTATTGAGGGACGGACTGGACGACGGCCGTGGTATTGAGGAAGACCGAGAGACTGGACCCCCGGGCGTTGCCACAGAAGATATCGCGCAGTCCGTCGTTGTTCAGGTCGGCGATCGAAACGCCATAAGGTTCCTGGCCGGTGAGCAGATCTGAGGTTTTGGTGAAAGTGGCGACGCCCGATCCAGGCACTGTCTGGTTGACGTACACCACGAGTCGGGCGGAGTTGTTGGCCGGCGCGACCAGATCTGGCTTGCCATCGTTGTTGAGGTCGTCCACCCAGAGGGCCGTGGTGTATTGGCCGACGGGAAGTGTCGTCCCCGCGGCGAACGACAGGGTCCCGGAGCCTGTGGTCGTGCGGTTGAGCAGAAGTGTCAGGTCTTGCGACATCGTGTTGGAGACGACGAGATCGAGGCGGCCATCCAGATCGAGGTCGGCCAGGGAGACGGAACTGGGGGAGTTGCCGGCCGTCAGGTCCACTTTGGTGGCGAAACTCGGGGTGGCGGCCCCCACCGCGGCGGTGTTGAGGAGGATCGAAGCGACTCCCCCTTCGGCCGAGACCGCGAGGTCGAGGCGGCCGTCGCCATTCAGATCTCCCGCACGGACCTTCAGGGGTATGCTTCCGGTGGTGAAATCGGTCCGTGCGGTGAAACTCGGGGTGGTCGTTCCGGTGGCCGTGGTATTGAAAAAGACTGAGACCGAAGCCGAGTTACGATTGGCGGAGATGAGATCCTTGCGTCCATCCCCATTCAGATCGGCGATGGTCACGCCGCAGGGTTCGTATCCCGTGGTCAGGTCGACCCGGGTGGAGAGCGTGAGGGTGGTGGCTCTCGGCGTTGTGGTATTAAAAAACACAGAGAGATTCTGGCCCAGCCGGTTCGCGACGGCCACATCAGGCCGGCCGTCGCCATTGAGATCCGAAATGGCGACCGCCATGGGGTAGCCATTGACTTCAAAGGTAGTGGGAGCGGAAAACGTCGGGGTGGCGGAACCGAAGGGGGTCGTGTTGAGCAGAATGGAGACGACATTGGCTCCATTGACGTGGGTGACCAGCATGTCCAGCTTGCCGTCGAGATTGATGTCTCCGTATTCGACACCGCGTAGCGAATGCGTCGTCGAAAACACCGCCTGACTCGCGAAGGTCGGCGTGGGGGCGGCACTCGGTATGAAAAACGTCGTGTCTCCCAGACGGGCCCGTTGGCCCAGCAGCACGGAAACCGAGTTCCCGTTCACATTGGCCGCCGCGAGATCGAGAACGCCATCGCCATTGAAATCGGCCGCATCGGCATGCGCGGGATACGCCCCTGTGGCGAAGGAAGTGGATTCGGAGAACGACGGAGTCGAACTGCCGGGGGTGGTGGTGTTCCGGTAGACCGAGAGCTTGTCGACCGAGATGTTCACGACACCCAGGTCGATGCGGCCATCGCCGGTGAAGTCGCGCAGAAAGATTCCACGGGGGCCTGCGGGGGTGCTCAGATCGGCACGGGTCTCAAAGGTCGCCGTGCTGGAGTTCGAGGTGGAGCGGCTGAAAAACACCGAGATGGTGTTGGCGTTGGTGTTGCCGACGACAATGTCGTCCCGGTCGTCGCCATTGAGGTCCGCGAGGCCAATCGCATTGGGGGCTGCTCCGACAGTCAGATCGACTTTCGCGGCGAATGACAGCACCCCACTGCCCGCAACGGTGGTGTTGATCAGCACCGAGACGGTATTCGCGACGACATTTCCCGTGACCAGATCCGGCTTGCCGTCTCCATTGATGTCACCGACGGCACTGGGCCGGGGATTGGTGCCGGTGGCGAAATCGATTTTGGAGGCGAAGGAGGGAGCGGTGGCTCCGGGGGTGGTCGTGTTGAGCAGGACGGAGACTGAATTGCCGTAGCGATTGGGAGTGGCCAGGTCGGGTTTCCCGTCGCCGTTGAAATCGGCGACGACCACGGAATACGGATTGCTGCCGGTCGAAAAATCTCCCTTGGCGGCGAAACCGGCGGTCGACGAGCCGGGGACCGTGGTGTTGAGGAGGACGCTGACCGTGCTGGAATAGTGATTGGAGGTGGCCAGATCAGGGCGGCCGTCGCCATTAAAGTCGGCCTGGACAACAAACCGGGGATTGTCTCCCGTGTTGAAGTGGGCGGGAGAAGTGAAGGACGAGGTGGCCGATGCGACCACGGCGGTGTTCAAAGAGACTGAGACCGTGTTGGCCTTCCAATGGGCAACAGCCAGATCGGGACGCCCGTCGAGGTTGTAATCAGCCAGGGCCACGCTGGCGGCGGATGTGTTGAAGCCATAGTCGGTCCTGGCCGCGAACTGCGGAGCGGGATTGACCTGCACGGTGGTGTTGAGGAAGACCGAGAGGCTGGAGCCTCTCGCGTTTCCGCAGAAGATATCGCGGAGGCCGTCGTTGTTCAGGTCGGCGATCGAGACGCCATAAGGTTCCTGGCCGGTGAGCAGATCCGAGGTTTTGGTGAAAGTCGCGACGCCCGATCCAGGCACGGTCTGGTTGACGTACACCACGAGTCGGGCGGAGTTGTTGGCCGGCGCGACCAGATCCGGCTTGCCATCGTTGTTGAGATCGTCCACCCAGAGTGCCGTCGTGTGTTGTCCGACGGAAAGCGTCGTCCCTGCGGCGAACGACAGCGTCCCGGAACCGGTGGCGGTACGGTTCAGCAGAAGTGTCAGATCGTTCGACATCGTGTTCGAGACGACGACATCGAGGCGTCCATCCAGATCGAGGTCGGCCAGGGAGACGGAACTGGGGGAGTTGCCGGCCGTCAGGTCCACGTTGGTGGCGAAACTGGGGGTGGCGGCTCCGACGGCAGCGGTGTTGAGGAGGATCGAAGCGACTCCCCCTTCGGCTGAGACGGCGAGGTCGAGGCGGCCGTCGCCATTCAGATCTCCCGCACGGACCTTCAGGGGAATGCTTCCGGTGGTGAAATCGGTCCGTGCGGTGAAACTCGGGGTGGTCGTTCCGGTGGCCGTGGTATTGAAAAAGACTGAGACCGAAGCCGAGTTGCGATTGGCGGAAATGAGGTCCTGGCGTCCATCACCATTCAGATCGGCGATGGTCACTCCGCAGGGCTGCTGTCCCGTGGGCAGGTCCACTTTGGCCGACAGGGTGGGGGTCATTGACCCCGGCGTGGTGGTGTTGAAGAAGACCGAGAGATTGGGGCCATAGCGGTTCGCGACGGCCACATCGGGCCGGCCGTCCCCATTGAGATCCGAGACCGCCACCGCCATGGGGTAGCCATTGACGGCGAATGTCGTGGGAGCAGCGAAAGTCGGGGTGGTGGAGCCGATGGGGGTGGTGTTGAGCAGAATGGAGACGACATTGGCCCCATTGACGTGGGTGACCAGCATGTCGAGCTTGCCGTCGAGATTGATGTCGCCGTATTCGACACCGCGCAGCGAATGCGTCGTCGAAAACACCGCCTGACTGGCGAAGGTCGGGGTAGCCCCACTGACACCAGTGATACCGGTCAAGCGTACCTGGAATTGTTCATCCGGCTCGGGAAGGCGGTCGCCAAGCACGGGAACGGCGAGGGTCAGCGAGTTCTGTCCGGCGGGGATGGTGGCGACGGAAGAGGTCGCCACGTAATCAATTCCCGCCTCTGCCTGGGCCGAGGATCCCCCCACCGGTTCCGTTGTGTAGGTGAAGGTGATGGCGGAAGAGAGGTCGTCGCCGTGACGCGTCACCGTGAAGAGAGCCTGAGTCTGCCCGGAATCTCCCTCAGTCAGGGTCAGGTCCGAGATGGAGAGCGTGGCCGCCAGCATCAGACGGTTCGAGAGCGGCTGAATCTGGGCGACGGGAGGTTGGCGAAACGCCTGCTGTCGGTAGCGAACCTTTCTTGGCAAATGGAACCGACGACAGAAATCGCGCATCCAGGAATGCAGCAGCATCGGGAAGGTCACTCGCAGAAAAGGGAGAGCTACGGGGCGACGGACGGAATGCTGGCCCGCCGACACGGTCCTCGATGGGCAGTTGGAAAGCCGGTGGTCCGAGGGACTGACCCGATGCGGGAAACACCCTGGACAGGCATCTCGAATTACGGTGCGGCTGTGGGGCCGGATTCGATGGTCACCAGCCGGTTGATCTCGTCGGTCTTGAACCCGAGCGCCATGGGACGAACCACTCCGGGCAGGGCGACCGTGTCGTACAACTCGGTGACCAGTCCCTCAAAGCGAATCCAGTGCGCAATCTGCCCGGTCCGCAGATCGATCACTTGCAGTCCGCATTGCGGAGCCGCCCGGCGACTGGTCAGGGTTTGTTCGAGTGGCAAGCCTGAAAAGGTGACATCGTGGCGCGGTTTGGAGAGGGTCACCACTGCGTAGTCCCCCACAAACGCCAGTCCCCGGAGAAACCCCGGACAGAACGCAACCGGTTCGAATTGCCCACGTTGCAGGTCGATCGTTCCCAGTTCCCCGGTGCCGGCATTCAGCAGCCAGAGCTGGCCACGGTGCCACCGGGGTGAGTGCGGCATGGAGAGTCCGGTGGCCAAAACGTCATTGGTGGCGATGTCGAGGACACAGCCTCCCTCACGACGGGCGTCGCGCCATCCGTCGGCCACGTCGGATTGTGAAACGCAGGTGACATAACGGGCTTTGCCATCCCGCAGGGCCAGTCCGTTCAGATGGCAGCGGTCCTCCGCGACAATCGCGGACAGAAAAGGAGGTCGCCACAGCGGACGAAAACTGAGCCGTTCGGAGAGGGTGGCCACGCAACCAAATCCCGTCGCCACAAACACAACCCGGCCATCGTCTTCAACCGCCACGTCGTGGATGTCGAGATCGCCCGTCGTGTGGCCGACCCGGGGCACATAGAGTCGATCATGTTCCTGATGCGTCTGGCCTTCCGCCAGGGCGTTTTCCAGTCTCCAGAGCTGGTATTGGGTCGCCAGCCAGACGGTCTGGCCATCGGCCGAGGCACACAGCCCCATGCTTTGGGGAAACGTCCGCTCGAAGACGGACAGTTGCCCACTCGGCTGCCGGCCCAACAGGAACAACTTTCCCGACTGATAGGTGGAGACAGCGAGGCCGATGTTCTGCTCGGCCAGCCACGAGGTGAGATATCGGGAGGCCAGGACTTCAAGCCAGGGCTCCTCCCCTGTGGATGGTGTCCCCTGGCTCATGTTGGGTGTGAAGGCCGGAATGGGGTGATGGGGGAAGTTGACTCTGGCGGGGGACTGACCTGCCCATTCCCCACCGGGGCTCGCGAAGACCTCAGGGAATTCCAGAAACGTTGACATTTTTGTCTTTCGACTGGGAGCGGAGACAGATTCCTTGCCACCGGTTGACTACCGGCCTATGTTGGCCAGATGGGTGTAAGATCCCGGCACACACCACGGCCAGCCGTTGGCGGAACACTTCTTGGGATTTGTCGAGGTCGGTGCGGTGCCGCGAGTGGGGAATCTTGTGGGGAAACGGGTGGAGCGGCGAAGGGTGACTGATGGGACCGGCGGGATGCGCTCGTTCGGGAGTGTCGATCGACCGGCACCGATGGGGCGCTTTGGTCATCGTTTCGACTGGTCCGCTGTTCACCCCAGTGACCCGGCCGGAGACCGTCGATGACCGTCGCGACCGTGCGGATTCGCTGTGCGCTCACCGACTCCCTCTGGGAGCCGGCGTTGGCCGCAGGGGACCCTTTGCTGCACGGGACGCGGCGTTGCCGGGTCGAACTGTTGCAGCTGGTTCCGGGCAGTCCGCCAGTGCCGCTGCCTCCCGAGCCGTGGGCGGTCGCCCTGCTGTTGGCTCACATGCTGTTGCGGTTTCGGCCCGATCGGGAACTGGACGGCTTCACCCATCCCGGGTTTTCGTCGCTCTACGACTGGCTCGCGCGGGCCAACGGCACCAAGAGCTGGTTCCGCGAGACCTTCGGGTTTGTCAGCCGCCGGGGTCGGAATGGAAATGCGATTGTGCCGCAGGAGGGGGCCGTGCACCCCGACCAGATCGAGATCGTGGTCGATGGCCAGGTGCTGCGGCGGGACAATTCCGGCTGGCGGCAGACGGTCTTTCAACTCTTCGCCGCCCAGCATGACGCCCGCCAATGGACCGCCGGTCTCACCACGGGAACGATTCCGCGTCTGCTCGATTACCTGGCCTCGGCTTCCGCAGCGATGTCTCCCTCTATCCCCTTGCCGTCGCGTCCCGCGTGGGATGTGACCCGGGTGCCGCGGGTTCTGGAGACCGAGCTTGGCGCGCAACTGGCGACCGGGGGCGCCCGGCTCGTGGCCATCCGGGGGGCGAAACAATTCGGCAAGACAACGCTGCTCGAATCGCTGCAGGCGTACGAACCCGGGAAACTGTTCGATCGGGCGGTGTTGCTCTCGTTTCGCGATCTCAACACGACCCATGCGCAGACCGCCGAGGATGTGTACGCAGCCCTCCGCGAAGAGCTGGAACTTCGCTTGGGCACGCCCGTCGAGTCGGCGGGAGCGGTCCGCAGTGAGCTGCAGCGGTTGCGGCGCAGCCTGCAGCAGGCCCTCGCACAGACTCCGCGACTGTGGCTGCTGCTCGACGACGTCGACCGGCTGTTTGATACCAGTGACCGCTGCGCACAAGTCTTCGGGACTCTCTCGGAGTGGTGGAGCAAGGGGCAGCGCGGTTCCGAACGCGACCTGTGGAAGGGATTGCGGATGGTGTTGACCCACCGCCGCGATCCCCTCCCGTTCTTCGCCCACCACGATGAGTCGAGCCCCTTCAGCCGGGCGCAGCGCTATGTCTTGCCCCCCTTCACCGCCACCGAGGTCCACGCGCTGGGAGAGCGGTTCGAAGTCGATGCGGCGACCCGGGGCCGCGTTCTGGCCGACCTGGCGGGGCATCCGTCCCTCACCTGTCTGGCGTTTGAATCGCTGGGGGGGACGACCTGGCAGGCCTTGTCGGGGGCCGCCCTGCGCGGCGAGGGGCCCCTGGGTCAGTGGATGCGTGACCGGGCCGCGAGCGTGCGCCTGCTGGGAGACAAGACGTGGCAACGGCTGCTGACGGTCGCCCGCGGCAACTCCCGCCCCAGCGAGGCCGACGCCGGCCTGCTCGAGCGGGGACTCGTGACGCCCCGCGGCAGCCATCTGGCGGTGAGCACGCCGCTGTTTGAGTTGTATCTGATGCAGGGCTGCGGCGCGGGGACGACCTGATGACTGAATCCCGACACGATGTGGTGCGATGCCAGTGGCCGTTGTTCGTTTCTGACCATCCGGATTGTGTGTCGTGCCGGGACCACGGAGTCTGCGCGAACGATGTTCCTCGCCGAGGCAGACCATGAGCGGTGGTCCTGACCGAAATCACGGCGAGCAACTCGCGGGTCGGTATCGTTCCATCGATTCCCAGCCATTGGATGTGCACGATGCGACGTATGTCGAGCGGGAGGCCGATGAGGAGTTGTGGCGGGTGATTGAGACGGGGGGGCTGGCCTTCATCCAGGCACCCCGGCGGGTGGGGAAGACCAGCCTGTTGCTGCATGGCGAGCAGCGGGCGGCGGCTCGCGACGATCTGCTGTTCGTCTCTCTCGACCTGCAGGGACTGCTGCCGGGAATGCGCTCTCCCTCGCAGTTGTTCGCGGATTTGTGGGAGGCGGTGACCGAGGCTCTGGAGGGGGCCCTGGCTGGTTTGCCTGCTCTCGGGGCAGAGCAGGAGCACCACGCAGATCACGGTGCGGACAGTCTGTGCGAGGCGAGCCCGGAGAGGAATGATCCCTCGGAGGGGAGTGGCCGGGCCGGGGATTCGGAGGGGGGCTTTGAACGCCGGCGGCCCGTCGCCTGGTTTGTCTCGCAATTGCAGCAACGGATCGCCCAGCTCGCACCGCGCCGGCTCGTGCTGGCGTTTGACGAAATCGAACGGTGTGGTCCCACCGGGCTGCCCCTGCTGCTCGATGCCTTGCGGCTGCTGTTCAGTCAGCGCGGGCCCGCCCGGGACTGCAAGACGACGGTGGTGCTGGTCGGGTCAGCCAGTCCAGCGACCCTCTGCGGCGACCAGTGGGGGGGGAGCCCCTTCAATCTGGGGACACGCATCGCCGTTCGCACCTTGCGGGTCGACGAGGTGGCCCGGCTGCTGGCAGTGATGGGGGGAGTGCCGGCAGCCGCTCGTGATATGACTGCAAGTCGGATTGTCGAGTGGACGGGGGGCTCCGCATTTCTCGCGAACGCGTTTGCGCGGGTGGTCAGCCAGCGGGTGAGCGAGCAGGGACGCCCCGCCGAGTTGGCCGTCGACGAATTGGCCCAGACCATTCTCTCTGCCGATCCCCATCGCGATTCCCAGGCGGGGACCATCTTTGAAAACGCCCTCGCCCCCCTGTTGGCCCGGGTGGCGCGGTTGTCGCGGCAGGCGTGTGCTCCTGGAGTGGGATGGCTGTTGCGCCAGGCGCAGCGGCGGGGAGGGGGCGGGGGGTGGAAGTCGCCTGCATGGCTTGCTGCTGCCGCCCCCCCGGTTGATCAGGTGCAGCTTGCCCGGGACGAACTGGTGGTGGCCGGAGTGCTGCGCGACGATGCCAGTCTTGGGGCGTCTTTCAGCAGCCTCCTTTATCAGCAGGCGTTTTCGAAGGACTGGGTGGAATGCCACTTCCCGGAGCCTGTCCCGGCGTGGCGTGAGCGGCTGGTGCGGGGGCTGGTGACGCATGCCCGGCGGGTGGCGCTGGCACTCCTGGGGTTGATCTGCCTGGTCTCGCTGGCCCTCTGGGGTCAGCAACGGCGATTGGCCCGCCGCGAGCACGCGCTGCGGATGACAACCGCCAAAAGCTCTCTCGGCAGTTTCCGGTTGCTGCAGCAGGCGATGAATGATCCGGCACTGCTGACCAGCCCGCGGAGGGTCGAGTGGCTCAGTCAGGCGTGGCACGAGTTCGAGGCGTTTCCCCTGACGGAGATCGGTGATCCCGGGCTGTTGGCCGAGGCGGCCGAGTCTCTGCGGGAATTCAGTGTGGCCATCGGTGATGCCTCGCTGGACGGGCAGCGAACAACAGTCGGGACCGTCGTTCCCGATGCCGTGGAAGTGGCCGAGCGCGAGGTCCTGGTGGCCGAGCGGCTGCTGCTCGTCGCTCCCGACCATCCCGAGTGGAAAGAGTTGCTGGCTGGGGCTTTACGGCGCAGGGCCCGGCTGCAGGGGGATCGGGGCGATACGGAGGGAGCGGTGCAGACCGCCCGGCAGAGTGCGGCATTCGCCGACCAGTGGCGGGCTGAACATCCAGACGACCGGGCAGCCCAATTGGCGCACTTTTCCTGTCAGGTGGAAGTGGGAGCGGCACTGTTCGGCCGGGGGATGGCGGGCGAGGCCTCTCGCGGACTGCGACACGAGTCTTTTGCGGAAGCCCTGCGGATCCTGGAGGGTTTGGCGGAGGCCGAGGCATACCTCGGGACAGGCGATCCACAGGCCCGACTGATGATTGCCCGGCGGCATCAATTCCTGGCGATTCTCTGGCACAAGACGGAGCATGACCCCGCGACCGACGTCTGGACTGCGGCGGACCGAGTCGAGGAACTGCTCGCGGGATGGCCCGAACCACCCCAGGGAGACTTCACCCGTCTGGGAGACTGGCTGCTGTCTCAACAGGTGCTGTCCCGCGCTCTGAACGCGAAGGGACTCTCGGTGGTGATCCGGAACACCAGCACCGGCCTGCCGCCCGAGGAACGCTGGCGTCGGGGAGTTGCCGCCCATGAGCGGGCGTTGGCCATTCGGAAACGGGTCTGGGAGCGTTGTCCCTGGCTCTGGTCGGCCCGCCGTGACGTCGGCCAAAGCCTGGGAAATCTGGCTGAAGCATGCGGTCTGCTGGGTGACATTCCCCGTGAGATTCACTGCCGCCGTCAGGTGTGGGAACTGCTGCGGGAGGATGTGGTGGCGCAGCCCCAACTGCAGTCGCTGGTCGATCTCTGGCGGCTGCAGGGGGTGCGGCTGAGCATGCGGCTGCTCGAGCAGGGACATCAGGCGGAGGCCGCCACGATCTTCGCCAACGTGCTCACTCGGGTTCCCTCTCCCCTGGAAGATGCCGAACGCTACAACATCGGGCATCTCTTGCAGGTACTGCGGGGGTACAATCTGCTCAGCCAGCAGCCCGGTGGCTCTGCGGGACCCAATCTGCCCGATGGCGGGGAGCTGCAGCAGAGGTGCCTCGACCTGTTCGACGAGCTGACCACGCAAGCGGATCGTTTCTCGGCTTCGACCTGGGATCTGGTGCGGGAGCTCGTGGAGGAGTTGGCTGGCGGCATTCTGCGTGATCATCCCCGGGTCCCCGAGCTGCGGCGGTGGTGCAGGGAAGGACTGGCGGCCCTCGGCCAACCGACTGCGGCGGAGGTTCGGTCGTCCCCGTAACCTTCACTGGTGCGACGGGGGAGTGGGCACACCCGGTGGATTCGCCGCATTGACGTGGGGGCTGGCCGATGATCCAGCCGCAGGGCCGAGACGGAGCACCGCGATGGCGGTTACTGGGTCACTGGCCGTGGGGCGCGGCAAGGGGCTCGCCATGCTCCCTTCGGCTATGATCGGGTGAAGGCGCCCTGCGTTCTGACACGGTCGTGTCGCGTGTTCGAGAGCGATCGGTCGTGCCGGTCAGATGCTGTTGCTCTGGTTGTGGGAAGGAACTGATGGATTCCCTGATCCGTTGTGCCGTTTGTCGCGTGATGCTGCCAACCTCCTGGCCGTGGCACATCTGCAACCAGTGTGGATTCCGGGTCTGCCCGAATTGTCTGGGGAATCACAAGGGAGATTTCAGCCTGGGGGGCTACAAGTGCAGCCAGTGCCCGCACGGGACCATGGAGCACCGGCGCTGACGCACCGGTTGCCGGGGCCCATCCGGTCGCCAACCCGTGCGATACGTGCTGATCTGCCGGGGAGTTCGTCGAAGGGTGTTCCGCCACACAGCCGCGCGGCTCACCCGAAGACCGACGCGGGCCTAAAGCTTCTCCAACACTTCCAGCGCTTTCGTCTCGAAAATCGCCTGCCATTCGGGGGCCAGAATACAGTCGCTGTCTTCCTGCGCGTTGCCGACGTTCAGCAATTGCTCGGCTGTCGGGGCGTAGTAGATGTAGCCATTGGTATAGCCGGCGACGAAGACCGGCTTCTGCTTCGCCCGCTCTTTGAGATTCAGGCCGATCCGCACCGTCAGCTCTCCCGGAAAAGTGACCAGCACGAAGTCCCCCACCCGCAGCCCCCCGACCTCGACATCGATCGTGCGCTTTCCCGCCGCGACGTTCTGCGCCTGGTGCATCTTCAGCAGCGCCAGGTTCGTCTGCATGCGGGTCAGCTCTTCCATGGTCTGGATGTTCTGCAGGTAGGCCGTGATGTTCGCACGGTTTGCCGCGTCGAGTTTGTCGAGATTCGACCGGCCCAACTGCCGATCGAGCAGATAGGCGGGGGAGGGGGCCGAGGGAAACTCACCCCCCACCTCGTATTTCACGATCAGCGGCAGAAACGTCTGGAAATTCAGGCTGGTCCCCCGCAGGTTCTTCACCACCCGCGGAATCTCGGCCTCCAGCGCCTCGATCCGTTCCGCCAGATCGGCCCGGGGCAATTCGAGGGACTCATTCAGCATCTTCAGCGGAGCTTCGGCCCGCGTCTCAATTGCCCGGACCGCTTTCAGGGTACTCAGGGCCAGCAGGTTCCCCAGCGGCTCTCCATCGCGCGGTTGCGTCACGTCTTTGTACCGCACCGGGTTGATGTCTCCCCCGCATCCCTGCACGAACAGGGCCACCGAGTTGTTCCCCAGAGTCTCTTCGATCACCTGCGAAGAAAACCCGGTGAAGTCGGCGGTGTTCGCCCCCGTCGGCACCCCCATGATGGGATGGCAGGCGAAGTTGTAAACCACTGCCAGCGGCCGGCCATCGAGCCGGTCGAGACGCAGCACGCCAATCTGCGAATCAATGGCCCCAATCTCGGCGATCTGGTCGTTCCCGGGCAGGGCGTAGGCGTGCCGCACGTCGGCTTCCTTCCCGTTCTTCAGCCGCACCCGGCGATTTTCGGAGATGCGGTCTTCGTGCCCAATCCCCATGCCGGCTTTCACCGGCACCATGTGGGCGAGGGCCCGGGCGACGCAGTCGACCGTCCGCTGGTCGACGTCGGCACAGATCACGCCGTGGCAGTGGCTGGCATTGATCAGAAAATTTCCGGGGGGCAGGCCATGGTCTTTTTGCAGAGCGGTCCGCACCTTCTCCATAAAGTCATTGCGGATGTGCCCGATCTGACCGATCGACACCGCGTCGATGCTGCACAGAACCGCCGTGGTGGTGCCGTCGGAAATCGCCAGGGCCCGCACGTAGCAGGGAGGTTGGGGAGCACCGGCATCCGGATGCGAGACATCGACCTTGGCCACTCCCGCTTTCAATGGGGCGGCGTGGGCCGATGGGACGGCCAGCAGCACCGCCCCGCAGCCGAGGACGAGGAGGGACCAAATGTAAGACAGCGACGCGGCCGCGCCGGTCGAACGAACGGTGCGGAGGGAAGGGCTGGGCATGGGGGGGACGCCAGTGTGAGGCGGAAGGGATGGGGAGGCGGCGAGGGAGATTAGGGAGTGATACAGAACAGCTTGTTGCGGCTGCGGAGATACAGCCGGCCGTCGGCAATCGCGGGGGTGCCGGTGACCGCTTCGCCCATGTCGTTCTTCGCGAGGACCTCCAGATCGGGGCCATCCTTCAGCACCACCACGAAGCCGTTCTGCCCTGCGACGTAAATCTTGCCATCGCCGGAGACGGGAGAGGCCAGGTAGGCCCCTTCATTGCCGATGCGTTTCTTTTCCCACAGCGGCTTGCCGGTCTGGGCATCGAAGCAACTGGCGACCCCTCCTCCCTTGATGAACCAGATCCGGCCATTGACGACCAGCGGCGAAACGACATGGTCGGGGGCGCGGGTGACTTTCTTGTAGAGGACGTTGGTCTTGGTCACATCGCCAACCCCTCCTCCCCGGACCACTTGAAATGATCCCTCTTTCTGCGAGTCGTCATCGAACTTGCTGGCGTCGGTCTCTCCTTTGGCCCGGGCGGCGACATCCTTCGCGAGCACGCCCCCCTGGTTGCGGGGGTCGAGAAACGCCTTGTC
>JBKDUK010000256.1:0-2305 GCA_046339535.1 Planctomycetaceae bacterium | reverse complement strand
CCGCCAGGTTGGTCCGCCAGTGATGGACCAGCGTTCGCCGCAAATACGCACCGGGAGACATCAGCGGTTCTCCAGCCGGCCTTCCACCAATTCCACCCGGCGGGGGAAACGGGCGGCCAGTTCGGGACTGTGCGTGACGGTGATCAACACGGTCTCCAGCTCGCGGCAGACCTCCAGCAGCAGGGTGCCGATGGTGTGGGCGGTGGTGCGGTCGAGATTGCCCGTGGGCTCATCGGCCAACAGCAGCCGGGGCTGGTTGATGAGCGCCCGGCAGATCGACACCCGTTGCCGTTCCCCCCCCGAGAGTTCCGAGGGAAAGTGGGTGATGCGTTCGGCCAACCCCACCCGCCGCAGCAACTCGCGGGCGCGGGGTTCGGCATTCGGGTCGGCGGTGTCGGCGGCCAGCGTGGGGACCAAAACGTTTTCGAGCACCGTGCACTGGGGCAGCAGGCAGTGATCCTGGAACACAAACCCGATGCAGCGGTTGCGGAACGCGGCCAGGGTCTCGGCGGGGAGATCGAAGGGATCGCGTCCTTCGACCTTCACGCTTCCTCCCGAGGGGGTGTCGAGCGTCCCCAGAATGTACAGCAGCGTGCTTTTGCCCGAGCCCGACGGGCCCATGATCGCCAGGGCGTCCCCCCGCCGCAGCGTGAGGTTCACATCGGTCAGCACGGCCACTTCCCCCGCGGCGCCCTGGTAGCGCTTCGAGAGGTGTTCCACCTGCAGATCGGGAATCAACTCGGCACTCATTCCAGTCCCTCCGGGGCGTCGAGCTTCTCGGCCCAGTCGGCGGGGATCTCGATCGACTCGAATTTTCCTTGCGCATTAAACCGGCAGCAGACGGTCTTCAGTTCCCCCGTCGCCAGTTGCCGCGTCCCCCGCCGGATCACAAACCCCATCGTCAGCGATTTCACCCCCCGCCGGTCGATGCGCACCTCGATCTCCAGTTCGTCTTCGTAGAACGCGGGAGACTCGAAGCTGCAGGTGCCCCGCACGCGGGGCCAGCCCACCACCGTTCCATCGGGCTGGTCGACCTTGATCCGCAGTCCGCGCGACCGCAGGAAGGCGTGTTCGGCCTCTTCCATGTAGCGGTAGAAGTTCGAGAAATGCACGATGCCCGCCATGTCGGTCTCGGCAAACGTGACCCGGCGGTGATACACAAACGCTGTCGCCATCGGGCGGGCCCCCCTCGTGTCAGACTGTGGCGGTGGCGGCGACCGGGGCCGAGATTTCCAGCAGGTCGACCGCCGGTTTCTGGTTGCAGAAGATGGTCGCCAGGCGGCCGTACAGCGGCGGTTCGGCCGGACAGCCAAACAGCGTCTGCAGTTTTGGGCCGGGCCAGATCCTCACAATCGCCCCCAGATCGATGTGCCGCAGCACGTTGAAGTTGATGAGGATCCGCCCCAGCGGCGTCTGCTCGGCGAGAATCTGATCCCGCACCTCGTCTGTGACGTAGCGGAAGTCGAACCGCACGATCCCGAATTGCACCACCCGTCCGTTGTCGCACCGCTCGAGCACGATGTGCCGGAGGTAGATGTCTCCCTCCTGCCGGCGGGCCAGCACCTTCACCCGCACGGGTGAGCGATGGAATCGCTCCATCGTCACGGTCATGTGATGATCGTGAACCAGCAGCGTCTTGTAGGGCTCGGGAGTCTGCGACGAGGGGATGTGCTCGGACCGGGCGATCAGCTGGTCTCCCCCGGGAAACCAGTCGAGCATCTGTTGCAGTTGATCCGTGGCGTTCACGTTCAGACCGGTGTCAGGAAGGATCCTCAGCCCCCACCAGGCAGACTTCACGGCGCATTCTAATCGGCCGGACGGGCTGTGGCGAACGGCCAGCCCCCGCAGCGACTGGCCGAGCCGTCCGGGAGCCCGGTTCGGTCCGGTCCGTGGGCTCCGGGGAGTTCGCCCGCCACCCGGTCGGCTCAGCCGTCGGCGACTTCCATGTAGACCTTCAGGGCGTGTTTGTCTTCGACCAGCAGGCGGATCAGCTCGCGGTAGTTTTCGATGCCCCGCACGGGGTTGGTGAGGATCTTTTCGATCACCCCCGGGTAGGTCACCTCACCGAGGGCGAGGTCGGCGATTCCGGCTTCGAAGTGCCGGCGGTTGGCGTTCACCGACCCCAGCAGCAGCTTGTTCCCCAGCACCCACTGCAGGTTGATGTTGTCGGAAGGGACCTGCACCGACTTTTGGCCGCCGGTGATGCTGGTCCAGACCTCGACGCCGTTGTGTCCCAGGATCTCCATCGCCTCGAACGCCACCGCGCTCGAACCGGTCGCCTCGACCACGAGATCGGGGCGGCCCA
>JBKDUK010000255.1:0-3288 GCA_046339535.1 Planctomycetaceae bacterium | reverse complement strand
GTCATCGTGGGTGCGTGCGGGGCTTCTGCCTCTGGTGGCTCCCCACGTGTCGTCCGCCTGGCTGGAAGCCAAACCCGAAGGGACCGAGGAACTGCTGCTGCAGACGCTGTACCGTCTCTGCCCGCGCCTGCCCGCCGGACTTGACCTGCCGGGTGCGGCCCTACGGCTCCGCGAGGGGCATGGGTTGCCGACCGGCCAGAAGATCTGCCTGTTCATCGATCAATTCGAGCAATGGCTGCATACCCATCCGCCGGATGCCGAGGCTCCTCTGGTCCGCGCGCTGCGGCAATGCGATGGAGTCCACCTGCAGTGTGTGCTGATGGTCCGTGACGATTTCTGGCTGGCCATCAGCCGTTTCTTCCGCGATCTCGAGTTGCCGCTGCAGGACGGACTGAATTCAGGGCTGGTCGACCTGTTTGATCGTGCGCATGCCGAGCGGGTCCTTGGAGAATTCGGCCGGAGTTACCGGCAGCTGGAGCAGCCCGCCTCGTCAGTCCAGCGCCGTTTCATTCACCAGGCGATTGGTGAACTGCTGCAGCAGGGGGTCGTCATTCCCGTGCGGCTCGCCATGTTCGCGGAAATGATGAAAAACCGACCCTGGTCACCCGACAGTCTGCGTGATGTGGGGGGAACCAGTGGACTGGGAGCAAGATTCCTGGAAGAGACGTTTCTCGCCCCCAGTGCCCGGCCCGAACATCGCTCGCAGGCCGAAGCGGCCCAAAAAGTCCTCCAGTGTCTCCTTCCAGCGGCTGGAACGGACATCAAGGGAGGTGCTCGTTCGGCGAATGAATTGCGGTCTGTCGCCGGACTCGATCACGATGTCCCGCGGTTCCAGGAACTGCTGCGGATCCTCGACAACGAACTGAAGCTGATTACACCCGTTGGCACCGACCCTGACGAGATGAGCACCGCCCAGAGCGGACTTGCGACGGCGGGGCGAGCCGAGGCGTCGTATCAGCTGGCGCATGATTATCTGGTTCCTTCGCTGCGGGACTGGTTGACGCGACAGCAGCGGCAGACCCGGCAGGGGCGGGCCCGCCTGCGTCTCGCGGAAGTGACCGACTGGTGGAACGCCCGCCCCACGGCACGCAACCTTCCCGGTCCCGTTGAGTGGCTCAGCCTGCGAACCGCCGTCCGGGCGAGGGACTGGCGGGAGTCGGAACGGCAGATGATGCGGGCTGCCAGCCGGTTTTACCTCACTCGGAGTGTGCTGGCGGGGGTCCTGCTGGTCACGGCGGGACTGCTCGGCTGGTGGCAGCTGTCACGCGTCGCCACCGCACGCCGCGTGGAGACTGTGCAGAACCTGGTCGGTACTCTCATGCGGGCGGACGTGGAGCAGGTCCCCGCGATCGTTTCCGACCTTGCGGGATTCGGTTCCCATGCGCGGGAGCGGCTGCAGACGGAGTGGCGTCGCGACGACCTCTCCCCCGCCGAACGTCGCAATGTGGCGGTCGGCCTCGAACGATTCGCTGCGGCGCCCTCCGGCTTCCTGCAACAGGAATTGCTGACCGCTCCTCTGGAGGCCTTTCCCGTCATCCAGGGTGCCCTCGGAACATTGACTTCCGAGAAGACCGACTGGTTCCGGCAGCAATTCCGGGATCCCCGGGGTGAGATCACCCACCGATTGCGGGCCGCGATGGCAGTCGCCCCGCAACAGACCAACCCGACGGACTGGACCGCGACCGATCTGGAGTTTCTGGCCCGGACACTGGTCACCTCAAACGCAGATCAGCAGCGAACCATCCGCCAGTTTCTGGCACCGTTGGGACCACAACTGATCGCTCCCCTGAGAGCGTTGTTTGGTGATCCACGTGAGCGGGATACCGTGCGTGAATCGGCCAGCCTCGCTCTGGCCGACTTCGGGCGGGAAGATCTCGACCTGCTGGTGGCGCTGATCTGCGAAGGGACCGCTCCCCAGGCAGCGTTGCTGGAGCCACGCCTGTTGCAGGGCCCCTGGACCCGGGCCGATGTCGTGGGGAGACTGCTGTCACTCGCGAAACCGCTCGATACCTCCTCGGAACAGATGAACGAAGCGCTCGCCAACGGACGACGGCGGGCCCACGCCGCGATTGCCGCGCTGCGACTGGGTGCCCGGGTCGAGGCTCTGACCGTATTCTCGATGAACACCGATCCCGAGGCGCTCACCCAGTTTGTTCATTCGTGTCGCGAGCGGGGAGTGACAACTGCGGCACTGGTGGATTGCCTCTCCTCCGCCCGCGATACTCCCGCACGATTCGGTCTGATTCTGGCCCTTGGCGAATACACCTGGGAAGAACTCCCCTCCGAGAGAAAAGACGGGCTCACGCAGCAGTTGCAGACATGGCACCAGGTCGAACCGCACGCGGGCCTGCATGCGGCGTCAGGCTGGCTGCTCGCTCGCTGGAAGCAACCGTTGCCGCTGGTGGGCCAGGGGCCGCTTCCCCAGCCTCTACCAGCCACCATCTCGGAGGAATTGTCGCGTCCTGATCCCGGCTGGATGGTGCAGCGAGCCGGAGAAGACGCCTGGACCATGGTCATTCATCATCCGCGTCAGATTACGGTCGGTTCTCCGGCAGACGAACCAGATCGCAATTCGACCCTCGAAGTGCCGACGACACTGGATTTCGGCCACACCTGGGCGATCGCCGATCGGGAAGTCACCCGTGGCCAATACGAGCGGTATCTCCGTGCAATCGGGGGCCAACTGCTGCCGATCGACCCGTGGACACCGACTGCCAGCCACCCCATGAACGCGGCCACCTGGTTTGAAGTGGTGCAATACTGCCGCTGGCTGACAATTCAGGCGGGATTCACCGAGGCCGACCAGTGCTATGCTGACCCAACGGCTTCGGGAATCGAATTGACGAAGTTCGCCGAGGGAATGGAGTTTCCCCGGGACTGGAAGGTCGACATCTCGAAGCCGGGTTTCCGGCTACCGCTGGAAGCCGAGGGGGAGCATGCCTGCCGGGCGGGGACCACCACCGCTTACAGCTTCGGGAATGATGCCCAGCACATGCGGCACTACGGTTGGTTTCTTGCCAACAGTCAGAAGATGACGCAGGTTGGGGGCCAGTTGCGGCCGAACCTGGGAGGCCTGTTCGACATTCATGGAAATGTGCTGGAATTCTGCAGTGACTGGCTGGCCGAGTATCCGACGGCCGAACTTCCCGATGCACTGAAAGGACAACCCGGGAATGTCCGGGTTTATCGGGGCGGAGCCTGGGACAACGGAGAATCGCGCGGGCGGAGTGCCCGGCGGGATGGTATTCGCCCGATCGACCGCCTGGCCGATTGTGGCATTCGACTTGT
>JBKDUK010000254.1:0-10832 GCA_046339535.1 Planctomycetaceae bacterium | reverse complement strand
ACGAACAGGTGCTGATGCGCTTCCTGATCCGGCGGACCCGCACGCGGGGTGCCCGATGAACTTTCAACAGGCGGCGATCCTCCTGGCCCTGCCGCTGGCCTCCATCCCGCTCATCATCCACCTCATCAACCAGCGCCGCTTCCAGACGCTGAAGTGGGGGGCGATGATGTTCCTGGTGGCGGCCAACCGGATGTCGCGCGGCTACGCCCGCATCCGCCAGTGGCTGATCATGACCTGCCGGATCCTGGCGCTGCTGGGGCTGATTCTCGCGGTGGCCCGGCCGCTGGCGAGCGGCTGGCTCGGCTGGGCGGCCGGCAGTCAGGCCGATACCACCCTCGTGCTGCTCGATCGCTCTCCCAGCATGCAGCAGACCAGTGCCTCGGGGGGCCTCTCGAAACTCGAGAGCGCCCGGGGGCAACTCGCCAGTACTCTGGCGACGCTGGGGTCGAATCGCTGGCTGCTGATCGACGGCATCAATGCCCAGCCGCGCGAACTGACCGGACCAAAGCAACTCGCCGATGCCGCCCTGGCCGAACCCCTCAGCACCCCCGCCGACCTTCCCACCCTGCTGGAACAGGCCCGCGGCTACATCGAGGCGAACAACACCGGGCGGACGGAGATCTGGATCGCGTCGGACCTGCGGTCCAACGACTGGGATGCCGAAGGGGGCCGCTGGGACGCCCTGCGGCAATCGTTCGCCGCCCTGGGCAAACGGGTGCGGTTCCACCTGCTCTCGTATCCCGAGACCGCCCCGGGCAATCTGGCAGTGCGGGTGACTGATATCCGTCGCCGGGCGGTGGGCGAGACCGCCGAGCTGCTGCTGTCTCTGCGGATCAGCCGCGAAGGGGAGACAGCCCCCACCGACCGGCAGGTGGTCCCGCTGCAGATCGAGCTCGACGGGGCCCGGTCGGAATTGACGGTCGAGCTGGCGGGCCCAACCTTCGATCTGAAGGATCACCGCATTCCGCTCGACAAGTCGCAGGTGCGGGGCTGGGGACGGGTGCTGCTGCCCGCCGACGCCAACCCGGCCGACAATGACGCCCAGTTCGTCTACGATCAGGCCGCCGCCCGCAAGACCGTCGTGGTCACCGAAAATCCCGCGGCCGTCCGTCCCCTCGAACTCGCCGCCCAGATTTCGCCCGAATCGCTGCCGGCTGGCCAGGTCGAATCCCTCAGCCCCGAACAGACCGGTTCTCTGGACCTCGACAACGTCGCCCTGCTGGTCTGGCAGGCCCCGCTTCCCGAAGGAGACACCGCCTCCCGCATCGAGCGGTTTGTCGACCGGGGCGGAGTGGTGTTATGGGTGGCCCCGAACACTCCCTCCGCCACCCGTCTGTTCTCGGCCGGCTGGACCGACTGGTCGACCGACGAACGGACCTGGCCGCTGGAGACCTGGCGGGCCGATGCCGACCTGCTGGCCAACAGCCTCGCCGGTCAATCGCTCCCCGTGGGGCAGTTGGAAGTACGGCGGTACTGCGGTCTGGAAGGAGAGCTCATTCCCCTGGCGTCGTTGAAAGAGGGCGGGCCGCTGTTGGCGCGGGTCGCCACCACCCGGGGGGGCGTCTACTTCCTCGCCACGACCGCCGCCCCGCAAGATTCGAACCTCGCCACCAACGGCGTGGTTCTGTATGTGCTGGTGCAGCGGGCCTTGGGGCTGGGAACCAGCACGCTGGGAGACACCCGCCTGGCCGCCGCGGGTGATCTGGCTTTGGGAGACTCCACCGCCTGGCAACGGCTCGCGGGAGGAGAAGACGCGATCGCCACCCCCTGGGTCTACCATCGCGGCATCTACACGAGTGACGACAAGCTCTTCGCCCTCAACCGCCCCCCCGCGGAGGATCAGGCCACCGTCCTGGCCGACACCCGGATCGATGCGCTGTTCGACGGACTCGAATTCCGCCGGGTCAGCGAGACGGTGGGGAGCCGGGCCGGGCTGGTGCAGGAAATCTGGCGGCTCTTTCTGGGGGCGATGCTGATCGCCCTGGTGGGCGAGGCGGCACTCTGCCTCCCCACGGCGGCCAGGCAGGCGACCATCGATTTGCGGGGAGGAACCAACCCGTCGGCGGCCACGCCCGCCGCCAGCAAGGGGGCCGCGGCATGAACAGCCTCTCCTGGCCCCATCTCGAATGGACCACGGTTTCGCTCATCGGCTCGCTGCTGGTTATCGCCGCGACGGCGGTGCTGGGCTGGCTCGCCTGGCGGGCCAGCGGCTGGCGCCGCTCGATTGGCCTGCTGGAACTGTTCCGCTTCGCCCTGGTCTGCCTGGTGGCGCTGCTGTTCAACCAGCCGGAATGGATCGAGCAGTTTCGCCCGCGCGAAAAACCGACCGTCTACGTTCTGGCCGACCGTTCCCCCAGCATGGAAACCCGCGATGTGCTCCCCGAAGAGGGAGACACCACATCTGGCAACCAGACGCAAACCCGGCAGGCAGCGCTCGCCCCGCTGCTCGATGCCGAGTCTTGGAAGTCGGTCGCCGATCGTCTGGAAGTGATCATCCAGCCGATCGCCGAGCCCCAGGCCGGCCGCGGGACCGATCTCACCACCCCCCTCGCCGCCGTGCTGGAACAGGGGAAGAACGTGCGCGGGGTGGTGCTGGCCTCCGATGGAGACTGGAATGAGGGAAGTCCCCCGGCCCAGGCAGCCGCGAAACTGAGGCTGGCGGGGGTGCCGGTGTTTGGCGTTCCCGTCGGCAACCGTACCCGCCTGCCCGACCTCGAACTGCTGACGCTCGACGTCCCCACGTTTGGAATCGCCGGAAAGAGCGTACGGATTCCCTTCACCATCGACAGCTCGCTGCCGCGCGAGCAGACGCTGACGGTGACGCTGAAGAGCTCCGATGGCGAAGAGGTGACGCGCGAGGTGCGGGTGGCGGCCATGGGGCGCACCACCGAGTCCCTCACCTGGAAGCCGCGGAGCGTGGGAGATTTCAACCTCACCCTCTCGGTCCCCACGCAGCCCGACGAGCTGTTGCCCGAGAACAACAGCCTCACCGCCCCCATCTCGATCCGCGAAGAAAAGCTGCGGGTGCTGGTGGTCGAGTCGGTCCCGCGATGGGAATACCGCTACCTCCGCAACGCCCTGTCGCGCGATCCGGGGGTCGAAGTCTCGTGCCTGCTGTTTCATCCCGGGCTGTCGAAGGTTGGCGGGGGAAACAAAGACTATCTCAAGCAGTTCCCCACCGGGCTCGACGAGCTGTCGAAGTACGACGTGGTCTTCCTGGGGGATGTGGGGGTCGAAGAGGGGCAACTCACCCCCGAGCAGTGCCGGTGGCTGAAGGGCCTGGTCGAACAGCAGGCGAGCGGGCTGGTGTTTCTGCCCGGGTTCTACGGCCGGCAGTTTTCGCTGCTCGAAACCGAGCTGGGGGAACTTTGCCCGGTCATTCTCGATGAGGGGCAGCCCGGGGGCTGGGGCTCGCGCACCGCCAGTCACTTCGAACTGACCGAGCTGGGGCGGCGCAGTCTGCTGACCCGCCTGGCCGACACCGCCGACGAAAACCTCGAGGTCTGGGAGGGGCTTCCCGGCTTTCAGTGGTATGCCCCCGTGCTGCGGGCGAAGCCTGGTTCCGAAGTGCTCAGCGTGCACAAGGATGCCTCGAACGAATACGGCCGGCTCCCGTTGCTGGTGACCCGCACGTTCGGCGCGGGGAAGGTGCTCTTTATGGGGACCGACGGGGCGTGGCGCTGGCGCAAGGGAGTGGAAGACAAATACCACTACCGCTTCTGGGGCCAGGTGGTGCGCTGGATGGCCTACCAGCGGAACATGGCCAAGGGAGAGACCATGCGGCTGTATTACGCTCCCGATCAGCCGCAGTTGCGGCAATCGCTGGCGCTGAATGCCAACGTGATGGATCGGGGAGGCGAACCGCTGACCGCCGGCGAGGTCACCGCCCGCATCACGGCCCCCAGCGGCAAGAGCGACACGGTGCAGCTCACCAGCGAGGGGGACGAATGGGGATTGT
The DNA here is from genome assembly GCA_046339535.1 of Planctomycetaceae bacterium. Taxonomy (GTDB): domain Bacteria; phylum Planctomycetota; class Planctomycetia; order Planctomycetales; family Planctomycetaceae; genus UBA10511. Next base: position 6,874 of record JBKDUK010000254.1, on the reverse strand, counting down.
TCACCGGCCGCTACACGCCGGTCGAACCCGGCCGGCATGACGTGCGGCTCACCAGCAAGACCACGGGGGGCACTCTCGACGCCACGTTCTTCGTGCAGGGGGAAGCGACCGAGCGAATCGGCAAGCCCGCCCGCCCCGAAGTGCTGGAAGAAGTCGCCCGCATCACCCGCGGGCGGGTCATCTCCCCCCGCAAGTGGCGCGAGGTGGTGCAGTCGCTGGCCGACTTGCCCGAACCCCCGGCCATCGAACGCCGGCTGCAGCTCTGGAGCCACCCCGCCGTAATGGGCACCCTCATCGCCCTGCTGACGTTGTTCTGGGCTCTGCGGAAATACATCGGGCTGTTCTGATCGCGCCGCATCCCGGCCGAGCCCCGCCGGAGCGGGACCGGGTGGGGTTCAAGCGTGTTTCCCCCTTGGCCTGGCTTGCGTTTGGGGCCACCCACAAGAAACCGGGTGAAACGAGTGCTTACCGCCGCTGCAGCGGACGGTTGTCGAAGACCCCCAGCAGGCGCTTGAGGGCGTCGTCGAGCATGGGAATCGGACGGGTTTCGGGGCGGGGGTCCTTCAGCGTCCCCTCGACATGAATTCCCACCCAGCCCTTGGTCAGCTCGTTGGCCAGTTCCCGCACGACCGGAATCGGTACCTGCCGGCGACCCGAAGCCGAATAGAAGTCGAACAGGATCCGCTTGTCCGACATCCGCACGTTGCCCCGTCCAAACAGGCTGGCCGATTCCCCCTGCAGGTTGATCCGGTCGAAGACCACCAGCCCATTGCGCACATTGAAGTCGAACTGGGCGCGGTCGAACGCCGCCGCGTCGGCCCGCTGCAGAGACAACACCCGCAGCACGGCCAGAATCAACGGCAAGTCGTACAGATCGGCCGGTTCAATCCGCATCCGTCCATTCCCCTTGAGCTGGCGGAAGTCGGTCCCCCGCCCGGTGAGGAAGACCACGCCGTTGATCACCCCCGCCAGCCGCCCCTGCCCCGAAAGATACAATTCGTTGAAGCGTTCGAGCAGGCCGTTCCGCAGTCCCACCCGCACGTCGTAGCTCATCTTGTCTCCCAGGCGAATCAGGGCGTCGACCGCCAGCACCCCCTCGATGAACTGGGCGGTCAGCCGGTCCGAATCGGCCACCGACGTGGCGTTCCCCTGTTCGAGCACATTCTTCGAGCCCAGAATCAGCTGCCCATTGTCGATGCGAATCGGCCCCTGCACCTGCTGCAGCTGGTAGCCCAGCACCTTCACCGAGTTCAGCGCCAGTTGCCCATTGGCGCGCACCGCCTCGCCATCCCACGTGCCGGTGAACTCGGTCTTGCCGTGCATTTCCTGCAGCTCCACCCCGGCGGTCACGGTGTTCCCCCCATAGACGGTGGTCAGGTTCCAGGCGGCCGTGATGGGGTAGTCTCCTCCCCGCACCCCGCGCAGCTCGAGCATGCCCGACAGCGAGACATCCCCCCGCAGATCGAACGCCTCGACCACCGAGCGCAGCCCCCCGGGCAACGCCCGCCGGAAGGAGGTTCCCGCGTCGAGATCATCGATCATCAGTGGCTCGGCCCGGAAGCGCCATTCGCCATCCTCCCCCAGGGTCGCCACCGCCTCGCACTGCAGCCGGGTCTCGTCGTGCCGGCCGCGCAGTTCCTTCAGCGTGATCGTCCCGGGCTTCACACTGACCCAACAGTGGATGTTGCGCAGCGGATAGGGGAATGACCGCAGGGCGACCGACGCATCGAGCATCTCGGCCTCCAGCTGCACCACGGGCCGCCCCTGACCGGGAACCCAGTCCAGCGTGCCATCGAGATGACAGCTCCCTTCGGGATTCAACTCGTACCACAGACTCCGCATGTCGTCGGGGAGCGCTTCGTAGAGGGCCCGGTCGAGCCGCACGTCTTCGGCCAGAAACTTCAACGCCAGCCGCGAGACCCCGTCTTCATCGGGCGCGAAACTTCCCGCGCCGGTCACCGGGGTCCGGTCGTGCACCCCCTTGCAGTTGGTGAAGGTCCACGACTTGCCCGAACCGCGGATGCGGGCCGACGCCTTCGACAGGCCGTAAGGAAACGCCTTGGGACTGAGCGACCCGTTCTTGAGCAGCACGTCCACGGTGGGAGTCGTCGGCTGTGCCAGTCCCGGCGGACGGTGCAGCGTCACCTTCCCCCCCAGGGTCCCCTGGAGCTGCAGGGCGTCCAGCACCTTTTGCAGCGGAGGCGGGGCCGCCTCACGCAACCGGTTGTCGATTGGCATCCCCTCGACGGTGATCTCGTAATGCGACTCGGCCTCGGGACCGGGGTTGAGGGTCTTGCCCGAAAACTTCACCGGCTGCCGACCCGCCGTGGCGTGCAACTCGGCCCGCACCACCCCCTCCCGCTGGGCAATCTCTCCCTCCACCCCCTCCACCAGGTAGGGAAACTGCACGTGCCGGGCGGTGCAGTCGCGCGGATTGACCGCCCACTCCACCTGCCACGGACCCGTCCCCGCTGTCTCGGCGGCGACATGCACATCGACCCGCCCCGTCGGGCGGCAATCGAGATAGATCTTCCGCGGGGCCGGGGGAAGCAGCGCCACCACCCGGTCATCCAGCGGCAGGTCGGTCAGATGCAGCTCGAGGTGGGCGGGGCGAACCTCCCCCTCATTCTCGATATGGGCCAGAGGAATCGAAACGCCAATCGGGCCGCTGCGCCCGGTCACGTCCCGGAACTCGATCTGCTGGTTGTTGATGGTCGCCCGGCCCTGCAGGTCGGTCAGCGGGAAATCGAGCGGCGGATGAGCAATCGCCCCGTCATGCAGCTGCACCCGCACGCGATACTCGAGGGGATCGTCCGGCCCGGATTTTTTCAGATCGAGATTGAGGTCCCCGAGTGCCGAGATGCCCAACCGCAATGGGAGCCTCGTCTCCTCCTGTCCGGTTTCGCCGCGCGCGCTCCCGGAGATCTCCCCCGCCGACCGCGCCCGGGCCTCAATCGCCTCGAGCGACCGCCGCAGACCGGCCTGAAATTCGGGCGAAAACTCGGTCAACAGGTCGAGCAGGCTGTCGTCGGCCCGCAACCGCGTCAGGTCGCCCGCCACGCCCCAATTGCGGGCGTCGAGGTGCAGGTTCCCTTCCAGGCGCAGATTCTCGGCCACGCTCGATCGCCCCCCCAGCCGGAATTTGTACTGCCGTCGGCCAATGGCCGAGAGCTGCAGCGACGCATTCTCGATCGAGTGCTCGAGCGGCTCCAACCCCTCGTCACGCTCGACGCGCAGCTGCACCTTGATGGGCGAGAGATTCCACTCGGGGAGCACGCCGGGGGTTCGCCGCGGCGGAGGCAGACCGGTCACATTCCAATCGCCAGAGGCGTGGCGCGTCAGCCAGACGCGCGGCCGGACCACTTCCAGACGGCGCACCAGCGGGTTGCTGTCGGCCAGGCGGCCGCCGTCGATGGTCAAAATGACCTCGTCCGCATCGATGAACCGCTCGCGGGCCTCCCCCACCGTCCAGCGCAGCCCATGGGCGTGGATCCGCCCCTGGAAGTCGAGCCGGGCGCGGGCAATGGAGATGTCGTAATCGGGAAACATCTCCTCCAGCCGTTCCAGCACCGTCTTCCGCAGCAGTTCGTCACTGCGGTTCCACATGAAGTACGACCACGTCCCGGCGGCGGTGGCGCCAATCAACACCAGGAACAGGGCCAACAGCAGGGTGCGACGCATCGAAACCTACCCCCTTCCTGGTGAAACGGAGGTGGTTGACGACGGACGGCCGGTCTCGCGGTTGGCAGGGGTGGCCCCCCAGAGCCAGCGTGTCAGCCCCCCGAATCGGGCGCCCCAGTTTTCCAGACCGAGGTCGAACAGCCCCAGGGCGGCGAGCGTCAGCAGCGGATACTCGGCCGGCAGGCGATACCGCACCGACCCGATGAAAACGGCGTGCACCCCCCCCAGGAACACGATCGGCCCCGCGGCCAACACCCACAGCCGCACATCCCGCCAGCGGCGCACCAAGCCCCAGACGCTCGCCGCAAACACCGGCGCCGACCACAGGGCGAACATCCAGCGGATCGCCCCGTGCCCAAACTGCGCGGCATTCGGAATGGGATTCCAGTAGCGGGCCAACTTCACCAGCGCCAGCTCGACGGCTCGCGACGGATGCTCACGCACGAACTCCCGGGCGGCGGCGCGGTAGTACTCGTCGGCCTCGTATTCCGACAGGCGCTGGTAAATGCCGTCGTCCTCAATGAACTGCATGTCACTCTCCCCGGTCGCCTGGGGATTGAGTCCGTCGTACAGGCTCGGCCCGGCCCACAGCGTGGTCACCACCGGATGCCCGGTCACCCGCGCGTTCCGCATCACCCACGGGGCCAGCGTGGCCCCCAGTCCCGCCAGCATCAGCCCCGCTACCAGCAGTCGGAACCCCACAGAGGCTCCACTCCGCGCTCCCCCGGTCCGCAGCCTCTCGAGCCACGGCAGCCCCACCACCAACAGAGCGGCCACCAGAGGGAGAAACGGCAGCCAGCTCGGACGGATCAACGTCGCGACCCCCGCCGTCACCCCCGCCCCCCAAGCCACGAGCAACGTGCCGGTTGGGGAAGTGGGAGGATCGCCCTCGGGCGCAGCCGGTTGGTCGGCCAGGCGCTCCCACACCACCGCCAGGCACCACAGATGGACCACAATCGCCAGGGCGAACAGCGTTTCACTCAAAATCAAGACACTCAATCCGGCCAGGGGGGGCGAGAGGGCCGCCAGCCAGCCCGCCACCAGACCCGCCCGATCTCCCGCCAGGCGGCGGGCCAACAACGCCGTCATGGCACAAGTCGCGGTCCCCACCAGGGCCAACCCCACCCGGTGCCACAGCACCCGCTCTCCAAACAGCCGCATTCCGGCTGCCAGCCACAGGGGAAACCCCGGCATCCGCAACACCTGGCGGGGAGGATCGTAAATCGCGAATTCCCCCCGCTGCACCAGCGCCTGCGCCAACCCCCAATAGCCTTCGGCATCCCCCGCGATCAGGCAGAGCCGACCGGGCGTGCGGGACACCCAGGACTGCACGGCGAAGGCCGCCGCCAGGCGCACCCCCAGCGCGCAGACCACAAGGGCCGCGAACGCCAGTCGCCAACGTCCTGTCTCGACTCGCACGCCGTAGATCCCGGCAGTTCAGAAATCCCGAAACGGGAGAGGTCCAACCTCCCCCGCCTCAGCCCAGAAAAATGGGGGCGGATCCTACGCCCGACCTCTCCCGGCGGTCAAGATGAACCGGGCAATCTGGGGGGGCGGAACAGTCTGGGGGTCTCTCACAGACACACAGCCGTCGGCGGCTCGGCGTGACCCGAGGCCCGCCGGCGGAGGGTGGTCAGTCGTCGTCGAATTCCAGTTCGGCGGCCGGCTCATCCTCCCGAAAACACCGGCATTTGAGGCATCGTTCCTCATCACTGGGGTTCGTATTGCCACATTCGTCGCAGCGCCACGGACGGGTCAGACGCTCGACATCGGCGTCCGTCAGCTCCAGCACCGCAGTGTCAAATTGCCCCTCACACGTCTCACAGTGCACGAACTCTCCCACCGTTCCCAGCGGAAAAAGCGGAATGAAATACAGCGTGAAATACCGTTTCACCGCCCGGTGTTCACCGTCCCGGTGTTCGCGGCAGTGCGGGCAAAAGAACTCGGTCGATTCGAGTGTCTTTTCTTTGGTGGTCCAACCGTAGATGATCATGGCCAGCATCGTTCCAACCAATTGCGAATGCGGTGGGGCAGAACGCCTCTCTCCGGAACAGGCGAGTCTATCGGATCTCGCCACACGCTGCACCGGCTGAAAACCTCCGCGGTCAGGGTGTCCCCAAGGCTGGGGAATGGAGTCCCGTGACCGTGTCCGCCAGTTGGCTTTGGCCGTTGGTTACAATCGGCCTCATTCGCGAACCCGCCGCCAACCTCCCCTGCACCCCCTCCGCCATGCCCGTCAACCTCCAGCTCCACCGCCTCGGCAGTCCTCAACCCGGCCCCCACGTGCTGATCACCGGCGGGGTGCATGGGGATGAATGGGAGCCGATGGCTGCCATTCGCCGTCTCATCACCCGTCTCGACGGACGCCTGCAGAAGGGACAGGTCACGCTCATTCCCATCGTGAATGAAGGGGCGTTTGCCCGGGGAGCCCGCACCGCCGCAGATGGCCTCGATCTCGCCCGCACCTGCCCGGGCCGGGAAGATGGGTCCCTCACCGAGCAGACCGCCCACGCCCTTTCGGCCCAGATCGCGCAGGCCAACTTCTATATCGATCTGCACACGGGGGGCACCCGGCTGCAGGTGCTGCCTTTGGCCGGTTACGTGCTGCATCCCAATGCCCGTGTGCTCGAACAGCAACGCCGCATGGCCCAGGTCTTCGGGTTGCCCCTGGTCTGGGGAACCGACTGGCGTCTCAACGGCCGGTCGCTGTCGGTCGCCCGCGATCACAACGTTCCCGCCATCTACTGCGAATACCTGGGAGGCGGCCAGCTCGCTCCCGAGGGGGTCGACGCCTACGTCCGCGGCTGCGAAAACATTCTCACCGACCTGGGCCTGCTGCCAGGCCCGGCCCCGCAGGTTCCCGCCGGCCAACGGGTGGTCGAAGATGACCGTCCCTCGGCTGGCCACAGGCAGATCAACCCCCCCACCCCCCAGGGGGGCTTCTTCGAAGCGGCAGTGAAACTGGGTGACCACGTCGCCACCGGCGACCTGCTGGGAACGGTCTACGACCCCCTGGGGCGGACGCCGGTGGAGATCTGCGCACGGTACTCCGGCCAGGTCAGCGTGCTGCACACCTACGCCCGGATCGAGCCCGACACCAGCGTCGCCGTTGTGTTGGAAGAACCGGCCCAGTAGTTCCCGGGTCCCTCCGCTGACACGGCTTCGCCGGCGGCCAGCCCTCGGCAGCTGCACT
>JBKDUK010000253.1:0-2356 GCA_046339535.1 Planctomycetaceae bacterium | reverse complement strand
GCACCTGGAAGGCGATGTGTCCCTTGTCTCCCAGGACCCCCTCAAAAGTCTTGTCGCTGGTGTACTCGGTGATCAGGGCCCCATTGATCCAGGTGGTGATTGTCGGGGGATTTCCCCTGACCCGGCACCGCACCGTGTTCCAATCGTCCAGTTTCCAGATCCGGCTCCAGTCGACCAGCGGAAAACGCGATTCGCCGGGCTTTTCAGACGGACCCTTCGCCGGGCGGGGCCGGGCTTCGATGGCGGTCAGTTTCTTCTTCTCGGGATCGCTGTAGTTCCCCCACAGGTCAAACGTCCGGTTTGAGGCTCCATCAAGTCCTTCACGGTAGATCTCCCCCACGTTCCCGTCTTCGTGGTAGTCGATCATCATCTGGTAGCAGTTCCCCTTGGGGGTGCTGCGCATGAAAAAGCCCGAGTCGGGGCCCCAGTCGGGCCTGGTTTCGAACACCACCTCGAAGTTCCCGAAGACCTCATCACTCAGAATGATCCCCCCATTGCCGCTCCCCGGGGGATCCTGCTCACCTTCGATCGCCCCATTGACCACCTGCCATTGGCCCCCCGTCCCATGGCCGATCTTCTCGGGATTCTTGTGCCACCCGGTCAGGTCGCGGCCGTTGAACAACGGGCGAAATCCCGGTTCCACACCCGGTTCGGCTCCCGACAGTCCAGCCGTCAGGCCGACCGCGGTCACCAGCAACAGTCCACACAGCAATACCGCACCACGCGAGCGAATCATGGAGCACACTCGTCAGAAGTCTGGAACGTCGGAAGCCCCCACCGTGGATTATGGACCTGCCGCAGAAGGGGGGCAAGCCGCTCTGGTGCGGCTCTTCACCCGCATCACCGGGAGGCAGGGACCAGCAGTCCCTTGACCTGCCGCGCCACATCGCGCGGATCGATCTCGGCGGGCTTCGCCGGTGTCTGCCGTTCGGCCAGGTACCAGGTCTCGGTGAAGCTGGCCGCCGCGCCAGGTTCGATCCGTTCGCGTGGTCCAATCGGCTCCAGTTCGCACATCGGGCCATCCGGATACCAGATCGACATCGTCAAACCGGCCACCTCGTTGTAGGGCCGGTTGGGATCGACCGCATACTGCTTGACGAACAACAGGTTGTTGGGCATCTGGTACGCCAGCCAACCCCCGGCGGTGTCCATTCCCAGCTTCGGCTGTCGGGGAGTCCCGGTGATCACCAGGTACCCGTCGACTTTTCGGATTTGGGGATCCTGTGGCCGAAAGTTGATCAGCGAGTTGGGTTCGTACATCACATACCCCTCGGGAAACCGGGAGGGCTCGGTGAGGGGGATCACGCAGATCCCGCCCCCCAGGGCAAAGGTCCGGCTCCAGTGACAATACTCACGAGGGAGCGTTCCCACGTTCTTGATGATCTGCCGGCACTCCAGTCGCGATGTCTTTTCATCCAGTCGAAACTCGCGCACCAGCTGCACTCCCGTGGCCTGGTCGGGCTGGCTGGTGAGTCGCGCTCCCCGCGGGCCCAGGTGTTCCCCCTTCCAGCGGCCCGCCCACAACACCGGGTGGGGCGCGATGGTCTGCACGGGACCAATGTCAAACCGGCCGGCATTCATGCTCCCCCAGTCCTTGTCCGACTGGTATTCCCAACCTTCGTCTCCCGGCGGCAGGTAGAGGGCATTGGTCCCCTTCCAGCTGTATTCCAGCACTCGTCCCCCAGCCCGGGGGCACAGCGTGACCCGTGTGCTGGCGTTTTCCAATCGCAGGCAATCGTCATACCCGTGAAAGCGGGCCACAGAGACCCCCGTCGGCAGCTGTTCCGCACCGGGGGACAACGTGGTCAAAACGCCCAGGAACACCCACGGCACCCACCGCCACGCACGCCATTCCTGCCGGGACATTCGGGATCTCCATCAATTTCAAAGTGAACCAGGGGAATGGAAACAGACAGGAAAGGGACAGCGCGCTCAATTCCGTGTGAGACCCCTTCAGAAGGGGGCCGGTTCCTCCGGTCAGTCTTCACGAAGGCTGACGCGGGACCGACACCAGCTGATCGAGCGCCTGCAGCTGATCGCGGCGCTGCCGCAGAAGCTCGCGCAGGGTGGCCGAGCGCAATCCGCGCCGCTCGACGCCTGTCGGCAGCATCCGGAACTTCTCGCGGCATTTCTGGACAACGTCAACCACCTCGGCTTCATCGGCAACGCCCCGCAACTGTTCCAGCAACAGCAGTCGCTGCCGCACTTCCGGATCGGTCTGCTCCGTCGCCAGCGAACTCAATCCCGCGTTGGCCGGGAGTCGGACCAGGGGTTGCGAAAGCGACTGGGTCAACCAGGCGAGCAGTTGGGCAACCCCGGCCGGATTGTCGCCGCGATGGTCTCCCAGCCACTCGAG
>JBKDUK010000252.1:0-57524 GCA_046339535.1 Planctomycetaceae bacterium | reverse complement strand
GCGGAGCCCCGTGCGGGCCTCGACCGTCCCGTCGGCGCCCCAGCCGATCCCCGTGGTCGGCGTGAAAGCACGGGTCACGGCGGTCGCCGCCCGGGGGGCAGTCGACATGCGGGGGGTGTCTCCCACCCCCTGGTTCCCCCCGCTGAAGATGTTCCCCCGCTACTATCCGTTGTCGCAGATTCCCGCTCGCGACGTGGTCGACGGACTGCAGGTGATCCGCCCGCGTTACCCCCTCATTCCCAAGATCGGCGGCTACTACCACTCGCGGCTGATGAATTGGGGCATCGCCCGGTCGATCGCCCGGCTGCGGCGGGAGTTTCCGTTCGACCTGATCGACGCCCACTTCGTCTATCCCGATGGGGTTGTCGCGGCGATGCTGGGGGAGCGGTATCGGGTCCCGGTGGTGATGACGGCCCGCGGTGAGGACATGGCCCGCTTTCCCGACCTGCCGGTGATTGGCGACGCGATTCGCTGGGGATTGAAAAGGGCCACCCAAATGGTGGCGCTCAGCGAGGAGCTGGCCCAGCGGATGCGCGACCAGGGGGCCGATCCGCAGCGGGTCCGCGTGATCTCCAACGGGGTCGACACCGCCAAGTACCACCCGGTGCCCCGCGACGACGCCCGGCGGCAGCTTGGCGTGCCTCTCGACCGGAAGGTCATTATCGCGGTCGGCTACCTGCTGGAGATCAAGGGGTTTCACCTGGCGGTGGAGGCGTTGCGCACCGTTCGTGAACGGCACCCCGACGCGATGCTGGTGATTGTTGGTGGAGTCGCCCGCTGGGGACTCGACTACAGTGCCGAGATCCGCGAGGCGATCCGCCGCAACGGTCTGGAAGACCACGTGCGGATGGTGGGGGCCCGGCCTCCTGAAGAACTCTATCTCTGGTACAGCACGGCCGATCTGTTCACGATCCTGTCGTCGCGCGAGGGCTCGCCCAATGCGCCGCTGGAGGCGCTGTCGTGCGGCGTGCCGATCGTGGCGACCCCCATGGGGTCTCTCCCTCAACTGCTGGCGAACCAGAAGCTGGGTGTGCTGTTGCCGGAACGGTCGGCCGCCGCCGCCGCCCGGGGTCTGATCGACGCCCTGGAGAAGCCGTGGGACCGGCAGGCCATTCGGGCCTGGTCTCTCGAGAACTCCTGGGGTTCGGTCGCGGGGCAGGTCGCGGCGACGTTTCGCGACGCCCTGCGGGAAGCGGGTGCACAGCCCCCGCGCCCCAGCCCCCACTGAGTGGCCCCCCACTCCCCCTCTCTCTCCCCGATCGAAGAAACAGGAACGACGCCGATGCGACAGGTCTTCATGCGAAAGAAACTGCTCCGCCCCGCGACCGTGGGTCCCGAGCAGGTTCCCGTTCCCCGGTGTGCCGCGACAGGGGTCCTGATTGGCAACCGCTGTTCGCTGATCAGTGCCGGCACCGAGTCGTCTTCGGTCAAGCGGAATGTGAAGGACATGGTCGTCAAGGCGATGACCAATCCCGCCTTGCGGCAAAGCGTGTTCGACATGCTGGTCAAGGATGGTCTCACCCGGACCTATGACCGGGTGAACTACGAGACCACCAAGTGGACCCCGCTGGGCTACAGCGGGGCCGGTGTGGCGCTCGAAGTGGGGCGCGAAGTCGAGGGGATCCGGCCGGGCGATCTGGTGGCCTACGGCGGGGAAGGACATGCCGAGATCATCCACGCCCCGCGCAACCTGTGCGTGCGGGTGCCCGACGGGGTGACGGCGAACGATGCCTCGTTCGTGGCCCTGGGAAGCATCGCCCTGCAGGCGGTGCGGCGGGCGGCGGTGGAAGTGGGAGACCGGGTGGCGGTCATCGGGCTGGGGCTGGTCGGGCAACTCGTGTCGCAACTGGTCCGTACGGCGGGAGGCCGGGTGGTGGCGATTGACGTGAACGCCGGCCGCCTCGAACTGGCCCGTTCCCTGGGAGCCGAGCTCACGCTGACGGCCGGTCCGGGAGTGCCCGACCTGGTGCGCGAGGCGACCGCCGGCCGGGGTGTCGACCGCGTGCTGATGTGTGCCTCCACCGCCAGCAACGAGGTGATCGAACAGGCGATCGACATGGTCCGCGACCGGGGGCGGATCGTGATGGTCGGGTTCGTGGGGATGGACATTCCCCAGGAGGCGTTCTACCGCAAAGAGCTCGAACTGCTGGTCTCGCGGTCGTACGGTCCGGGCCGTTATGACCCGGCCTACGAGCAGAAGGGACAGGACTATCCATTCGCCTACGTCCGCTGGACCGAGCAGCGCAACATGGATGAGTTCCTCAAGCTGCTGCAGGATGGACGGGTGCGCGTGGGTCCACTGGTGACCCACGAGTTCACCCTGCCGCAGTCGGAGGAGGCCTACCGCACGCTCGTCGAGAGCCCGGGGGGCTGCATGGGCATTCTGCTGAAGTACGACGAACAGCAAGACCCGACTTTGCGCACGGTGCAGGTCGCGTCGACGCGGACACAGCCCCGGGTGACCGGGCGGCCGATCGGGATGGCGGTGGCGGGCTGCGGCGGATTCGCCCGGCAGTTTCACCTGCCGAATCTCAAGGCCAGCCCCAATGTGTCGCTGCGGGCACTGGTCGCCTCGACCGGGCAGTCGGCCCAGGAGATGGCGACGCGGTACGGAGCGGCCATCAGCTCCACCGACTACGACGCCGTGCTGCGTGACGACCAGGTGGATGCCGTCTGCATTTTCACCCGCGACGCCGCCCACGCCCGGATGAGCCTCGCCGCGCTCAACGCGGGGAAGCATGTGTTCTGCGAAAAGCCCCTGGCGATTACCGTCGAGGAATGCGAGCAGTTGGCCGCCCAGATCACCGGCGACCGGATCTGCATGGTGGGCTTCAACCGCCGGTTCGCCCCGCTGGTGCGGGATCTGCAGAACTGTCTGAAGCAGTTGCCCGGCCCCCGGATGATGATTTACCGCGTCAACGCGGGACCGCTGCCGCGCGACAACTGGGTGTTCGACCCCTCGTCGGCGGCCGGGCGCATCGTGGGGGAGGTGTGCCACTTCGTCGATCTGCTGACCTGGCTGACGGGAGCCGAGCCGGTGAGCGTGACGGCCACCGCTTTGGGGGCCAGCTCATCGATCAACGAGATGGAGGATGTGTCGGCCCAGATCACGTTCGCCGACGGTTCGATCGGCACGGTGATCTACGCCTGCCGGGGGACGACCGCTTCGGGGAAAGAGCGGCTGGAGATCTTCACCGGGTCGACCAGCCTGGTGATGGACGACTTCCGCAGTCTGACGGTCACGGGGGCGAAGCCCCTGGAGAAGACCGACCGGCAGGGAGACAAGGGGCATGGGGCCGAGTTGCAGCACTTCCTGCAATGCGTCCGGGGGGAGGCCCGTCCGGAGCTGACGCACATCGACGGCATCCGGGCGACGCTGGTCTGCCTCGCCATCTGGGAAAGCGCCCGGGCCGGCGGCGAACCTGTCCAGATCCCGCAGCTCGAAGTGGCTTCCGAAAAAAGGGGTCAGGTCCATTAAACAAGTGGAAGGCGATTGACTCCGGCCACACACCCCAGGTCGATACGGCCCATGCTGAAGAGTTGCGGACTGGCCTGAGACGTCCGTAAAGCGGCCACTCCCCGGGGTGTCGGTGAATTGACGACGGTGTCCCCAGGGATTTGCCACAGCCGCAGTTCCCTGGAATGTTTCGGCTGTTCGGGGTTTTGCTGATTCGGGCCGCAGGTGTCTCCCTGACCCGCTTCGGAGTGCCCCTCTCCCGTTCGGCTGCCACGCTGCACTGGGTCCCGGCATCTGCCCCCCGCAATGCCAGCAGCGCGGCACTCAACAGCGGCCCCTGGGTGATCCGGGTGAAGAAATGCTCCGCGACGACCGAAGCGGCATTCGAACCAGACGCGGTCACACTGGCCAGGAAGCACGCGGTGTCTGGGACGCGCGAGCCAAGTCAGTTGTCTCGCAGGATCCGCAATACCCCGCCGGGTCCTGTGCCGGCGATCTCCCCGCAGTCGCCTCGGTCCTCGGCCCCGCCGGTCACGACTTGAGAATCTTGCCGCGATCAAAGCACCACCTCTCTCGGGCCGAGGGACTCAATCTGCTTGTGTGCACCATTTGAACGGCGTATAAACGATCTGCCTTCGACACAACGAGCGGTTGCAAAACCACTGTGGTCGGGTAGGGGCCACAGCTTGACGTCACAGGGAGCGGCAGAATGAAAATCCTCGTCGCGGAAGACGATCCGGTCTCCCTGAGAATCGTGCAGAGATTTCTGGAGAAACTGGACTATGAGGTTGTGACGGCCACCGACGGACTGGAGGCGGCCCGGGTTCTCGAGGGGCCTGCGGCGCCCCAGCTCGCGATACTCGACTGGACGATGCCCGGGTTGACGGGAATCGAGATCTGCCGTCGCTTCTGCCGGGCCGAATCCCCCTGGCCGCTGCATGTGATTCTGTTGACGGCCCGCGCGGGCAGCGCTGATCTGGTCGAGGGGCTGGCGGCGGGAGCCAGCGACTACATCCGGAAGCCATTCGATCCCGAGGAACTGCGGGCGCGCGTCCAGGTCGGGGCCACCATCGTGGAGCTGCGCGACCGGCTGATCCGCCGGATGCAGGAGTTCGCCGATTACCTCGCCGACTGTCCTCTGGGGGTCATTCTGGTCGAAGAGGATGGGTTGATCAGTTACGCCAACAGCCGGGCTGGCTCGATCTTCGGCTATACCGCTGAGGAACTGGAACGTCGGCCGATTGAAGTCCTCCTTCCCCAGCATTTCCGGGAACAACATTCGGGTCTCCGGCAGGAATATTACAGTGCTCCGGGATCCAGGATGCTCTCGGACCGCAATTCGATTTTCGGACAGCGCCGGGATGGAAAGAGCATTCCACTGGCGATTGGCCTCAACCGGATTCCACGGCACGCACCCGTCCGAACCGCGTGCACGATTGTTGATCTCACACCGCTGCGCACCGCCGAGGAACAACTCGAGCAGTTTTTCGACCTGTCGCTCGACTTCTTCTGTATCGCGAGCCTGGACGGTTATTTTCTCACGACCAATCCAGCCTTCGTCGAGCGGATGGAGTATTCCGAGAAAGAGCTGACCTCGAGACCCCTGATTGAATTCGTCCATCCCGACGATGTCGCGGCGGTCCTGGAGCAAATTCGGCGGCTGGGGCAGGGTATCAGGACCATCAACTTCCGGAACCGGACACGCTCGCGAAGCGGTGCCGAGTACTGGATTGAATGGAACGCCTCTTCGGTTCCCGAGAAACGGATGATTTATGCGGTGGGACGCGATATTACCGACAGGATCCGGGCGGAACAGCGGCTCGAGTACATGCGCAGCCGGGAGCGGCTGCTGTTGAATCACATCCCCGCCAACATCTGCATCAAGGATCTGCAGGGCCGGTACGAATTCGTGAACCAGCGGCATGCCGAGCTGATCTCGGGGAGTCTCGAGAATGCGATTGGCAAGACGGCGTCCCATTTCTTCCAGGAGTCGGTGGCCCGCCGGATCCAGATTGAGGAGGGCCGGACGATCGAAAGTCTTGATGTGATCACCGTCGAGGAGAAACTGACCCTCAGCAATGGAGACCGCGACTATCTCACCGTCCGGTTTCCCCTGCTCGACACCGACGGCAGCGTCTGTGCCGTCGCCAGTGTCTCGACCGACATCAGCGAGACGGTCCGCACCCGACAGATCGAGCGGGAACTGGAGATCGCCCAGGATTTCCAGCGTCATCTGTACCCCCGGGCTGGGATCTCGAGCGCGGGGTTTGAGATCGCGGGAATCAACCAGGCGGCGAGCCGGCTCTGCGGCGATTATTACGACTATTTCGAGACTCGTCCCCAATGCCTGATGGTGGGGGTGGGGGACGTGAGCGGGCATGGTGTCGGGCCGGCACTGCAGATGACCAACGTCTCCTGCCTGACCCGGGTCCTCGGACGGCTTCGCCTCCCCATCCAGGAGATCCTGACCCAGGTCAACGACGATCTGTGCCGGAGCCTGCCGGTCGATTCGTTTGTGACCATGTTTCTCGCCGAGGTCGACCTGGGGAGCCAGACCCTGTCGTATCTCGGCGCCGGACATGAAGCGCTGCTGGTCAACAGCGCGGGAGAGGTCCAGCGGCTTTGCGCGGCGCAATGCCCGCTCGGGATCAACCCCGTCGCCGACTTCGCGGAAGTGACCTCCCTGCCGATTCGCCCGGGAGACCTTCTGGTGCTGTTCACCGATGGCATCCTCGAGACGATGAACGACCGCGATGAACAGTTTGGCATGGAGCGTGTCGCCCGGGTCATTTGCGATCATCGGCACGGCACCCCCCAGCAGATCATCGACTGCCTGTTCGATGCGATGGCCGGGTTTACCGGGTCACGCACTTATGCCGATGACGCCACGGTGGTGGTGGTCAGAATCGCGTGATGACCCGCCCAGGCCCGACACAGACGCGCCGCCGACTGGACAACCGGGCCGTGCTCGCCCGAACCTGTTGAATTCCTGGTTTTCACAAGGGGGTGGCTGCGATGGGACCTGCGCCAAACGAGCGGACTGGTGATCTGTTTGAGCTGGCCGTCGAAGCCGCCCCCAACGCCATGGTGCTGATCGGCCGGAATGGCCGGATCAGCATGGTCAACCGCCAGGCGATGGTGCTCTTCGGCTACACCCGGGAAGAGCTGGTCGGTCAGCCCATCGAGTTGCTCATTCCCGAGCGGTTCCGGGCCCAGCATCCCACGCAGCGCGACCAGTTCTTCCAGGCACCCCAGTTCCGCGCCATGGGCGGGCAACGCGAACTGTTCGGCCTGCGGAAAGATGGCACCGAGATGCCGATTGAAGTCGGGCTCAGCCCGATCGAATCGGCGGCGGGCAGCTTCGCGCTGGCTTCGATTGTCGACATCAGCATCCGACGTCAAGCCGAGGGAGCCCGCGCCCAACTCGCCGCGATCGTCGAATCGTCAGACGATGCCATTCTCAGCCTGTCGCTGGATGGAACCATCCTGTCCTGGAATCAGGGGGCGGTGCGCGTCTTCGGCTACGAGGTCGACGAGATCGTCGGGCAACCCATCTTCACGCTGCTTCCTCCCGACCGGCTGTCTGAGGAATATGAGATCCTGGAACAGGTCCGCGGAGGACTTCCGATCGCCCACCGCGAAACCATCCGGACTCACAAGTCCGGGCGACAGATTTTCGTGTCGCTCAGCGTGTCACCGATCCGCGATGCCAACGGTCGAATCGTCGCGGCTTCCAAGGTGCTGCGCGACATCACCGAGCAGCACAATGCACAAAAACTGCTCGAGGAACACACCCAGGCACTCCAGGATTTCTTCGACAACTCGAACGTCGGTCTGCACTGGGTTGGTCCCACCGGGATCATCGAGCGGGCCAACCGCACGGAACTCGCCATGCTGGGGTACTCGGCCGAGGAATACATCGGCCATCACATCTCCGAATTCCATGCCGATCCTCCGGTGATCCAGGACATCCTCCAGCGGCTCATCAGCAACCAATCCCTGGAGAACTACCATGCCCGCCTGCGCCGCAAAGATGGAACCATTCGCGATGTCCTGATCAATTCCAGCGTGTTTCGGGGCCGACAGGGCGAATTCATCCACACCCGCTGCTTCACCCGCGATGTGACCGAAATCCGGCGGGCCGAACAGCGGCGGCTCGAAGAAAACCGGCTCACCGCGCTGCGGGCCGATATCGGTGGTGTCCTCACCCGCCAGGAGGACATTTCCCAAATGCTGCAGGAGTGTGCCGAGGCTCTCGTCCGCCATCTCGACGCCGCCTTCGCCAGGATCTGGACCCTGTCCGCCGACGGGACGCTCCTGGAACTGCGGGCCAGCGCCGGCCTGTATACGCACCTCGATGGCCCGCACGGCCGGATCCCCGTGGGGCAGTTCAAAATCGGCAGGATCGCCGCCGAACGAAAACCCCACCTGACGAACGAGGTGCTGACCGATCCCCGGATTTCCGATCAGGAATGGGCCCGGCGGGAGGGGATGATCGCGTTCGCCGGACATCCCCTCATCATCAATGGCGAGGTGCTGGGGGTGATGGCGATGTTCGCCCGCCACCCCCTGGCGGACTCGATCGTGCAGTGTCTCGGGTCGATCGCCGACTGGATCGCGCTGGGAGTGCGGCGCCGCGAGGCCGAACAGGTGTTGACCCAGGCCAAGATCTCCGCCGAGACGGCGAACAGCGCCAAAAGCGAATTTCTCGCCAACATGAGCCATGAAATCCGGACGCCCATGAACGGCATCCTGAACATGACCCGCCTCACACTCGACACCGATCTCACACCGACCCAGCGAGACTATCTGCAGATCAGCCTGCACTCGGCCGAAAGCCTGCTCGACATCGTCAACGACATCCTCGATTTCTCCAAGATCGAAGCGGGCAAGTTCGAACTCGACAACCTCCTCTTCTGCCCCGGCGATTGTGCCCAGGAAGTCATCAATGAACTCGCCCCCCGTGCCCAGGCCAAAAACCTCCTGCTCACCAGCGAATTCGATCCCGCGATCCCGGCCTTTCTCATTGGTGATCCCGGGCGCCTGCGGCAGGTCCTGCTGAACCTCCTTGGCAACGCCATCAAGTTCACCTCCCAGGGACAAGTGAAGTTGATCATCCGCCGCGTCTCGGAGCCGCCTGGCCCCGTCCAACTGCGGGTCAGCGTTCGGGATACCGGGATCGGCATCACCCGGGAGGTACAGGCGCGAATCTTCCAGCCGTTCGAACAGGCCGATACCTCGGTCAGCCGGGCCTATGGCGGCACGGGACTCGGTCTCAGCATCTCGTCCCGGCTGGTCTCCCTGATGGGAGGGACACTCGAAGTCGACAGTACGCCTGGCGTCGGCAGCGAGTTCTTCTTCACTCTGCCGCTGGAGCTTCCCCACCCGGACGACAGCCGGGAACTGCCGGTTCTCTCGTTCCTGAATGGCCTGCGCGTGCTGGTGGTCGACGCCGATGCGGTCACCCGGCAATCGGTGGAAGAAACACTGACGCGCTGGCATATCCAGCCGACCGGGGTCGCCACTGGTCCGGACGCGCTGTCCGAGGTCATCAAGGCCACGGCCGCGAAGGCCCCCTACGAACTGATCCTGATCGATTCGATCCTGCCTCAAATGGACGGATTCGCGGTCGCCCGCATCCTGCGCGAGGAAATGGCCTTTGCGGGAACGGTGGTGATGATGCTCTCGTCGGCCACTCGCCAGGCCGATCTCGCCCGCTGTCGGACACTCGGCATCGACTGGCATGTGACCAAGCCGGTCAGTTCCTCGCTGTTGTTCAATTCGCTCAACGACGTGCTGCGCGGCCGTGAGACGGCTCGGCATTCCCATCGGGCCGCACCCGTCAAACCCTTTCCGGGGACATCCGTTCCCACACCGGACCAATCCTCCCGGACGGCAGGCCCCCGACCACGCACCTGCCGGATCCTGCTGGCGGAAGACAATCTCATCAACCAGAAAGTGGCCCTCGCCATTCTCCGCCAGGCCGGACATGAGGTGGTGGTCGTCAACAATGGACGCGAGGTGCTCGACCTCCTCGAATCACGCCCGTTCGATGTGGTCATCATGGACGGACAAATGCCCGTGATGGATGGTTTCGAGGCCACCGCCCGGATCCGACAGCGCGAACAACAACTCGGCGGGCATCTTCCGGTGATTGCCGTCACGGCCCACGCACTGAAAGGGGATCGCGAACTCTGCCTCGCCGCCGGCATGGATGGCTACGTCTCCAAACCGGTGGATCCCACCCAGTTGCTGGAGGAAATCGACGCCTGCCTGACACGGACGACGGCCGGCCACAGCCCCGCCCTTCCGCCCGCTCCCGTCGACGAGCCCCTGCTCGACACCGACGCCCTCTCCTCCCGGGTCGGCGGAGATCAGGAACTGATGCGGGAGATCCTGCTGCTGAGCGTCAGTGAGAACCAGCGATTGTTGCAGGAACTGGAATCGGCCCAGTCGCGTGCCGAGTGGCCGCGGGTGCAGTCTTTGTCCCACACCCTCAAGGGATCCCTGGGCAACGTCGGCGCGACCGCCGCCTCTCGCGCCGCGCGACATGTTGAACAGGCCTGCCAAAAGGCTGAACCGGCACCGATCCACGAGTCGATCACCCAGCTCGCGCAAGCCATCGACCAGTTGAACGGGTACATCCGCACGTTGACCTCAGGTCTCCCCCAGGGAGGCTGACGGAAAATCTTTCGCCGCTGTAACGACCCCGATCCCTCGGCTCACTCCTGCGGTGCCCGTGGCGATGGTTCAACGCACCGGCCTGTCGGGTTCTGTCAGCTCCCCCAGCCGCAGATCCCGGGGATGCACCGGCTTCGCGGGATCCTCGTCGCTCCAGCCCTGGGTGTCGTCCCGGCCGTCTTCGCCGACGGAGTACAGCCAGCGCCGATCGCCGATCTGGCGGACCTTCAGCGGCTGCCCGTCGTAGGGATCGACCGGCAATGCCGCGAGATCCTGCGGGACCAGGTCGCTGAGGTTCGCCGGGAACTGTCCCGTCCGCAACCGGTGCAGTTCCGACGCCAGCCGCACTGCCAGGGCTCCCTCGGCGGCCCGGCTGGGACGCGGATCGAGGGGCACCGCCAGCAGGTCGGCCAGCAGCGGCAGGCTGCTTTGCAGCGTGGCAATGACCGGGGCATACCGACATTGTGACCACGATGTCTGGACCACCTCGGCCAGCTCCACCCGCAATTCCGTGAGGAACGCCTGCGCGTCGGCTTGCGGATCCGCCCGCCCGCTTGCGGCGGCCACCATCCGCAGGATCTCGTCCCGGGCCCCGCGTCGCCCCAACATCAGCGGAGCGAGGATCGGCCCCAGCGGCAAAACCGGTTCTCCCGACCGTAACAGCCACGGCTGAAGCCAGGGACGGTCGGCCGGCCACATCAGCCAACCGAGCACGGGCGTCATCCCCCCGGGCAGCACCGACTCGCTCCACAAGATCTGCAATCCCTGCCGGGTCACCGCGCCGTTCTCCCCCGGCGAATACAGCCGGTCGAGCTGCTGGATCAGCACCTGTTCGACATCGACCGCGGGGGCCGTCCTTTCCACGCGGGGTTCGAGGATGGCATCCCGCAGCCGGACCAGCGCAGCCGCCGGGAGTTGTCCCGACTGACAGAGCGTTCCCAGCAAGTCGACCACCTCGAGGACGCCATTGTCCCCCAGTTGCCTCAGGGAGGGATGGTTGCCCGCGTCGTACGCAAGGCGGGCCAGCCGCAGGGCGGCCAACGCCATCTCCACCGCCCGGTCAGGATCCCTGTTCTCGAGCGCTCGATGGGCCTCCCCCTGGAGCAGATGCAGGGCAATCGACAACTGCCGCGATTGCCACCGCGAGGAGGAGGCCGCCAGCATCACGCTCGACAACTGGACTTGATGGACGGGCCAGTCGCGAAACAGGTAACCCAGCGTCGGCTTCCGCGACGCCTCCAGCAGCAGGTCCCACGAGTCGCCAATCGATTCGAGTTTGGCGCGCGCTTCCGGCCAGTTCGGGTCGCTCGGTCCCGCCACCCAGGCGGAACTGAGACCCAGCTGCCACCGCATGTCGACCCGCCACGGGTCGGTCTCCCAGAACCGCTTCACCAACGGCCAGGCCCGCTGCTCGACGGGAATCGCGCGGGTCGTCGTGTCCAGGGCCTCCAACGGATCAAGCCCCGCCGCCGACGGCTGCAGCCACGCCAGCCGAATCCACAGCCCGGCATACAACAAACCCCCTCCCAGCAGCCCCCACAGCACTCCCTGCCGGCACCGCCGCACCACCCGCGACAGCCAGCCCCGCCGCCGCAATTGCTCGTTCCGCGAAGCCCGCACCTGGCTCTGCAGCGGCTCTTGCAGCAGGGTCGCCACGGGTGTGCCGGATGTGAGCGCGTGAGCCCAGGTTTCACACGACTCGACCAGGACGCGCTCCCGCTCGGCACGCCGCAGTCGCCCGGGCCACCACCGCGCCAACCGCCGGCGCACTGCGACCAGCCGTTCCAGCAGCGGAATCGGCAGGGACGAGTCGATCACCGCCATCCGCACCTCCCGGCGGTCCTTCAACAGGCGGACGACGGCGGGATGCCGCAGCCAGGCCCGCAGGTCGGCGGCCGATTCTCCCGCCGCGAGCCGTTGTCCGCACCGCTGCGGCAAAGCACAGGCCAGTTCCCAGCGATCATCAGTCCCCCGCACCGCCAGCACGCGGTCTTCGATCTCCAGCCAGATCCGGTGCGACAACTCCGGAGGGTCGTAGGAAGTGACATCGATCCCAGCCTCGAGCAGACGGGGAGCCGGATTTTTCCCGGAGCCCTTCGGCACGGGGTTCTCTGCCGGTGACGAAGACGACACAACCATGCCCTGCCATTCCGAGGGAGCCAACAACAACCGCACGTCTCTTCCAGAGCGCGGTTCCGAACTGTTTTGTCTGTCAAACCTCTCCGACCGCGTCGAGTCGATGGAATTCGACCCGTCGACACTCCCCCCGGAAGAAGCCGCCACCCAGCATTGCCAAGGTGCCGCGATTCGGAATTCTGCGCAGACGCCACAGTCACCGCAACCCGGTGCCGTGGACCGGGGAGACGCTGTCCGGTTCGTGTTGTTTGGCTAGGCGGAGCGCATGGTGGGGATGAGCCGGTCCCGGACAACCTGAATGAGCTGCGCCTGGAAGTCGGGGATGGCATCGAGCAGCGGGATCGAGTGCATGAGCCGCAGCGACGCATAAAACGCCCGCTCGCGTTCAAAGTCTTCCCGCGCGTGGGCGGGGAGGCCGGCGAAGTAGTGGTTGTGAAACAATTCGAGGAACTGAGCGCCGATCGCGTTCGGGATCTTGGTCACCCGTTCGCAGATCCCCACCATCGGCGAGTAGATCGTCTCGATAAGACCGAGGTCGAAGAGGGGGCTGCCGCGGGAAAAGTCTCCCATGTCAATCACCACCGGTTCGCCATGGCAGACCATGACATTCCCGCCATGGAGGTCGAAATGCACGCAGGTCGTGGCGTCGGGGATTGTCGCCACCCGGCGGCGCAGAAAGGCGATGTCGTCGGCTGTGAAGAGGGAAGAAAGTCGATCGAGCCAGCCCCCGGCGGCTGCCTTGATGTCGGGCAGCACGGCCGGATCGGCCTCGGTCGCGTGAATGGTGCGGGCGAGCGTCGCGAGCAGTTTCGCATGGTCGTCCATCCGTTCGGGCTCGCGCCGCATCAGGGCCGAGAGCGAATCGGCTCCCAGCATCTCGTACGTGATGCCCAATCGCTTTCCGCAGGTCACGATGTCGAGGGAAATCGCCGTCGGAATGCCGGCGACGAACGCCGCGCGCGAAAACTGCTTCTCCCGCTCGACAAGCGCTGGGTCCACCCCCTCGCGGTAGAGTTTGACGATCGTTTCGTCGTCGATGCGGAAGACTTCACCAAAGACCCCTTCCGACAGGAACGGCAACCCGTCGAGGCAAATCTCACGGGGCTTGTCGCGGATGCGGAGGATCTCGGTGAGCCCGGTCAGTTCAAACACACGGCGGACCTCCGGCTGCACGTTGATCAGCTCGACTCCACCCCCCAGCGGAGCAAGTCGGGCCCGCGCCCCGAGGATTTCACGAATGCCGCCACTCGAAACGAACGGACAGTTGCCGAGGTCCAGTATCAGCCGGCGCAACCCGGCATCAGCCGGGATGGCCGCCGCGAGGCTCCCGGCCGTCGTCGCATCGAGCCGGCCCGTGAGGCGGAGAGTGGCCGTATTGCCGGCATGCGTGGTGCTGATTTCAAGCTGGGACATCGAGTCGATCCGAAGAGCGGGTGACAACCGGGGAGCAGTACGGAAAACAGCGCTGGCCCGCCGACCCACCGGAACCGGCGTCTCGACCAAGGGTCGGGGCAAGAATACCGGATTGGCTCGCGGGGTGCAGTGGCCGACTGACAATGCGGCAGGCCAGCGACGAGTACGGTCTCTCGGGTCTGTGATCACACGGCGGGATCACCGCACCCGGATTCTCCCGGGCATCGCTGGCAACCCGACGGCGCCCACGGCCCCAGCCGCCTCTGCCGGCGACGGGAAATTGCCCGCCAGCCGTCACGGATTCCGGCGGAGTTGCCGGTTCCGGGCTGCCAACTCCGGCGGGAATCGGTCCCGTGGATTCCCGGGTTCAGCATTTCGAGAAGGAAACTCCTGACGGTCGCCCCGGTTGCTGCCAACGGCCGTTGGTTCAGTCACAGTCCAGCGATCGCCGCACGATTCCGCGCCGCGGACCATTCCCCAATGGCAGTGAAAATGCACTACTCGCGACAGCAGGGGGGGTGAGCATATCCCCGGGGGGGCCACAACAGGCCATCAGCGCCAGAAACCCTCAGCGACGACGACTGAGAGCTTGTGCGGCGACGTTGCGACCAGGGGGAAATGGGCGATGAGGGATTCGAACCCCCGACATCCACGGTGTAAGCATGGCGCTCTAACCAGCTGAGCTAATCGCCCGAATCAGAAAGGATTGTAGCGTGCGGCCGGGACGCCGGAAACCACCCGTCCCCGGCCTTCACCGCCGAACCGCAAACCACGAACGGCTTCCGACCGCGAACACAGCGACGTTCCCTCGGTGATCCATCCGCTGGTGCTGCCTGGTCGCCCCCCGCGCCCCCCCTCGGTCCCCTCGTCGGCGTCCCTTCCTGTCGCGGTCTGCGACCGCTCTTTATCATTCCCCAGCCACGCCGGTCGCACGCCAGGTTCGCCCGTCGACCGGCCGCCGCCATCCGGCACCGCGGCCTGTGTCACCTGCCCGAACGAGCCGGCCGGCCGCGTTCCGCACTCCCCGCGTTCTCTCCCCCTGGAAATCCCTCCATGTCGAATTCCCCTGCGAAGGTCGTTCTCGTGACCGGTTCCGCCACCGGTGTGGGGCGCGCCGCCGCCCTCCGCTTCGCCCAGAATGGCTACCACGTCGTCGTCAACTACTCCCGCAGCGAGGCCGACGCCCGCGAGACGCTCCAGCTGGTCACCGACTGCGGCGTGCGGGGCCTGCTGGTGAAGGCCGACGTCGGGGTCGATGCCGAGGTCCGGGGAATGTTGCAGACCATCGAGCAGGAATTCGGCCGGCTCGATGTGCTGGTCAACAATGCCGCCTGCACCTGGTTCGTCGATCATGCCGACTTTGAAGCCCTCACCGAAGACAAGTGGGACCGCATCCTGCAGGTGAACCTCAAGGGCCCGTTCTTCGTCACCCGGGCCGCCACCCCGCTCCTCAAGAAATCAGGCGGCGGGGCGATCGTGAATGTCAGCAGTGTCGCCGGGATCGGCGGCGAAGGTTCCAGCATCGCCTACGCCGCCAGCAAGGGGGCCCTCAACACCATGACCCGCTCGCTGGCCCGCGTGCTCGGCCCCGGGATCCGGGTCAACGCCGTCTGCCCCGGCCCCATCGACACCCGCTGGCTGCGGGCCGTGATGACCGAAGAACAACTCAACGCCCGCACCGCCAACTATCCCCTGCAGCGCCCCGCCACCCCCGAAGACATCGCCGACACCATCTACTACCTCGCCGCCGGCACCACGCTCACCACCGGCCAATGCCTGGTCGTCGATGGTGGCCGGACGATGTAGCCACGCCGCGAGTGGCGGCAAATCGGCCACGTCCTTGGCGCTGTTCATTCCCCTCCCGCACCTCGCCCGAGTTTCCCCCGATGTCTGCCCTCCGCTGGATCCCGGCCGTCACACTGCTGGCGATGCTGGCCGCCGTTCCCCCGGCACACGCCCAGACCAAGCCGACCCGCCAGCAGAAAGTGCTGGCCGATCGCGACAAAGTGCTCTCCGAAGGGTTCTGGATCTACAACGATCTCGACCGGGGACTGACCGAGGCCCGGCAGACCGGCCGACCCCTGCTGGTCGCCCTGCGCTGCCTGCCGTGCGAAGAGTGTGTCAAGCTCGATGAAGAATTGATCGAGCAACATGCCGAGGTGCGCCCGCTGCTCGAGCAGTTCGTGCGGGTCCGGCTGGTCGCGGCGAACAACCTCGACCTCCGGCTGTTCCAGTTCGACACTGACCAGTCGTTCGCCGTCTTCTTCTTGAATGCCGAGGGGACCATCTACGGCCGCTTCGGCACCCGTTCCGACCAGATCCAGTGGGCCGACGATGTCTCGATCGAGGGACTGGCCCGGGCGATGGAAGGAGCCCTCGAACTGCACCGACTCCCCGCCGCCGAGCGGGGGGACCTCGCCGCCAAGCGGGGCCCCGCCCCGGAGTTTCCCACGCCGCACGAATTCCCCCGGTTCCGCGAGAAATACGGACCAACGCTCAACTACGAAGGGAACGTCGTTCAGAGCTGCATTCACTGTCACATGATTGGGGACGCCCACCGGCAGTCGGCCCGCGACCGCGACGGGGCCCTTGCCGAAACCGTGCTGTTCCCCCAGCCGCATCCCCGGGCGATCGGGCTCGTTCTCGATCCGCAGACCCGCGGCACCCTCCGCCAAGTCACCCCCGACACCCCCGCCAGCCGGGCGGGATTGCAGCCGGGGGATGAACTCCGCCGGCTCAACAACCAGCCGGTGTTGTCGATGGCCGACGTGCAGTGGGTGCTGAATGGCATCCCGCCCGAAGGGGGCAAGGTGCAGGTCGACCTGCGGCGTGAGGGGCAGCCTCTCACCATCACGCTTACGCTGCCGAGAAATTGGCGGCGGTCCGACGACATCGCCTGGCGCGCCTCGAGCTGGGAACTGCGGCGCATGGCGTTGGGGGGACTGTACTTCAAGGAACTCGATGAGTCCCAGCGCGAGAAGCTCGGGCTACCCGCCGACCGGACGGGGCTGTACCTGCAGCATGCCGGCAAATTCGCCCCACACGACCAGGGACACCGGGCCGGGTTTCTCGAAGGGGACCTGCTGCTGCGGTTCGCCGGCCAGACCTTCACCCGCGAGACCGACCTGCTGCGCTACGCGCTCAACGAGATCCCCGTCGGCCAGACCGTCGACGTCGAGGTCGAACGGAAGGGGACAGTCAATACATTCCGGCTGGAAATGCGGCGATAAGGACTCGCCATGGAATCCATGGAACATCGGATGTCGTGTTTCCTCGAGGACATGGCAGCGCGGAATCCTTCGGCAAAACGCAATCACGATCACCGTGATGAGGTGATTGATCGTTGCCTGAGCCGTTCCCTGAAGGGGAACTCTTCCATAGCCCAGGGTTGACGCGCAGCGGCTACCCTGGGTCAGGGCCATCCATAAGGTGCCTGAATCCTGTAGGGATTCGCTTCACCCCTCGATCACGCCCATCGACTCGGGTGTCGATCTCCACACGCCGATCAGGCAGGTCACAATCAGCCCGCGGTTGATCCGAAACCCCCGTTTCAAGCCATCCCCTTCAGGGATGAATCGTGTCTTGGACTCGTAACCCACGGTAGCCGCTGCGCGGCGAACCCTGGGCTATGAAAGAATGTCCCTTCAGGACATGTCGGCGACAGATGCTGTGCTGGTGGGCGCGGTGGTTGGTGGTGCACATTATGCGAACCGGCGACGGAATCGCCACATCGATCACTTCCGAGATCCGATCAACAATCCCGCCGAATGTCCCCAAAATACTGGGGACGATTTTGGCCCGCCCCGTTTACGTCGACCCGTAGATCTCCGCCGGCAGACCCAGTTCATGCACTTGCCGGGCGATCTCTTCCAGCTCGGGATTGGTCAGCGGGGCGACGAAATCTTCGGCAGGACGCCGGGCGACGGTGTAGACCTGCACCAGCTTGAGTTTCCCGCCCCCCTGCACAATGTCGCGCAGCCGGCCGCACCACGCGGCGATCTCTGCGGCCGGAGGGGGTTCGCCATGCACCCGCATGAACAGCGCCTGGATCACCAGGGGACGAAGGCGCGACGCGGCGAGAATGTTGTCGAGAATCTGCTGGAACGGAATGACGGTCCGGTCGACCAGCTTGTAATAGGCCTCGGTCCCCGCCTCGAGCTTCGCCCAGATCTCCCCCTGGTTGGCGTCGAAGATCTCCAGCGCCCGCTGCACCACCGGGCGGTGGAACATGCTGGCGTTGGTGATCAGCACCATCTTCACGTGGTGCAGCCCGTGCTTCCGTTTGAGGTTCGCGACCGCCTCGACAATCTGGTCGAAATTCTTGTACGTGGTCGGCTCTCCCTCGCCGGCGAAGGCGATGTCGTTCACCCGCCGGCGGTCGGCCGGGGTCTCGGCAAACCGCCCCTCCTCGAAGATGTGCCCCGTCTCGGCCTCGGTCAGCATTGTGTCGAGTTCGCTCAGCAGCCGTTCCAGCTCGACGAACTTCGTCTCGGCCTCGCTTCGTCGGTCGACCTGGCAGTAGATGCAGTCGAAGTTGCAGACCTTGTCGGGATTGAGATTCACCCCAATCGAGATCCCTTTGCTGCGGCGCGACAACGTCGGATAGACGAACTTGAAGTTCGCGACATTGTGGTACGGCAATGGTTGGGGAGTGCGCAGTTCCGTCATGACCTGAATCCGCTGGAGAGAAGAGTCTGTCTCTGTATTCTATACCCGGCAGTCCGGCCGGCGCAGAAAAAACCGGCGGGCCGCCATCGCTCCCGCCGGGCCGGTTGGATCGTGTATGCCGGGGTTCCCGGCGGGTTTCAGAACCCCATCACGTCGGCCATCGAGTACAGGCCGGGCTTGCGCGAGGCGAGGACCTTGGCGGCGGCCAGGGCCCCGTAAGCGTAGCTGTCGCGGGTGTGGCTCTTCACCGCGAGGTCGATCGTTTCCCCCATCAGGCCGAAGACAATCATGTGCTCGCCCACGTTGTCTCCCACCCGCAGGGCGTGGTAGCCGATTTCGTCGCGGGGGCGCAGACCGGGGCGGCCGTGCCGGCCGTGCACGTGTGACGTCTGCTGCATCTCCTCGGCCACAATCTGGCCGAACCGCAGCGCGGTGCCGCTGGGGGCGTCTTCCTTGAACCGGTGGTGCCGTTCGATGATTTCGACATCGACCCCGTCAGGAACGTTCTTGAGAATGCGGGCCGCCTCGCGGACCAGCTTCATCGTCAGGTTCACCGCCAGGCTCATGCTGGGAGAGATCAGCAGCGGGGTGTTCTGGGCAGCGGCCAGCACCTGCTCGCGGGCTTCTCCTTCGAGGCCGGTGGTGGCCATGACCAGGGGGATCTGCCGCTCGGCACACAGGTTGGCGATCCCCACCGCCGCCTGGGGGACCGAGAAATCGATGATCACATCGACCCGGTGGTCGAGGCTGCTGGTGATCGGCAGGCCGAGCCGGCCGACCCCGGCCAGTTCCCCGGCATCCTTCCCCAGGTGGGGCGAACCGGCCGCTTCGAGGGCCGCCTTGAGCTGAAAGGCGGGATCCTTCGCGGCCAGCGCGACAACGCGCTGCCCCATGCGGCCAGCGGCTCCGTGGACTCCCAGGGTGATGGTCTCGGTCATGATCGTGAACAGGCAGGTCGAAACAGGGAAACAGGAGGGCAATCGCACCCGGGGCCGTCCGACCCCAGAGGATGCAGTATACCGCCCGGAAATCGGCGGAACGAGTCGCCCCCTGTCCGCCGGCCGACCCCCAGGCCCCGCCGTCGCACGGCTGCTGTCCCCGCGATCCATTCTGGCCATCCATCGAGACCGGCACGGTCGATCTCTATAATCGGGCTTCGCCGATGTCCGGGGTTCGCTCCGCGACGTCTGCGAGAGCCCGGCTCTTCTCTCGTTTGCCTTTCGACGTGTCTCTGTCTGCCATGACCCCCATCTCTGCGTCCCAGTTGCTGTCTCAACTCCGCTGGCGGTATGCCACCAAGAAGTTCGATCCGCAGCGGCGGATCAGCCCAGCCGACTGGCAGACGCTGGAAGACGCGGTGATTCTCTCCCCCTCGTCCTTCGGCCTGCAGCCGTGGCGGTTTTTTGTGATTGACAATCCGCAACTGCGGGTCAGGTTGCGGGAGCTGTCGTGGAACCAGCCGCAGATCACCGACGCCTCGCACCTGGTGGTCTTCGCAGTGAAGCACAATCCGGGGCAGGCTGACGTGGAACGGCACATCGACCGGATCAGCGCGGTGCGAGGTGTGCCGCGGGAGAAGCTGGACGGCCTGCGGCAGATGATGCTGGGCACGATGAACCGTCCGGGGGGCGACCTCGACAACTGGCTGAGCCGGCAGGTCTACATCGCCCTGGGAGTCTTCCTCACCTCCGCGGCCCTGCTGGGGATCGACGCCTGCCCGATGGAAGGCTTCGACGCCGCCAAATACGACGACCTGCTGGGCCTCCCCGCCAAGGGCTACAGCGCCCGCGTCGTCGCGGCCGCCGGCTACCGCGCCGCGGATGACCCGGCGGCACAGGCGCCGAAGGTACGGTTTGAGCCGCATACGGTGGTGGAGCATGTTTGAGGGACCCCACGCGGTCGCCTCGACGCTCACGAGAGGTGACGCCATCTGGGCGTTCGGCCCCGGGCACAGTCATGTGATCGATGCTCTTGAAGAACGACAATCCAGTGTCCTGCTGCCGATCCGCCACGAGTCGATTTCTTTAACGTTTCCCTGAGTGACAACCAACTCTCAACTAGGTAGACTTTAGTACCCGTCTGCCTTCCGTGCTTCAGTGCCACTCCGTCAAGGATGCTCGCCAGAGATGAAACCCCCAGTCATCAATCGGATTGTGAATGGAGATTGCATTTCGGGCATGGCGGCCTTGCCTGCCGGGTCTGTCGATCTGGCGTTTGCCGATCCGCCATTCAACATCGGCTATTCCTATGACGTCTATCGCGATCGCCGCAAGGTGGACGATTACCTGGATTGGTCCCGGGCATGGATCGGCGCAGTCAAGCGGGTCTTGAAGAGCGACGGCACCTTTTGGCTGGCGATCGGAGACGAATACGCGGCCGAATTGAAATTGATCGCCCAAGCCGAGGGTTTTCATTGTCGCAGTTGGGTGATTTGGTATTACACGTTCGGAGTCAACTGCAAGTTCAAGTTCAGCCGTTCCCACGTGCACCTGTTTCACTTTGTCGTCGACCCTGCGAAGTACACCTTTAATACCGAGGCGATTCGGGTCCCATCCGCTCGGCAGTTGGTTTACGCCGACACACGAGCGAATCCAACAGGTCGGCTGCCAGACGACACCTGGATTTTAAGACCTCAAGATTGTGTCCACGGCTTTAAACCCGATGAAGACACTTGGTATTTCCCTCGGGTGGCGGGAACTTTCAAGGAGCGCGAGGGTTTTCATGGCTGCCAGATGCCAGAGCAACTGCTGGGTCGCATCATTCGTAGTTGTTCCAACAGCCAGGAATTGGTTTTGGACCCGTTCGCTGGCAGTGCCACCACCCTCGCCGTCGCGAAAAAACTTGGTCGCAATTACCTCGGGTTTGAACTCTCCCAGGATTACGCCAAGCGGGGTCTCCAACGGCTTTCCAAAATCGTCACAGGCGATGCACTGGAAGGCGCCCCCGAACCATTGGTGAGCGCACCGCCTACTGGCACGACCAGGGCTGCTAGCAGGGGGAAGTCCACCAAAACCGACAAGAACCGTCCTGTCCCGGCGACCTCTCAAAAGCCGGCCCAACAGTCCCAGCACCAAGAAACTTCGAGGAAGCACACGCCCACGTCGATCATGAAGTTTCAGTGGGACACGAATCTGACTGAGCTGCTACTGAAGGCGTATCAGAAAACATACGAGGGCTTTTCGTGGGATCGCGTCATAGCCGACAAGACACTCAACGCCAACTTCCTGGATGCCTGCCGAGATGCGCAGCTTCCGGGTGAACCCGTCGACTGGAACAGGAAGATGTTCCGTTTGCGGAAGTCCGGCAAGCTCGCGCACATTCCAACCCAGAATCGCACCCAATTCGACTGGCGGGAATGCGACGGCTTCATCGATGCTGCGGAGATTGCCTGGCGACTGACACCAAATATCGGCGACCACCTCGATCTCGATGAGATCTTCTGCGATCCGAAACTAGCGGAACTGTTTGATTCGAACGCGCGACGTTTTGCACCAGGTTACGAGTCACTGCAATATCGATGGGCAGCATACATGCTGCGGAAAGGTGCGAAAGCCGCTCGAGATCAGCGGCTCTCACACGCAGACTTCAGCAAAGATCAGAAACTTCGATCGCTCGATGTTGAAAAATATGCCGGAGTTCCGGGGATCTACCTGCTCGAAACCGCCAAACGTCAACCACTGTACGTGGGTTGGACTTTTGACCTCAAGCAAAGATTGCAACGTAGCCTTTTTACCCAGCAGGCTCGTGCTGCTTGGGAACACGAACCCCTCGTCGGCAACGTCGATGACCTGAGACTGAGAACCATTCTTCTGCAACGAGACTTGCCGGGGCCCGACTTGGTCGCTCGCCAGATCCAGATGGCTCACCACAAACGGTCTTTCCTGAACGCCATCGTATTTCCCGCCTGAGTCCCGATGACCGACCGCTCACTGCTGGCTAGGGCCCTGCAAATGGCGGGGGCGGGATACTCCGCAGACCGTGTGGTTGTGGACCCGGAATCAAATGCCCGGTTCCTTGCTGCCTGTAGGGAACTGGGCTTGGTCGCCCCGATCCCCGAGCTGAATCTCGCGCTCCTCAATCTACGCAAATCCGGTGATTGCCCTGTGCCTACCACGATACGCACCAGCTTTCGATCGGAAGGCGAATACCGGTTCGCCAGCGAAGTCGCGATTCGGTTGATCGAACGGCGCGACCAGATTTCCATCGACCGCATTTTGTGCGATCCTGTTCGTGTCGCTGAGTTCGACGTGATCGCGTCGCGGATAGCGCCTGGATTCGCCCCGGTCCAGTATCGTTGGGCCGCGCTGAATCTCCGGAAACTCCGGCGACTTTCCCCAGAGCTGCTGGCGCGCGTGCGGCCCGCCTTCGAAGTCCATACGGCGCGAGTGGATGCCCTCAATCTCAATGCAGTGCCACGAACGCAGGGACTCTACTTCTTCTTCAATTCTACGGAAGCCCTCTACGTCGGCGAGACGCAGAATCTTCGAAAGCGAATTGAAAAGCACCTGGATCACTCCGACAACAAGGGGCTGGCGCAGTGGTTGTGGGCGGAAGGGACGGCCAATCTGCACCTCGAATGGCACATCCTGGAAACGACAACTTCGACCCGTGTTCGCAAGGCCCTCGAAGCCGAGTTGATTGCTTCACGACAACCACTTTTCAATGTTCAATGCGTCTCCCCGCGAGATAGGCCTGGTTCTGGACAGGGGGTCTGAGATGTCGGTGGCCGAACAATCCCTGAAACTGATTGGGCTGTTTGAGTCCGAGTTGTTACTCCACCTGATGCTTTGTCACTGGAACCACCCGTTGGCGGATGATGCCGATTTTCGCAATGACCTGCTCGAAACAGCCGCTGAGGTATTGGGGGCTTCAGTCCAAGGTCAGAAATTGATCGACAATCTGCCCCCGGCCGAAATGAATTTGGTGGCCGCCTTCTGGTATGCCGAGTCGACCCAGTTGTCTGAATCCGACTTACCCGACGATGAACAGATCACTCAGCGCAAGGAGTGGGTGAACCAATTGCGGAAAGCGGTACCTTCCTGCTTTTGCGCCTCGGATCGACTCTTCTAACGGCGAACCGGGTGTTTCACCCCCAAGTCGCGCTTCCACTGGTGGTACTCCTCCCATGTCGGTCGGTCACACGGACCACCCATGGTGTCCAATTCCAACCTGCGGGAGTTCCATTCTTCGTAGGTGAGTTCCTGCACGACACCGTTGTCGGTGAGGCGTTTTCCAGTGCGGGTTTCAACGGAGAGGCGTAAACGATTGGAATGATTTCGGTCTTGGATTGCAGGTGTAGGACTGTCCCACACGCGAGATTGCAAGTCGCGGCTTTGCGTCAAGAGTCTTTGACCGTCGGAGCTGAAAGACACGGCCAAAACAATGTCTTTATGTTGAAATGGTTTACTCAGCGGCACCCTCGTTCGCACATCCCACAAGCGTGCCGTTTTGTCCGCACTGCCAGTTAACACCGTGCTATCGTCATGGCTCAACGTGATTGCCTCAACTCCACCCATGTGTTGCAACGGTTCACCCTGCAACAAGCCATCGCGCCCACTGACCACCATTGCTTCGCCCTCGTCAACACCGAAAGTGCCGATAATTAATGTCTGTGCTTTTGGACTAAAAGCGATGGTCTCAATCGAGCCAACGCGCTTCATCTTCGGACATTGCAGCTCAAAGGAACCTACACTCCACAAATACACCCCATCTGTAATATCCATAGCCACCAGGACCTTGCCATCCGGGCTGAAGAGTGTCGTTGTAATTTGGAACGCGTGCACCAAGGGTTCACGCATCCCCACACCTGTTACTGCATTCCATATGTGTAATTTCTGTTTGCTCGCCGTCACGACAATCTGACCATCTTGGCTAAAACTACCAGCCACAACAGGATCGCTATGTTGTAGTACTTTGATTAACGATCCTGTCGATGAGTTCCAAAGTCGTGCTTTATTATCACGGCTTCCCGTCAATACTGCAGTTGTGTCTGCACTAAATGCAACAACATCTACACGCCCGTCATGCGGTAATGGATCGACACGCAACAAGCCAGTCACCGTGTCCCACAACCGCGCTTTCCCATCAACACATCCCGTCAATACGATTTGTCCATCCGGACTGAAGACGACTGATTGAATGTATCCAGGATGAGTCAACGGTTCGCCTCTCATGGTTCCGCTGCATGTATCCCACAGGCGTGCTACCTTTTCATCGGTTGCCCATTCCAGTACCGTTTCCGCGTTCGGACTGTACGCAACTGCAGCAAGCTGTACATTGTTTTTAATTCGCTGACCTCGCTTAGCGCCCTTTTGCGGGTCCCACAAACGTGTGATCTCTTCGTTTCGCAATCTGTCGACAGGTTGTCCGTCTATAGAGTGCTCATCGGAATTGTTAACATCATGTCGAGTAAGCGGCCGTCCATCATCGAGAGTGGTTCGAATATCCCATAAACTAACAGTATTAGCAGATCTTGTAACAACAAGTTGTCCATCCGGACTAAAGGCAGCCTCCGAGACCGATGTACCATGTGTCATCGGTTCACCCGTCACTTCTCCCGTCCGCACGTCCCATAGACGAGCTGTCTTGTCCGCACTTGCTGTGACAATCAACCGGCCGTCTGGACTAAAGGCTGCCGTCTTAACTTCGCCACCATGTGTCAGCGGTTCGCCTTTCGTATCTCCCGTTCGCGCGTCCCACAGACGAGCTGTCTTGTCGACACTCGCCGTGACGATTAGTTGAGCGTCGGGACTCAAGTCCGCATCCAATAGTGGTGCACTATGTTGCAATGAGATCCGCTGCTGTCCCGTATTTGTTGCGATTACACGGACACTGTTGTCGTCACTTCTCGTAATCAGTGTCTGACCGTCGCGGCTGAATACGACTTCATAGACTTTAGATACGTCTACCAGCGGTGCACCTCTTGGGTCGCAAGTAGGCCAGTCCCATAAACGAAGCTCACTCTTTTCGATTCCACTAACCGTACATAGCATGTGTCCATCAGGACTGAATGTAATAAACGTCACCGTTGCGCCGTGTTCAATAGTTTTGCCAGAGTCAGTTCCGGTTGTCGTTTCCCACATTCGGACTTTGTTGTCTGCACCTCCCGTTAGGACAATTTTACTATCTGGACTGAAGGCCACAGCAAAGACTTCATTGAGTTGAGCTAATAATCCCCGTAATGCGCCTGTTCGCGCATCCCACAGCTGAGCCATATTGTTCCATTCACATGCCGTGACTACCGTCGCACCATCCGGACTGTAGGCAACCCTTGATACATACGAATCATGATTGAGTGGTTTGCCACGCAGCACACCACCGCGAACATCCCACAAACGCGCTTTATGGTCGTTGCTGCCGGTCAATAATGTTTGGCCATCTCTACTTAACGCAAAACATTCGACATGACCATCATGTGCCAACCGCCTTTCGCGAGGTGACCACGCCCCTACAAGATTCTGTAGCGACGTCTTCAAGTCCTCCGCCTCTGCCGTCTCCAACGCCTTCACCCACCACAAAACCGCAGCATCTCGATCGTGTTTATCAAAACTGACCTTTCCCAGCGCGAAATTCGCCTCGGCCAGATTGTTGTTCGCCTCTTTCTCATTCGCGACTGCCTTCTCCGTCGCCCGATCCGCCTCCACCTTCTGCCACCAAAACAGCCCCGCCAAACAGGCCACGACCACCATGATCCCCGTCGCAATCCCTCGCCGCAGGCGCTCCCGGTGAATTGCATCCTGAATCCAACCGACCTCCTGCTCATTCAACTCATTCGCCCGTCGGTTGGGCCACTTCCGTGCCACCGCCAATTGGGCTTCCCGCAGGCCGGTCCAGCGCTGCTGGTCATTCGCCCTGTCCCGTTCCACATCTCGCCGCCAACGCAGAATATCCCCCGCGGTGCGCAGCCATTCCTTCAGGTCTCCCCAGCAGCGGAACATCGCCTCGTGAGCCACTTCGACCCGCACCGCGCCATCCTGCTCCGATTTGACCAACAGCCGTTCGTTGACGAGCTGGTCCAGCACCGGTTGGGCCTCCGCCGGCAGGTCGGTCCACCGTGCGGGACGACGGACCACCTCGTCTTTCTCATTCACTTGGGCCAGGTGCTTCACAAAGCTGAGCCGCAGGGCCGACTCGACCGCGGGCGACAGCGATCCCGGGGGAATCACCCGCTCGACCGACTTCTGAATCGCCCCCTCCATCCCCCCCAGCTCGTGGTACTCTCCCAACTCGAGCTTCCCGTCCGCCGCCGAACGCCGGTAGAGCTTTTCGAGCGTAAACGCCAACAACGGCAAGGCCTCGGCGGTCGGCGTTTCTTGTTCGAGCTTCTTCACCAGCTCCTGGCTGATCTCCAGGCGCGCTCGCGCGGCGGGTTTCTCGATGATGTCGGGGATACGCTCACGGGGGAACGGACCGAGCCGCCAGGGTTTGAATGCCGGGGCGACGAGGGCATAGGGATTCCGCTCGTAGAGATCGAGATAGTCTGACCGCATCGACCCCACGGCCAGCAGCCGGGTATTCCGCTGCCGAAACGCCCCCTGCAGGAACTTCAGAAACTTCGCTGCCGAGGGGCTGGCGGCGGCCGACAGCAATTCTTCAAACTGATCGAACGCCAGCAGCACCGTCGCATCGGCATAGTTCCGGGCCGACGTCAGGTCGAGAGTGACGTCCCTTAAAGCCTGGGCCGCGAGGTCGAGATCATCGGCCCCCAGTCGGGTTCGCAGCTCTTTCCAATCGGGAATGTTGCGGGCGTCGGGTGGAAACAACCCGACCAGGTCGCGGGCGAGTTGGTCGAAGAGGGTGTATTCCTCACTCGGTGCCGCGCCGTACCGCAGCGTCGGCAACACCAGCCAGTGCTGGGCTTCAGTCACGTGACTGAGCCGGGGAAGAACCCCCGCCCGCAGCAGCGACGATTTCCCGCTGCCCGAGCCCCCCACGATCATCAGCAGGCGGGGCTCTCCCTGGCTGCGCATCGTCCGCAGCTCTTCCAGCACAACCTGCGTCTCGGGCTCCCGGCCGAAGTAGACCGCCGCGTACCGTTCGTCAAACGCAAGCAGGCCAGGAAACGGGCAGCGGTCGGGCTGGCCGTCGGCGGTCTTCAGGTCGGGATGCGGCCAGGGGAGATGCTCCTTCGGTCCCAGGCCGCGGGCTTCGAGGTCCTGAAAAAGCCGCTCGAACGCCTGCTCGCGCAGGGCCGGGTCGGTCTGGTTCAAAAACGCCGCCTGGTACTCCCCCAGCGAACTGCGATCGCACTCTTCAATGACCAGCGGAAAGACCTCTTTGCCGGCCATCTTGGCGGCGGCCAGTTCCGCAAAGCACCATTTCGACTCGAGCCAGCGGGGCGAGCAGAGCACCAGCAGCGCCCGACAATCGCGCAGGTTGTCGTAGATCGCCTGTTCCCACTTCTCCCCCAGCCGAATTCCCGAACGCTGGTCACTGTCGAGAAACTGCTGCTCGCTCGCATAACCACGGGCTCGAAGGCGGGCCTGCAGATCGAGGGCGGGGTCTTTGTCTTTGGTGCTGTGGCTGATAAAGAGCATGAGAGCCTCGTGCCGGGTCGGGCCAATGCAGTCCCCCGGCAGTTCGCCGGGGGGACCAGAACCGAAGACTACCTCAGCGGATAGCCAGTTGCCATGCGGAGCGCCACTTCATGAGCCCCGAGGGAGGCGGCGACTTCGTGACGTCGAACGGGGCGCGATGGAACGGGGGGTGGCGACAACAAACGCATTGACCGGAACACGCCCCAGGCCCGGGAGGCAGCGAATGATCCCAATCGATCCAGCTCAAACTTGGAACGAGTCCGGATGAGGGGGCCAACCTTCCGAACCACGAGCGGCACAGGCCAAACCAATCCAACGTCACGGGAGCGCGGACCTCCGTGTCCGCCCGCTGGGCATTCATCCGAAGCCCCCCGCTCCCACGGGCAGAGAACCAACCTGGATCGGGCAGGCCCACACCAACCCGCTGCCATCCGGCCCCAACGGTTTGTGAAGGGCCACGCACAAACGGCCCAAAGGGCCAGCCATTCCCCCAGCCCGGCCCATCGGGCCGGGAAAGGCCCCAACGACATGTGCCGGCCCAACGGGCCAACAATTACTCGTGTCGCCCGCGCGGGTGGAGGAACGGTTGGCCCGGTGGGCCGGACGGGGGGATGGTGGGACACGCCACCAGGGCCTACGACCCTGGCTGGGGGAATGGCTGGCGCGTTGGGCCGGACGATGGCCCGTTCGGGCCCGGAAAACCAAGCCCCACAGCAACCCCCTGCCTTCCGGCCCGACGATTTGTAAAGGGCCACGGACAAACGACCAACCGGCCCAACGGTTTGTAAAGGGCCACGGGCAAACGCCGAACCGGCCCAAAGGGCCAGCCGTTCCCCCAGCCCGGCCCAGCGGGCCGGGAAAGGCCCCAACGACATGTTTCGGCCCAACGGGCCAACAATTCCTCTTGTCGCCCGCGCGGTTGGAGGAACGGTTGGCCCGTTGGGTCGGACGGTAGCGCGGTGATCCGACAAAAAGGGTCAGGTCCAAATACCGCGTCACCTCGCGGCAACAGGCCCGGAGGCCTGGCAGCGAACTCCAGAAACCAGCCGTGAAAGACTGATCAACCGGGAAAATGGACCTGTCCCCTGTTACAGAAGCTGAGTAAAACGGGTCCGGTCGAATCGTATTCGGCACGAGACTTGAGTGCTCGATGGATGTTCTTCAAGTTGCCGGACGGAGAATCGGTTGTCAAACCCAGCACTCCCTTGATCATGACCGCCTGCCCTACGGGCATGGCTCCGACCCAATGCGATCATCGGTGGTTACCGGTATCGGCCGATGAGATCGCAGCCGATGCTGTTGCCTGCCCGCGATGAAAACGGAGCGCCAACCGGCAAAGCGGAAGTCCAGGAACGAGTCGTGCCCGGGTTGCGGAAGGCTTGTCCAGAGGCCATCCTGTGGATTTCCACCAGTGGAAGAAGCAGCGTCGCGCTCGGAAACGTGGACCTTGTCCGTCGCGCGGCAGTCCTGGCCCGGACTGTGCAGCGGACAGTCACCACGCCAGCGCCAGCACGCCAGACAGTCGGCCTTCCCCCCACGTCCACTCGTTCGCTTGATTTCCATCCAACGGACCGAAGTCGGACAGTCGCACAGATTCCTCGAGGACAGGCCTGCACTGTGGATATTCAAATTGTGGAACACAGGGTAGGGCAGCGGGGACAGAGCGTCGGCGGAACGGAGCAGGCGTCGTTGATCAGGTTATTGGAGTCGCAGGGGCACCGAGCCGAAGTGCTCGCGTCGGACCGACCGGAGGCTCTGCGAGACGGTGTGCTACTGCTCCTGGGGAACATCAACTGGTACCCGGAGTTGCGACAAAAACTCGCTCAGACAGCGCCCCATCGTCGCCCGTGGGTCGTCCTGTGGCACTATGAACCGCTCCCGACACCCCGGGCCGCTGGGTTTCCAAGGGCATGGCTGACTTTCCGTGAACTTTGCAAGATCGCCTTGCGAGACCGCCGAGTGACGGATGTCTACAGCAACCTGCGCATGTTGCGTTCCGTTCATCAGGCGGGTCTGATCGACCAACTCGTGGTCAGCTCCCGGGGGCGTCAAGAGTTTCTGGCCGAACAGGGGATTCCCTCCGGGTGGATCCCGCTGGGATACACGCCTGACTACGGCCGCCCTCTGGCACTCCAGCGCGACATCGACGTGCTGTTCCTTGGAATCGTGCACGTCCCCCGTCGCAAGAGGATTCTCCGACGTCTGGAGGAACTCGGTTTGCACGTGGTCATCAAGGGTGACTGGCATGATCCGGGCTGCTGGGGGGAAGCGCGCACCGAACTTCTGAACCGCACCCGGATTCTGCTGAATTTTCCGCGAACGCCCGGCGAAATGTCTGGCATGCGATTCCTGCTTGGGATGTGTAATCAAGCACTTGTGGTGTCCGAGCCGGTCTATTGTCCGGATCCCTACGTTTCCGGAAAGCATTTTGTCAGCGGCCAAATCGACGAATTGCCGGAGATCGTACAACACTACCTCGACAACGAAACCGAGCGCACAGCGATCACCACAGCCGCCTGGCAACACGTGCAGCACGAGGTGACCCTGGCACATTCCGTCGGGAAACTGCTGCCATTGATGGAACGCGATTCTCCCCGTGCCGAATCAAAGGGGACAGGTCCAATGTCCGCATCACCTCGCGGATCAGGCTCAAATACCCGGCAGTGAGGTCGAAAAACACGCGGTGGAAGACTGATCCACGGGAATAATGAACCTGTCTCCAGTGACAGATCCCCGCGAGAACCCAGTGCCCCGCTCGCGTCCCCCTTGCCGCGCCAGCCAGCCACCGCGGGCTGCGAACCAAACAGGCCAGTCGACCGCGTTGGTCCCGGGCCACCCAGGGAGACACTCACACACATTCAGAACAAGGGTGGCTGCAGCGCTTTTCAGCGCATCCGGAAGCCCGAATCGGTATTGCCCATGAACTTTGTGGGATTTGTATGGCTTGTGTGTCTGGTGTGGATTCCGCGCGGAGCGCTGCCTCCCGCCGCGGTCACGGAAATCGCCGCCGCCCGACCGCGCGGACAACGACCGCCGCGTTTAATGGACCTGACCCCTTTTGTCCCCCAACAGCCAGAGGTGCGCGTCGGTGCGCAGCAGCAGGTGGTCTCCCAGCAGGGCCGGGGTGGCGGTGATTCGCTCTTGCAGATCGTTTGTCGACAGCAGTTCGAATTCCGCCCCCGCCCGCACCACGAACGTCTGCCCGGCGGTGTTGCTCACGTAAATGCGCCCCGCGGCCGCGATGGGGGAGGAATTCGCTTCTCCCCCCAGCCGCTGCCGGTAGCGCTCGGCCCCCGTGCGGGTGTCCAGACACGCCAGCACCCCGTTGTCCAGCCACGAGTAGACGTGCCCCTGATACACCAGCAGCGACGGCTCCACCGGACCCGGACTCTCGCTGACCCACAGCGGGGTCGGCACCGCTCCTTCGGGATTGAGCTGAATCGCGTGGATTGGGCTCTGCCGCCACAACTGCAGATACACCACCCCCTCCTGCTCGACCGGGCTCGAGATGATCTCGCCGTTGTACGGGCCCGAGCCCTCTCCATACACCCACAGCTCGTCGTGCGTGTGGGCATCGAAGGCGGTCAGCCGGTTTTTTCCCGGCACCAGCAGCAGCTCCCGCCCGTGGCTCGTCACCAGCAGGGGAGTGGCGTGCGCAGTGCCAATCGGCCGGTCTTTCTTCCACGCCGTCTCTCCCGTCTGCGGATCCAGCCCCAGCAGAAAACAGGGACCGGTGTGATGGTCCCAGCCAAACACAATCGTCCCGTCCGCCAGCAGCGGGCTGATCGAGTACCCCCAGGCCATCTTCGGATCGCCGTAGTCCCGCAGGTAGTCCCGCCGCCACACCCGTTCTCCCGCCAGCGAATACCGCGCGAGCTGCGCATTGCCAAACGCCACGTAGACCGCGTCATCAGTCACCAGCGGCGTATTCACCGCGAGGTTCGATTTCTCGTGTGTGCGCTGGTTCAATCCCGGCTCGCACGACTGCTTCCACAGCACCGTTCCCGTCCGCTGATCCAGGCACAGCAGCCACAACACCGGCTGTTCGGCACTTCCCGTCTGCGAGGTGATGAACACCCTCCCGCCGCGCACCACGGGAGAACTCGTCCCCCACCCTGGCAGCTCGGCCGACCACAGCACCTCTTCGGACCGACTCCAGCGGACGGGGGGCGACCCCGCGTCAGCCACCCCCGCACCGCGCGGTCCCCGCCACTGCGACCAATCGTAAGATGTCGCCTCGGGAGCCACATCCGCGACCGGACCAGGGACCGCATCGGCGGCGGGGGGCACCGGCTGAGTGGAACCCGCCGGGACCCCACTTTCGAAATTCGCCAGTGCCGCCGCCGCCTGGCGTCGTGCATTGGCCGCCTGCTCGGCCGGGGTCGGCTCCCGCTGGCATCCCGCGGCAGCCAGCACCGCCAGCCACAGCAGCCCCTGGCGGACCATCATTCCCGCTCCACTGGTCTGAATCACGTGGAATTCTCTTTCAAAAACCCGGCCCACCCCATCCCCCCAGAGAACTCCGGAAACGGGACAGGCAGAGAACGGGATCCTACCGCTGCAGATGCCGGTCGAAAAACCGGTCGATTTCCTCGAACACCTCGCGGCTTTCCGCGGCGGGAAACGCCCGCAGATAGTCGGCATGCGACTGCGCCTCGAAGACGTGCAGCTCGGCGGTCACTCCCGCCGCCCGCAGCTTGCGGTGCGCCCGCACCGTGTTGCTGAGGAACAGGTCGCGGGTTCCTGTGACGAGTATCGTCGGAGGAAACCCGGCGAGGTCCCCATAGAGGGGGGAGATCAGGGGGTGTTTCAGGTCGGTTTTCCCGCCGTAAAGCCTGGCCGAGATTTCGAGGAACCCTTCATACCGACCCAGCACATTGTCCAACTCGGCGTGGGTGAAGTAGCTGTCGCCTGTCTTGGTGAGGTCGGTCCAGGGGGTGCCGAGGAACAGCGCTGCGGGAAGCGGCACTTGGCGCTCCTTCAGGGACAGAACTGTCGCCATCGTCAGGCCGCCGCCGGTCGATGTGCCGAAGAGGGCCATCCGCGAGGGGGCGTGGCGGGCGACGAGGTCTTTCCACACCGCGACCGCGTCGTCGACGGCTGCGGGAAAGGGATGGTCGGGAGGCATGCGGTAGTCGATCGAGATCACGCGGGTACCGCAGGCGGTCGCCACCAGAATTCCCTCGAGCGTTCCCGCCTCACCCGAACCCAGCACATACGCTCCGCCATGCACGTGCACCAACAGCCGGTTGGTCCCTTCCCGGGAAATCTCGCGGGGGGTGATTTCAAAGCACCGGA
Organism: Planctomycetaceae bacterium; assembly: GCA_046339535.1. GTDB lineage: Bacteria > Planctomycetota > Planctomycetia > Planctomycetales > Planctomycetaceae > UBA10511. The sequence continues at coordinate 24,335 of JBKDUK010000252.1, read as the reverse complement.
CCCCGGCGATCCGCTGTTCCTTCAGGGTGGCCCCAACCGACTCGGCGGCTTTGCGGGCGGTCTGGGCCCGGTCGGCATCGAGGCTCTTCTGGGCCCCCTTCCACTCGTCAACGGTCTGGGGCAGCGGCAACACCCGCACGGGAAGTGCGACCGCCTTGTCGGCCAATTCCTGACTGATGGTCGACGGCACGGGGACCAGCCGTTCGGGAAGTTTTCGTGCGTTGGCTTGCTGGGCCACAGCCGGAGCCACCGACGAGCACAGCGCACCAAGCAAAACAGACGGCAACAGCCACCGGGTTCGACACGGCATGGGGAATGCGATCCTGCGCGGAACGGAAGACAGGTTGGTACGGACGAATCACAGCAACGAACCGGTCCCCGGCGCGACACGCCGGGAACCGGTCCAGCACCGGCATCGTAAGGCAGTCGACCCAGAGGGGTCTACCGGGTGGGAACGATGGCGAACTCGACCCGTTCGATCTGGCCCGTGAAGGGAAACTGCCCCTGATCGCGGTAGGCCGGATCAATCGCGGTGATCGAATCGCGGCCCACCTCGAACGGCTCCAGGCCGTGCCGGAAGATCGAGCGGGCGAGACGCCCCTCGCCGGCGGGCCGGCCGTTGACGAACAGCCGCAGGGTTCCGCCCCCCGTCGCCCCCCCGTCGGGAACGAACTCGGTCTTCAGTTCGACCTCCCCCTTGGGCAGCGGTTCGGTCCCGGTGATGGTGGTGTCCGCCGTCTCGAAGAAGGTGTAGTGGAACACGGGATGGTTGTCTTTCACGTACAGCGTCCAGCCGGCCGAGAAGGAACCACAGCAGGTCACCACCCCGGCGGCTCCCGTTTCCGGGATCTGCAGCCGGGCCGTGATGGTGTGATGCCGGGGGAACAACAGGGGACCGATCGCCTCCGGCAGCCAGACCTGATTGCCGAAGTAGCGCCAACTGGTCTTGGGCTCGCCGGCGGCGCGGACCCGCGGGTCGAACCGCTCCGCCATCCGCGGGTCGAGGGGAAAGACGTCGTATTTCTGAGCCTCGGCCAGAAACAGTTTCTGCAACTCGGCGAGGCGGGCCGGTTCCTTGGCCGCGAGGTTCTCGGCCTGGCTGAAATCCCGCTCGATGTGATAGAGCTCCCAGGGAGATTTTTCAAAATCGAGCCCACGGTCGGCGGTTTGCCAGGGGAAGCCGTAGCGGGTGCAGGCGATCCAGCCATCCTGGTAGATGGCCCGATTGGTGAACATCTCGAAGTATTGCGTGGTTCGCCGGTCTTTGGCTCGCGCATCGTCGAACGAGTAGACCATGCTGACTCCCTCGATCGGCTTCTGGGTGATGCCATTGACGGTCTGGGGGGCGGCCACCTGGCAGGCTTCGAGGATGGTGGGGACGATGTCGATCACATGGTGGAACTGCGTGCGCAGTTCGCCCTGGGCGCGAATTCCCTTCGGCCAGTGAACCACCAGGGGATTGCGCGTGCCGCCGAAGTGGCTGGCGATCTGCTTGGTCCACTGGAAGGGGCTGTTCATGGCCCAGGCCCAGCCGACGGGGACGTGCGGCTCGCTGGTCGGACCGCCGATTTCATCGATCCGCCGGATGGTGCTTTCGAGCCCCAGCTGCACTCCCAGCAGACTGGCGATCTCACTGAAGGTTCCCTCGAGGCCCCCCTCGGCACTCGCGCCGTTGTCTCCCACGAGGTACAGCAGCAGGGTGTTGTCGAGTTCGCCCGAGGCGGCGAGGCTGTCGACCAGCCGGCCGATGTGATGGTCGGTATGGGCCATGTACGCGGCGTAATTCTCCATCAGCCGCTCGTAGACCTGGCGGGCCTCGGGCGAGACCGAGTCCCACGCCGGAATCTCCTCGGGGCGGGGGGTCAGCCGCGTGCCGGGGGGGACAATTCCCAGCTCGAGCTGCTTCTGATGGGTCAGCTCGCGTTGCCGGTCCCAGCCGTGGGCAAACCGGCCGCGGAATTTCTCGCGCCATTCCGGGGGGGCGTGATGCGGCGCATGGACGGCACCGGTGCTGAAGTAGCAGAACCAGGGTTTGTCGCTGGCGGCCCGCACATTGCGGATCCAGCCGATCGCCTCATTGGTCATGTCATCGGTGAAATGATAGCCCTGCTCGGGGGTGCGGGGCTGTGGGACCGGAACGGTATTGCGGTACAACGTGGGGTAGTACTGGTGCGTCTCTCCCTGGTTGAAGCCGTAGAAGTACTCGAAGCCAAACCCGGTGGGCCAGCGGTCGAACGGACCGGCGGGGCTGACATCCATCTCGGGCGTGTTGTGCCACTTCCCGAACATCGAGGTGGCATACCCGTTGTCGCGCAGCAGCTGCGAGACCATCGCCGTGCTCCGGGGGATGATGCCGGTGTAACCCGGGAACCCGGTCCCGCATTCGGTAATCACCCCCGACCCCACACTGTGGTGGTTGCGGCCCGTCAACAAGGCGGCCCGGGTGGGGCTGCAGAGGGCCGTGGTGTGGAAGCGGGTGTAGCGCAAACCCCGTTTCGCCAGCTGATCCATGTGCGGGGTGGGGACCGGCCCGCCAAACGTCGAGCACATCCCGAAGCCCACGTCATCCAACAGCACCAGCAACACATTCGGGCTGCCGGGACGGGCCTGCAGCGGACGGGGATAGTTGGCGACCGAGTCGGCAAAGGTCTGCCCCACCTTGCCCCGGAAGGGAGGGTCTGGTTGGGGCAGCTGCTGTGCCGGTGGGCGGCGGGGAGTCTCTTCCGCATGCACGGCCCGGACCGCTGCCGAACGGGACCACCAACCCCAACCAGCCACGGCCGACACCAGAACCAACAACAGGGACAAACGGGATTTCATGAGGATCGTTCCCAGGGGGCCAGACTCCGGACTTGTCGCGGGAATGCGCACGTCGATCTGTTGTACTCAAATCCCTCCCGGAGCGAGCTGCGGGAAACACTGATTATGCGAACAGTTCGGCAAGCGATCGGCGAATTCTCCCAGAGGGGGGGCGGACTGGCAACGAGGCCCGCTGTCCCGCAGCCCGCCAAACGGGGAGCCTGTTGATTTTCCCGGGAATTCTCGGCTGATTCCTGCGACTGCGGGGCAATCGGGCCCATGTATTCCCGCATCCCGCAATGAGGGCCCCAGTCACTACAATCGCGCGAATCGGTACAGGCTGCACGGAACCGGTTTTTGATACCACAAAGTTTACAGACGGCAGTTTTTTGTGTAATCGATAAAGACGGGGGCTGAGCAGGAAGTAAGATTCCCACGTGGATTGCAGTTTCTGGGCAAATTCAACTCTCTGGTTTGACCAGGACGAAAGGAAACTCACCACGCTTTCAGATCCACATCAGTCGACGGAACCGCCTGGCAACTTTGCCAGGCGGTTCTGTTTTTGTCCGGCACCTCGACGGGCGAGTGGGGCTCTGTCTGTCGGGCTTGGCGCGTCTCGCCGGACCAGTCGGTGACCGCCGGCAATTCCAGACGCTGCTCCCTTCTCCTTCCTCCCCCCGAGTTCCGTTTCGAGATCTCCCGGGCTGATCCCCGCCACAGCCTCCCCGGTTCGGTTCGTCCCCCCCTTAGGCCCGTTCGGCCGCTCGCGAACGGCCCCCGCGCAGCAGCGCCAATTTTTTGGGACTGCTTTCCCGCCCCGCATGCGTTACAGTCGCGCTGGGCGATTTTTGAAAGGATCGCTTTATCGGCACGGAGGCCCGTTGTTTGCGAGTCCGTCAACACAGGAGACTCGGCATGCTGTTTCGCTCAAACTTCGCGGTTCACCCCTGCGGCCGGCGGGTGTCTCGGCACCCCTGCTGGCCCGGCCTCATCACCGGCCTGATCACTCTGGCGGCCACTCCGCTCGCGCAGGGGGCCATCGTGGGAATCAACACCCCCGGCACCTCCTTCGCCACGATCAATTTCGACGACACGAATTCGAACGCTCCACCATTGGGCATCACCAACACCGGTCCCTCGACAACCCCCTGGAACGGCTCGCTGATCTCGCTGGCCCTGACCACCGACCCGAACACCTCCGACCAGGCCCAGGGAGATCTGACGGCGACGTTCATTCCCTTCACGAACACCTATGGGATCAGCTTCAGCAACATCCTGCTGACCCAGCCATTGTCAACGACCACCGGTCTGGCCTTGTTGAGCTACAGCTTCAACGTGCAGTACCAGCTCGACGTCGCGGGACTTCCCGTCCAGGCGACGCTGTTTCCGACTTTCTTTCTGAATGGCACGGTGCAGAGTCCCCCGGGCAGCTTCGCCGCGTTCTCCGGTTCGCTCGACTACTACGGCGTCGACATTTCGGGCGCGTTCAATCTGCAGGACTCGGTCTCCTACTCCGGATTCTGGACGACCCCGGGTCCCTTCTCGGCCACGGTGACCGGCACGCCCACGTTCGGAACCACGCCGCTGTTGATGCCGAACACCGTGTTCGAGATCCAGGGGTCGTTCAAGTTCCAGGTCGACCCCGCCACGATTGGCGGATACTCGCTGATGGTTCCCGAGCCGGGCACCTGGGCGCTGGCCTTGGCTGGTGGAGCGCTGGTCCTCGTGGGACGACGGTTCCGACGCGGCTGAGTCGGACCGTGGTCCGTCGCGGCATCACCCTCGCCATCACGCTGTCACCCCCCCGAAGTCAGCAAGCCTGGCAACCGGGTCGCGACGAACTCGCGGATTTCGTCGCGCACCCGGCGGTAATGGGCCAGACCTTCTTCGGGGGTGGCGGCACTCTTCGCCAGCTTGGGGGGGTCGTCGAACCCCACATGCACCACGCGCGTCCCGGCGGGCCAGGCGGGGCAATTCTCGTCGGCATGCCCGCAGACCGTGATCACCAGGTCGATCGGGTCCCCCAGCAGCGTCCCCACCAGCTTCGACGACTGGCCGGTGATGTCGACTCCCGCCTCCCGCATCACCTGCACCGCGTTCGGATTCATCCCATGCGCCTCGATCCCCGCCGAGCAGGGCTCGATCTGGCCTCCCAGCAGGTGCCGGGCCCAACCCTCAGCCATCTGGCTGCGGCACGAATTGCCAGTGCACAGGAACAACACGCGGGGCTTGCGGGACGACATGGCGGAAGACTGTGGACGAAGGGATCGGACAGAGTGTCCCCCCGGGACACACCCGGGCGGGGTCTTGCATTCTGTATTACACCAGTTAGTGTAATGCAAGAGCACTGGTCGGTCCTGGCCTTGAGGAACCGTTGTGAAGCAGCCGTGTGGAAAGGGGGCGTGTGATCCCTGCGTGGCGCGGGACGACGTCTCCCGGCGGCCGCTGCTGGACCGTCGCGAGTCACGCCGTCTGGCCACGGTCTTTGGCGTGTTGGCCAACGACACCCGGCTGCGGCTGCTGCACGCCCTCGTGCGGGAGCCGGAACTGCCGGTGGGTTCTCTCTGCCAGTTGCTGGGAATGAAGCCCCAGGCGATCTCGAACCAGCTCCGTCGTCTGGCCCGGTTGGGAGTGGTCGCTTCCCGCCGCGAGGGAACCACGATCCACTATCGCCTCATTGACCGGTGTGTCCGTGGCCTGCTCGACCAGGGGCTCTGCCTGTCCGAGACCACCCGTCCCCAACCCCGCCCCCGCCGGCGGGTTTCCCCAAGCTCCCGTTCCTCCCCATGAATCGTCGTTCGCTGCTGGCCGAATTGTTCGGAACGTTTGCCCTCGTTTTCTGCGGCACGGGGGCCATTGTGATCAATGAAGTGCAGGGGGGGGCGATCACCCATGTTGGGATCGCGCTCACCTTCGGGCTGATTGTGTTGGCACTCATCTACGCCCTGGGAGACATCTCGGGCTGCCACCTCAACCCGGCGGTCACCACCGGGTTCTGGCTCGCCGGGCGGTTCCCCGCAGCCCAGGTCGCACCGTATCTCGGCAGCCAGTGTGCCGGGGCCCTGCTGGCGAGCGGCACCCTGCGGCTGTTGTTTCCGACCGCCACGACGCTGGGGGTGACACTGCCGGCGGGCCCGGGCTGGCAGTCGTTCGTGCTGGAGTTGATTCTGACGTTTCTGTTGATGGTCGTGATCCTCTGCGTGTCGACCGGTGCGAAAGAGAAGGGGATCATGGCCGGGGTGGCGGTGGGGGCGGTGATTGCCCTGGAGGCGATGTTCGCCGGTCCGGTCTGTGGGGCCTCGATGAATCCCGCCCGGTCCCTGGCCCCCGCCGTGGTGTCGGGGCGGGTCGCCGAGTTGTGGATCTACCTGGTCGCTCCTGTGGCCGGAGCCGCTTTGGGGGTGGCCCTGTTCCAGCAGTTGGCACCGCCGGTCGACCCCCGGGGTTCGAACTCCGATCGCGGCTGACTCCCCCGCCGACAGCGCCGCGACGGCAGGCCCACTTCGCTGACCGGCCCCCGGGTGACCAGCGAGCGACGGAGCCTCGCCGATGTGCTACGTTCTGCCAGGGGCGCTGCCCTCTGCCCACCCGCCGCTCTCTTTCTTGAACCGCCGCCGTGCAAAGGTTCTGGCCATGAAAGTCGCTCTGTCTGCTCTGCTCTCCTGGACCCTGTTCATGGCGTGCGCCGCGGGTGTGGTTGCCGCCGCGGAGCCGATTCTCGCCCCGGGGGGCAAGCCCGAGTTGCTCTCGGAAACCGGTGCCGGGGAAGGACCCGCCTGGCACCCCGAACTGGGGCTGCTCACCAGCGGTGACGGCCACGTGATGCGCCGCGACCTGCAGGGGAAGCAGTCGATCTACCGCGAACAGGCGGGGACCAACGGCCTGCTGTTCGACCGCCAGGGGCGGCTGGTGATGTGCGAGCCGGTGCGGCGCCGCGTGTCGCGGCTCGAACCCAACGGGCAGGTGACCGTGCTGACCGACAACTATCGCGGCAAGCGGTACAACCAGCCCAACGATCTGACAATCGACTCGAAGAACCGCATCTACTTCTCGGACCCCTGTTATGGCGACCGCTCGCATCTGGAATTGCTGGATGACCAGGGAAAGCAGGTCGAGGGGGTCTACCGCATCGATCCCGATGGCAGCGTCACCCGGATCATCACGCACGAAGTCGACCGGCCCAATGGTCTGGTGGTGACTCCCGACGACAGGTTCCTGTTCGTCGCCGACAACAACAATGACACCGTCGGCGGGGCGCGGAAGCTCTTTCGGTTTCTGCTGAAGCCCGATGGCACGGTCGACTTCGCCAGCCAGAAGCTCATTCACGACTGGAAGCAGACCCGGGGCCCCGACGGCATGAAACTCGACTCGCTGGGACGGCTGTATGTCGCGGGGGGCCTGAATCGCCAGAATCCTCCCTACGAGACGCAAGACCAACCGACGGCGGGTGTCTATGTCTTCTCGCCCGAGGGAGAACTGCTGCAGTTCATTCCCATCCCCCGTGATGAGACCACCAACTGCGCCTTCGGCGGTCCCGATCTCAAGACCCTCTACGTGACCGCCGGAGGCAGCCTGTGGAAGATCCCGCTGGCGGTCGCCGGCCGCCCGGTCTGGCCTCCGCTGAAATAATCGTGCGGCCCTCGTCCGCCAGTCAGCTGCGATTCGCGTCCGACTGGGGTTGCTGCTTCGGCACGAACCCTCCTCTGAGCGAGACGTGGCGCGCCTGGTGATGGCGGCGACGGACTCAGCGGGCGAGCGGCAGCGACAACTGCAGACCGGTCTCCTTGCCGGTCCATTCGATCTGCACGGGAGTTGTGGCCACCTGCCCGACCTCGGGGGGCAGCACCAGCTCCGACCCGGCGGTTTGTACGGTCACCCGGTACAACCCCGGTTCGAGCCGCAACGGTCCCGTCGCCCCCGGCAACAGCAGTTCAAACCGGCCCCCTTCCCCCGTGGTGGCGAAGCCGACCGGTTGCCACGTTCCCGCCTCTTCACGGAAGAATGTGAGCTGCAGATCGGAGGCAATCTGGTTGGGCACCTGCAGTGTCCCGGGAGTTCCCCCGGTGATGGGCCGCACCCGCCCACAACCCACCCTCAGAGCCAGCACCGCCAGGCCGCAACGGCTGAGGAACCGCCAGCGTGTGATGGGTGTGTGACCGGCCGTCCCGAAAGTCTCTGGGGCGGATGACATCACACCCCCTCCGTGCGTGGGGTGGTGTCCAGACCCAGCCAGCGGCTGACTCCGGGGATCCGCCGCAGGACGAAGCGCTCCATCAGCAGTACCACGAGCAGTGAGGCCCCGAACAGCGGCAGCAGCACCGTCAGCAGGGCCAGCACTCCCAGCAGGCCGGCAGTCCCCCGCACTGGGACCAGCGGCAGCGGGGCTCCCAGCGTGCCAGGCTCGCGGCGGCGCCACCACAGCACCACGGCGCTCAGGCAGACCACCACCAGACCCAGCGCGGCGGTCAGCCCCAGAAGCTGGTTCGCGATACCAAACAACTGCCCTTCATGGGCGGCGATGCAGGTCCCCACGACGCGGTCGATCCAGTGCTTTTTGTCGAAGGTCTCCCGGCGGGTGATGGCGGCGGTCTGGGGATCGAAATGGACCGTTTGCCGCAAGGGGCGATTCTGGGTATTGCTGACCGCAGTCCAGTCTCCTCCCGGTCGAGCGGGAGGGGTGATCACGGTGGGCGCGGGAAGGTCGAGAGACAGTGCCGCCGCCGTCACGCGGTCCAGCGCGGCCAGGTCGGGAGGGGGACCGGAGGTGTCGCGGCCCCCTCCGCCACCGTGGTCGGAGTGACCCCCTCGGCGTGGACGGGCACTCCCCGACGACCAGTCCTGCCGGACGACGGCGGTCCCGGTCCACTGCCGCACCTGCTTGAAGTAACCCCCCCAGAATTTGGCCCAGGGGAGCCCGGTGAACAGCAGGAAGAGCACAAGGCACGAGATCCACAGACCGGTCACGGCATGCAGGTCGCGCCAGAAGACCCGCTGGCCCCGACCGAGACGCGGATAGAGCACCCCCGCCGCCCCCAGGCCTCCCCGCGGCCACCACAGCAGCAGCCCGGTCAGAATCAGCACGATGGTCCAGCACGACGCGATCTCCACCAGGTTCGACCCGCGGTCCCCCATCCACAGCTCGCCATGCAGACGGAACATCTGCCGCATCAAACGCTCGTCCTCCACCACCTGGCCCAGCACCTCGTTGCGGGTGGGGTGCACGTACACCCGCTGGGTCCCCCGGCCGTTGGCGATCAGCACGCGGCTGGCATCTCCCTCGCGGGCGGGCAATTCGAACCCGGTGAACCCCCCTTCGGGAACCGCAGCCAGCGCCGCCGCGACCTGAGCCGAGGGAAGCCCACGCCCGGAGGAAACATCGTGCCCGTCGTAGGGGCGGTCGAGCCAGCGTTCGACCTGCGGCTTGAAGAGATAGACCGATCCGCTCAACGAGAGCACGATCACAAACGGGATGCAGAACAGTCCCGCGTAGAAGTGCCAGCGCCAGAGGGTGCGATAGTCGGGCCAAAACCGGGAGGCGGGACCAGAGACGGGGGGAGATTCCGACATGGATCAACCGGGAGAGAGGTGGCGGGGCAGGGCGGGGGGTGGGAAGGGGTCGGGAGGATGCGCGTGGGAGGCTGGAGATCGGCAGGCGGGGGAAGGTTCAGAATTCGCCCACGACATCCCGTCCGTTGGCGCTGTGCAGAGCGCGGCAGGTGGCCTGATCGACACTGTCGCCGAGGAAGCGGACCGAGCCATCACCCAGCAGCAGGTGGGCCCCTCCCACATGAAAACTGCGGGGGGCGAAGAACCCGGTGAAGTGCACCACCACATCGGGAATGCGGCTGTTGGGGGTGAGGTAGCCGTTGGTGAGGGTATTGCAGGCACTGGCCTGCGCCCACGAGAGTCCCCGTCCCCGCATCGCGTTGCTGGTGGCGCCCCGCCAGTTGGTCAACGTCGGCCAGACCATTTCAAGGCGCGGGTTGGCGATCACGCCGTCGGCGTTCTGGAAGCTGCTCCAGGCACCACCCGACGGGGCCAGCCCCTGGACCGGCAGCCGGGCCGAGTTGACCCCGGTCGAACCGTTGAGAGTGGCCTGGTAGGGAAACAGCGGCAGGGTGCCGGCGGGGAGGACGAAATCACCGCCGACACTGCGGACCGATTCGCTCATCAGCACGGTGTTCGACATGCCGTCGAGCAAGTCGGCGAACCGGACGAACGAGTTCTCGTACACAACGCCGTCGGTGCGCCAGCGCAGGTCGTAATGGGCGTTTTGCCCGCTGCCGAAACTGAGCATGTAATTGTTCCCGCCGTACCGGTAGCCGGCATGCCCCTCATTGCCCGGGGGGACCGGGTCGGTGGGGCACAGGAACAGGGGAATGTTGCGGGCGAACGCCTCGGCAAACAGGGGATTGGGGACCAGGTTGTTGAAGGGTCCCAGGAAGGCTGGCTGCCGGAAGTCGAGCAGGTTCTGCAGATTCGCCTGCTCGATGTGGGGCAACAGCCGCGCGTGAATCGAGAACCCCTGCACATTGGGGACGTAATTCTGCGCGTTGGTCATCGGCAGACCGCTGTACATCCCCTCGTAGTTGTGCAGGGCCAGGCCGAGCTGGCGCAGATTGTTCTTGCACTGGGTGCGGCGGGCCGCCTCGCGCGCCTGCTGGACCGCCGGCAGCAACAGCGCCACCAGGATGCCAATGATGGCAATGACGACCAGCAATTCGATGAGGGTAAAACCCGGCGATCGCCTTGCCCGGAAGACCGCAGGGTTTCGAGGGACGTAAAGCGACGGGGACGCCGGGCTTGAAACCCGGCGAACAAGACACGAAGGCAACGAACTCACAACCACTTTCCTGACCGGAGTCCCGACCAGCGGGGCCCCCCTGAAGACGAAAAGTGGCTCGCTCTCCACATCTGCAGACTAGGGGGCGTGGCCGACGGAGGTCAAGCGAGGGGAGAGGCCACCGGGGCGCGGGCTCGGCGCGGAACGTCGCGCCTTACGGAGTGGAACGCGGAGTCGGCCCCCTCGGGCAGCGGTCACCACTCGAGGTGCAGTTGGGTGAATTGCAGCTTCAGATGGGCCATGTCATAGAGCCGGACGCCAAACTCCCGTTCGATCAGCACGGCCAGATGTGAGGCGTCGTTGGTCAACTGCAGGCGGACCACCGCCCCCTCGAACGGGCCCAGGTTGTGCAACGGCTCGGGAGGAGTCTGGTCGAGGTTCCAGACCACCACCCGGCCCCGCCGGTCACCGGTGACGGCCAGCGGCCCGGCCGCGTCCAGCGCCACCACCCCTTCGACGTGCTCGGCGATGCGATACTGCGTCTGTCCTTGCACAAGATCCAGCCCCAGCAGTTCCCCCAGCCGGTTCCCGCACAAGACCAGCCCCCGTTCCTCGGCGAGGGCCAGGCGATCACCAATTCCGCCGGGGACTGGCACCTCCCACCGCAGGGCTCCCGTGGCGGTCTCGAACAGCCGCACCCGGCCGTCGACCGAAGACACCACCACGACCCCCCGCCCCACCGCCAGATCCAACAGGCCACTCACGCTGTCGCGCTGTTGCGACTGTTCGTTCAACCAGCGGAACGTCTCACGTCCCGTCTGCAGATCGTGCGCCGCGAGGAAGCCGACGTCGTCGCGCGGGGATCCTGCGGGTGCCTCTCGATTCGCTCCCGTCGATCCCGTAAACCAGATCACCCGCCCGTCGGGATCGAACTTCGCCCGGAACGCCCCCGCCAGCAGGGGCCGGGGGGCCTCGGGCGATGCGGAACGCATCAGCCCGACGCTGGGCTCCACGTCCCGCAGGCTGCAGAGGATGTTCTGACCGGACGGGTCGATGGCCAGCAGCGGAAACAGATGCGTGTCGAGCGGCTGACGTTGGACCTCAGTGGCTGTTGGCTGCAAGGAGCGGGTCACGACCGCCAGGGGACCATCCCCTTCGCCCACGAACTCGGTCAGCACCCCGCCGTCCGACGACAGGTCGAAGTCAACCACCGGTGCCGAATGCATCATCGGCACCGTGGTGATCGCGCTGGGGGCCAGTTCCCAGACCTCGATCCGCCCATCGCGGGTGAGTGTGATCTCGGGCCGGGTGGGATGAAAGGCGGCCGAGACCCGGCAATTCGCCGGATTGTTCACGTAGGCTGCCAGTTTCCAGCTCAGCAGATCCCAGAGCCGCAGTCCCTCGGTGGAACTGGTCAAGAGCCAGCGTCCGTCGGGCGAGACCTGCAACTCATGAAAATCGCCCGTCTGGATCCGCCCACTGCGCGGATCGGTCCAACGCCGCAGCAACCGGCCGGTCGCGACGTCAATCGAGATGAGGTGGCGTTGATGCTCGCCAAAGACCGACTGGCGATCGGTATGCAGCGACAGCAGCCCGGACGATTCGGGCTGACTCCAGACCACCTGCCGCTCTCCCCGCACGGGGTCCAGCCGCCAGCGTTCGAATTGTCCCTCGGCTTCCAACAGCAGGTCGGGCCCAATGACCGCGAGTTCATTCCCCGCGGAGCGCAGGGGAAACCCGCAACGCAGTTCGCCCGTCTCGGGATTCCAGACCCGCACCACCGACACGGGGCGTTGCGAGAGGGAGATCAGGCAGTCGTCTCCCTCGGGCCAGGCCAGCGCCAGCACGGCGGTGTCGTGCGCCTGCCACGAACGGCTCCCGGCCGTGAGATCGTCGAGTTTCCACGAGTGAATGCAGCCCCCCCGGGTTCCGAGCCACAACCGTCTTCCGTCAGGCGAAAACAGCAGGCTGCGCACGCCGTCCTCCCGGTTCCGCCGGCCCGGCATCGCGTCGATCTGCGGCGACCGGGGAAACCGCAATTCTCCCGCCAACGAAAAGTCCCTGGTATCGAACAACAGGGCCCGCCCCTCGTCTTCCATGAGGGTGTTGCTCCCCACCACCAGCCACCGCCCATCGGGACTGTACACCACCCCATACCCGTCGAATTGCTGGCGGATCAGCGCGTGCTTTCGCAACTCGATGTTCGAGACGACCGCGGCCCCCTCGCTGCGCAGCTGCCGCCGGGTTTCGGGATCCGTGGTGGTCCCTCCGGCGGCAATCAGTTCCTGGAAATTCCGCTGCTGCCAACCAGCCTCGCGATCCTCGCGCCGTTGGCGAATCTCGATCGCCCGGCGCGAGTTCCGCTCGATCTTTGTCTTCAGCTGATTCTGTAAATCTGTCTCACGCTCCTGCGCCTTTTGGCGACGGACCTCCAGCGCGCTCAGACCAGACAGCAGCAGGGCGAAACTCGCGACGGCCGCCAGCGCCGACCGGTCGGGATTCCGGCGAATCCAACGGGTCACCCGCCCCCACGCGGAAGGGGGCCGGGCCCGTGTGGGACGATTGTTGAGAAAACATTCCAGGTCGGCCTGCAACTCGACCGCCGTCGGGTAGCGTGCCGCCGGACTCGTCTCGAGACACTTCAGACAGATCGACTGCAGATCGGAGGGAACATCCCGCCGCAGTTGCCGGGGTGGAGCGGGGTCGACAAACCGCGCCTGGTCGGCCACATCGACAAAACTCGTTCCCTGAAAGGGGGGGCGGCCAATCAGCAGTTCATACAGCACCACTCCCAGCGCGTAGATGTCTCCAGCCGGGCCCTGCCCGTTTCGTTCACCCTGAATCCGTTCGGGAGACATGTAGACGGGTGTCCCCATCATCAGGCTGCCGGTCCGCGGCAACCCCGACGACCGGCCTGGTTCCTCCGACTCGATCCGCGCCAGTCCGAAGTCGGTCAGCCGGGGTGTCCAGGGAAGCCCCAGGGCCCGGTCGGCGTCGGTCGCGGGAAACAGCAGCACATTGGCCGGCTTCAGGTCGCCGTGGATCACCCCGTTCGCGTGACTGTAGGCGAGCGCTCCCGCCAGTTGGGCCACGAGCCGCGCCGCCAACTGGGGGGCCACGGGCTGCTTCTGGTCATGCAGCCACTCGGCCAGCGTGGGGCCGTCGCAGTACTGCATCGCGATGTACCACAGCGGGCCGGTCAGTCCCGTCTCGAGGATCGGCACAATGTGCGGATGATCGAGCCCCGCCGCCGCCTGGGCTTCGTGCCGCAGCCGGTCGGCCAACCGCGCATCGGCCAGCACATGCGGCCGGGGAATTTTCAGGGCCACCCAACGGCGCAACTGGTCATCGTGGGCCAGGTACACGATGCCAAATCCACCATGCCCCAGCAGGCTGTCGATGGTGAACCGGCCAATCCGGTCGCCCGCCGTCGACGGCCCCGCTCCGCTGAGAGGTTGGGGCCAGGCCCGAGCCAGCAGTTGCAGCGCCTGCTCGACCCCAACTCCCGCTCCCCCCAGGCCGCGGAGGGCCGCGTGTTCGGGGTCGCGCGGCTGGTCCCTCTCCCCGCTGGGGGGTGGGTCAGCGGGTCCGGTGCCGGCGGTGGAACCGGGGGCCGCGCCGGGTGTCGGTTCCGCCCCCCCCAAACCGGCCGGCTCCGGCCAGCCGCTCGGGTTCATCGCTGCCTCAGGCTGCGGCTGGCTCTCTTCGTTCACCGCGCGGTCCCCAGCAGGTGCTGCAGATTCTGGACCGCCCGTTCCCAGAGTTTCCGGACGGCATCCGGACTCTTCCCCAGCAGGTCGCCAATCTGGTTGAAGGTGTACCCCTCGCGATGCCGCAGCAGAATCACCTCCCGATGCAGTGTCGACAACCGGTTCAGTCCCGATTCCAGATGATGCCACTCTTCGGCCGACAGCAGCGGCTGGCTGGGAGAGAGCGCCTGGGCATCGACCAGGTCGTCGAGCAGCCGCACCTCCCGGCTGATGTTGCGCTTGTCGGCATCAAACCGTCGCACATGATCGGCCACCTGGTTGACCAGAATCTGCCGCACCCAGGCGATCAGTTCGGCCAGATCGTGTCCCGTGAACTCGGGAAACTCGCGATAACCCCGCAGCAGTGTCTCTTGCACCACATCCGAGGGAGCCACCTTGCCCAACAGGCCTTTGGGCAGCATCTGCCAGGCCATTCCCAACAGATAGGGCCGATAGGCCTGCAGGATCTCGCCGAGTTCGTTGCCCAGGAATTGATGGGGCAGCCCGGCGGGACTCGCGGAGGGCAGACCCGTGCCCAGTTGGGGAAGGCTTGGGGAGTCGGGTGGTGACATGGATGAGGGGGCAACCAGTTGAGACAGGAAGATCGCGAACACAATCCGGGCCACAGACCGGACACACCCGGACCCACCACTGTTCATCGACCTGCCGCCGGGGCCCCAGCAGAGCCTCCGACGGAATTCGACGCAAACCTCGTCCGATTGTGGTCTTCCCTCCATTCCCTCGCCACCCCAAATGCCCATCGCATCCGGAAAGACGTGAGCAGCCCAGGACCGGATTGGCGTTCGCTGGAAAGTGACGTTCCCGCGCGGGAAGGTCTGCCAAAAAAATTGCCCCCCCACAATTGCCCTTCCCGCCGCGGAGACGACAATCAGGGCAGAGATCTCCCGATCAGGCATCCCCCGGGAGAGCTCCCTTGTTGTCCCGCCGATTCCCCCACCCGGAAAGCTTCGCCGTGTCGCAACCCAAGGCCGTGGTCCTGCTGTCGGGAGGACTCGACTCGGCCACCGTGCTCGCCATCGCCCGTCAACAGGGGTTTACCCCCTGCACGATCAGTTTTCGCTATGGACAGCGGCATCTTCGCGAACTCGATGCCGCCCGGAGGATCGCCGAAGCCGCCGGGGTCCGCGACCAGGTGGTGCTCGACATCGATCTGCGGGCCTTCGGGGGCTCGGCTCTCACCGCCGACCTGCCCGTTCCCAAGGGACGCGATACCCACCAGATGTCCACCGGCATTCCCAGCACCTACGTTCCCGCCCGGAACACGATCTTCCTGTCGCTCGCCCTGGCGTGGGCCGAAGTGCTCGAATCGACCGACATTTTCGCGGGGATGAACGCCATCGACTACAGCGGCTATCCCGACTGCCGCCCCGAGTACATCGCCGCCTTCGAGCGGATGGCCAATCTCGCCACCCGGGCCGGGGTCGAAGGGACCCGTCCCCTCAAGATCCACACCCCGTTGATCGCCTGGTCCAAAGCCGAGATCATCCGTCAGGGGCTGGCCTTGGGGGTCGACTATGGCCTGACTCACTCGTGTTACGATCCCGACGCCACCACCGGGGGGGCGTGCGGGGAGTGTGATTCGTGCCAATTGCGGCTGAAGGGGTTTGCCGAAGTGGGCCAGCCCGACCCCGCCCCGTACCGGCGCCCCCCCACGCCGGGCTGAAGGATTCAGCGTGAACCCCTCCCGTCGCAGCCTCGTGGCAGGGATGAAACAGGCTCTGCCGGGATTGACGGTGGGATGGGTCGGCCGACGGGACCGATCGGCCGGTTTGGCGCGATGGCTGGGTCCACCAAGCCAACCGGGAGGGGAACGGCCGAGCGGGCCTTTCCCGTGACGGGGGCCGGGCGTATTCTGGAACGGTGACGGCGTCTCCGGTGGTGAGCCCACCGCGGGTGTCTCTCCCGGGTGGCCGGGGGAGAGTGGCTGTCGGCGGTTCTCTGGTTGGCGCAGTCCCCCACTCATGGCCTATTCCGTCAAGGAGATCTTCTACACCCTGCAGGGTGAGGGGGCGCAGTCTGGCCGGGCGGCGGTCTTCTGCCGGTTCACCGGGTGCAATCTCTGGACGGGACTCGAAGCGGACCGCGGCCGGGCGGTCTGCCAGTTCTGCGACACCGATTTCGTGGGAACCGACGGCGAGCAGGGGGGATCGTTCGCCTCGGCGGCCGACCTGGTCGACGTGCTTTCGCGGGGCTGGTTCGACGGGGCGGGGACGGCTCCCGACGCCGGTCATCGCCCCCCCCGGGTCCGCCCGTACATCGTGTTCACGGGAGGGGAACCGCTGCTGCAGCTCGATGCCGAGCTGGCTCGGGTGGCGGGTCTGGCGGGGTTTGAACTGGCGGTCGAGACCAACGGCACTCGACCGGTCCCCCCCGGGGTCGACTGGATCTGCGTCAGTCCCAAATCGGGAGCGAAACTGGTGCAGAAGACGGGACACGAGCTGAAACTGGTTTATCCGCAGCCCGGGGCCGAGCCGGAACTTTACGCCGACCTCGATTTCGACCATTTTTTCCTGCAACCGATGGCGGGCCCGCACCTGGCGGCCCACCAGCAGGCCACGCTTCAGTATTGCCTGCACAATCCGCAATGGCGGATCAGTCTGCAAACTCACAAGCTGCTGGGGATTCCGTAGGGGTTGGAGAACAGGCCGCACCCGTGAGGGGGTCTTGTGGGAGATATCCTCCCTGTAACCGTGCCGCTTGAGGGGAGTGCCTGTTCGCTCGCCGGGCTGGCGGGAATCTCCGGTTGAACGAGAGTGTGGTCGATGGCCAGGCAAAAACCATTCAAGAGCAGGGTCAAGCTCCCGGTGCGAATCCACATCGCGCACCATGAGAAATGCCGGGAGGCCGCCTGGTTCGCCACCCGGCTGTACGAGTGGTTTCGGTTGGGTTATTCCATCGGTGATGCCGGGGGGGCCGGACTTCCCGTCTCCTTCCGCCGCAAGGTTGTCGGGATCCCAACGGAGGGGTTCAACCGGAAAACGGAACCGACCGAGTGGCAGATTGACCCCGAAATCGACTGGCAGGAAGCCGAGGTGGTGATCGTGATCCTGCTGGTGGATCACGAAATGGTGGTGGATCCCCGGTGGCGGGCGGCACTGGTCAGCCTGACAGCAGCCGTCGAGAAAACCCGGGGGAATGGGTCCGGTTCCCGCTCCCGCCGGGAACTGCTCCCCGTCGTGCTGCACGACAGCTTCTACCGGACCGGCCGGCTGCATGAGCAGTTCAACTGTGTCCGTCTGCCCAGCGGCGATCGCGAAGAGCAGTTGGCCGCCCTGCGGCGGGCCGCGACGGAAATGACCGCGCGCACGATGCGCCCCCCCGAAACCCGCCAGCGTCCGCTCAACGTCTTTCTCAGCCATGCCAAGCAGGATGGCCGCGAGATTGCCGAAACGCTGCGCGATGGCATCCAGAACTTCGGCCAGATGCGCCCCTGGTACGACCAGAACGATCTGGCCTTCGGCAAGCAGTATGAAAAGGAGATCAAGACCAGCGCCGCCGACACGGCCGGGATGATCGCCGTCATTTCGGACCTGTACAGTGCCCGCCCGTGGTGCCGGCTCGAGGCTCGCCGGGCCCGCAAACCGCGGCGGATCTCGAACACGAATGTCTGGCGGGTGCAGCCCGTGTTGGCGGTCTCCGCCGCGGGAAACCAGTGGTCGCGGGCGGTACCGATGCTGGAGGGAGTCCCCCGGATCGGCTGGAACCCGCACGATCATGCCGGATCCACCGAGATGATCGTCGACCGCCTGGTTCTCGAGATGATGCTGGCGCACAACAACCGCCAATTGGCGCTGCAGCTCCGACGACTTGACGACGAGCGCGAGCATCAGATCGCCTACATCACCTGGGTCCCCGAGACCTGGTCGCTGCTGGCCATGCGGGATGAGATCAACGAAGAGTGGACCAGGAGCCGGGTCGAGGGGGAGGTGTCTTCCGCCGTCCAGGCCCCCTCGTCGCGGATCAACAAGATTGTCTACCCGGGCTATGGGCTGACGAAGTCCGAGTTGCGCGACCTGCAGCCCGCGATTGATGCGTTTGGCCCCCAGACCCGGCTGGTCAGCTTCGATGATCACCGGCGGGCCATGGACTACGGCCCCGATTCGTTTCTGCGCTGGAATCACCACCAGCGCCGGCTGCTGGTGGCCCTCTCGACCGAGGAGGCCCCCGAATTGGCCGACCAGGGCTGCGGGGCCGAGCATTGCCACGAGCTGCTGATCCGGCTGTCGACCCGCCTGATGAACGCCCACCAGCGGGTGGCACTGAGCCTGGCGGAGGAGGAATTGGGATTTCTTCCCGGTACGGGGACGGACACACCTGCCGCGCTGCAGTCGTCCCCGTTGCTGGAGCGCCTGGTGCAGGTGACCAAAAGCTGGTACTCGGACCTGAAGGAAGCCGAAGCCGATGGCGTCCTGCCGAAGGACGCGCTGCCGAAACATGACGTCAACGATGAGGCGACCTGGCCCGCGGCCCATTACTTTCCCTGGCCCTTCTACGAGGGGCTGATTGCCGAGGAACGGGCCAAATTCGTCGGACTGTGCCGGCTGCACCGCGTGAAGCCATCGGATCTCTCGGACCTCGAAATGGTGCGGTTTTCGCCCCGGCTCGACAATCCCGAATCGTTGTTGCGGCATGCCGATGCCCTGCGCGACCTGCGCAAGCAGATGGCGGCCCATTGCGATCTGCGGATTGTGTGGGGAGGGGCGATCTCGGGGGATCGCGGCTGGTGGCCGCGGGTGCTGGAGGAGGTCTACTGGACCCTCGAGTACGGCCGGGCCGCCTCGCGGAACCCCACTCCAGACCAGTCGGATGATCTGCCCGATCCGCGCCATCCCGTGCTGATTCTGGGAGGTTTCGGGGGCTGTGCGCACCTGATCGCCAAATTCCTGCAGGACCCCGAAGAACCGTGGCCCACCGGGCTCAAGCGGTTCGACGTGCTGGGACGGGATGGGCTGTTGACGGAGTTGGCGCGCGAGTCGCAGCAGAAGCTGATGGACAATTGCCGCCAATTGTTCGATGAATTCCGGAACGAGCTGTGGAACATCAAGCCGCCCAGGAAAACGCGTGACGGCACCCGCCGCCGCGAAAAACAGCGCCCGGGCCGCCCCCCGGCGTTCATCCGCGGCATTCCCCGCGATCTGTTCATGCGGGCGCTGGGGGAAACCTCCCTCCGCGAAACGATCTCGCTGGTGATGACGGTGGTCGACGAGTTGTTGAAGAACTCGGGGAAGGACGTCTCCCCGCGAGAGGAAACCGTGGCCACCCGACCAAGGCGGGGTCGTCCGACGAAATAGATCGCCTCGATCGCAAAACAACTCCGGGATCTGCAATCGGTGGAAATGGCCCACTGACCAGCCCGGGGAGAGGGTCAGCGCACTCCCCTTCAACGCTCTGTCGCCACCGTTTTGTCGCGTGTATCATTTCCTGTACGAGAGGTTTGCTCAATCGACTCATTCCCACCAGCAGTGGCAGACACAGATGACAGCGACGCCCGGGAAATCCAGACCTCAGGTACCACTCGCGCTCTATGTCATCCACCACCCGAAGTGTGAAATTGCGGCAACTTTGGCCGGACATCTCTACGAGTGGTTCCGTCTCGGATATCAAACCGGTGACACCGGAAGTGTGTCGGTCCCATTCTGGATTCGCTGCCAGCTCAACACCACGAAAGAGACTGACGAACATGTTGAGCTGGAACCCGAAATCGATTTTGAAGCTGCCAGGCTGAACATCGTGATCTTGCTGTCGAGTCACGAGATGGTGCTCGATCCGGCCTGGCGTCGCGCGCTGCTCAAGCTTCAGATGCGCGTCGCCGGGAGCCGTGAGCAACAGTCTCAGCAGACAGGCGCCGCCGCAGCGGGTGAATCGTCTCCGGTACCAACACAGATCGAACTGCTGCCCGCCGTTCTGGATGACAGCTTCTACAACCTCACCCCGATCTACGAAAAGCATAATCCCCTGCGTCTGACGCAATTCGAATCCGCCGACGCGAAGGTGTCGGTCTTGCGGCGAGCGGTTCTCGAAATGACGGCCCGCACCCTGTACAACAAATTCCGCGACGGTCAGGGAATGTTCTCGGAATTGCGGGTCTTTCTCAGCCACGCCAAGAAAGACGGAACCGGGATCGCCGAGCAGTTGCGGGATGCGATCCGGCGATTCGGCCAATTGATCCCCTGGTACGATGCCAACGATCTGGCGGTTTCCCAGGACTGGACGCAAACGCTCGACGATGCGATGCAGGCGACCACCGCCGGTATGATCGCCGTCGTGACCGATACCTATCCCACCCGGCCATGGTGCCGGAAGGAATTGAAGACGGCCCGCACCCCACTGGATCTGATCAAGGCCTCTGCCGACAAGGCCGTGGGGTCCCGAGTCTTCGCACTCCAGCCGGTCGTGGCGGTGATGCATTTGGAGAACACCTGGACGCGCGGTCTGGGA
Organism: Planctomycetaceae bacterium; assembly: GCA_046339535.1. GTDB lineage: Bacteria > Planctomycetota > Planctomycetia > Planctomycetales > Planctomycetaceae > UBA10511. The sequence continues at coordinate 3,545 of JBKDUK010000252.1, read as the reverse complement.
ACACTGGAGGGGGTGCCGCGGATCGGGTGGTTGCCGACACAGCCCCTGCAGTCGGTGGAAGGCATTGTGGACCGGTTCGTTCTCGAACTGATGCTGCATCAGGTGAGACGGCAGAAAGCCCTGTCCATGGCCGCTGAGGCCCTGGATCCGGCGGTCTGGTTTATCACCTGGGTCCCCGATGGCTGGACCCTCGCCATGCTCGCAAAAGAGTTCAACACCGGTACGGTCTCATCCGAGGGGGCCGCCCCCGCCGGCACGAAGCCGCACACAATTGTCTATCCGGGAGTCGAACTCTCTCCCGCAGAAAAAGAGGATCTCGACATCCATCTGCAGTTGTTCGGTCCGGACACCCGCCTGTTGAGCTTTCAGGAATGGGAGGAACACCGACTGCGGCAGGTGGAGGAGCGCGCCAAGGCCTCAAACCGCTCGCAACCGTCCCGGCGCCTGCTCATCGCCCTCTCGGCGGGGGGGGATCCTCTGGAATTGTCCCAATACGGGCTGCGCTCCGAGCATATCGACGAGACCATGGTCCGGATTGTGATGCGGGTCTTGTCGGCCGGCCATCGGCTCGCCTTCGGCGGGACACTCAACAATCCCGATCACCCCCTCACCAGGAAAATGATCGACACAACCTTGCGGTGGGTCAATCTGAAGGCCCAAACGGGTCAGGACATAAGGTCCCACGACTATCTGAATCAGCCCTCCCAATGGCCGCTCGTCAATTACAGCGCCTACCCGTTTTACAACGATCTTGGCGCAAAACAGGAAGCTGCCTGGATTGGATTCTGCAACATTTTGCGTGTCGATCCAAAGATTGCGCTCACCGCGGCGGATCGCAGCCTCAACAGCAGCGTCCTTCCCTTGCGTCGCGACCTGGCGAAGCTGAACGCCGACGCTCTTCTGTGCATGCGAGAAACCTCCACCAGAGACAGTGATCTGCGGATCGTGTGGGGAGGAAAAATCAAGAAAGCGATGGGCTGGATGCCCGGTATCCTCGAGGAGGTGGGCTGCTCGCTGCAGCAGCAGAAACCAGTTCTCATCCTCGGTGCCCTCGGAGGCTGTGCCCGTCTGATTGCCGATTTCCTCCGGAACTCAGCCGCCACTTGGCCCGAAGAGGATCTCTGCTCGCAGTCCTGCGCCGACCCCAGCCGGGATGCCTGGTTGACAACGGAAGAACGAAACGCCCTTCAGAAACGTGTGCAACGTTACAGGACCGGGCTGGAAGAATATCGCGCCGCTTTGCATGGCTCCGCAGAGTCGATTCTGGGCGTGAATACCTCTCTTCTCCTGCGCGCTCTCGATCCCGATCTCGGCACAACCGACATCCTGTACCACGTCGAGCGATTCATCCAGGAAGTTCAACAGTCCAAGTCTGAATCTTCGACTGCCACTAAGTCCTGATCGGCTTCTGCAACTCCAGGTTCTATTCCCTTCCCAACCCGCGCGGGAACCCTCCCCGCCATCCCATGCCCAACCCCCGTCTCCGTGCGCAAATCGCCTTTGAAGCCGCCCGGCTCATGTACGAACGACAGGAGTCGGAGTACATGCGGGCCAAGCTCCGCGCCGCCCGCCGCGTCTGCCGTGACTGGGTCAAGAACTCCGACCTTCCCAGCAATGCCGAGATCCGCGAACACGTCCAGCAGTTCGCCCGGCTGTTCGAGGGAGAGCAGCGCACCGCCAACCTGCGCGACATGCGGCTCGAAGCCCTCCGGCTCATGCGGCTGCTCGCCCGGTTCAAGCCCCGCCTCATTGGCAGCGTGCTGACCGGCTACATCCGCCACGGGTCCGACATCGACATCCATCTCTTCAGCGACAGCACCCTCCCCATCGAATCGATTCTCGAAGAGGAAGGGCTCCCCTTCACCATCGAGAAAAAACAGATTCTCAAGGCGGGGGCCGAGCGGGTCTTCACCCACATCCACGTGGCCGACCGCTATCCCGTCGAGTTCACGGTGTATGGCGGCCATCAGGCGAACGAGCATTTCCGCAGCTCGATCACCGGTCAGCCGATCGAGCGGGCCGACATCCCGCAACTCGAAGAACTGCTGCGCCGCGAATACCCCGACCTCGCCCTCGAGGAAGAACTGACCGCCGCCGCCGAGAAGGTCGACCGGTTCCAGGTGTACCGTTCGCTGCTGCTTCCCCTGGCCGGGGTCGCGCAGAGCCGCGAGTGGCATCCTGAAGGAGACGCCCTGTATCACTCGCTGCAGGTCTTCGAACTGGCCCGCGAAGAGCTGCCCTACGACGAAGAGTTCCAGCTGGCGGCCCTGCTGCACGATGTGGGGAAGGGGATCGACCCGTACGATCATGTGCGGACGGGGCTGGAGGCGCTGGAGGGGTACATCACCCCCCGGACCCGCTGGCTGATTGAGCACCATATGGAGGCCCGGGCCCTGGCCGACGGAACCCTGGGGGCCCGCGCCCGGCAACGCCTGGAAGCCTCGCCCGACTTCGAAGAACTGAAACTGCTGGCCGACTGCGACCGCCGGGGCCGCATCCCCGGAGCCCAGGTCTGCGACGTCGATGACGCCCTCGACGCCATCCGCGAGCTGGCGCGGCAGTGCGGATAAAAACCGGGGGCCGCCGCCGCCTGAATATGGGATCAGGGAAACAGCAGCGGCTTGGGTCGAACGCGGAAGCCGAGCGACTTCCGCCAGGCGGGTCGTGCACAGTTCTCTCGGGCCCATCGCTTTGGGTTCGGACCCGGTGGGCGCTTTGGTCCTGTTTGACCGCTCCGACCCGGTGGGCGCTTCGGTCCCGTTTGGCCCGCCACGCCGCAAATAAAACGCAACGTGCGGCCACTCACTCCCGGTGACGGGCCCATCTCCAGTTTGCGTGCTCCGCAATTGCCAAAGCCCGAATTCCCTTGGACTTCCGCACCGCCACACAAGTCGCCTTCGGGGTCTCTCCTGAGTGAAGTGTGCTCCACAAAACGGTCACCAGTCACCCCGGTTGGACGCTGGCCACCTGGTCCTTTTTCAAGCGCCCCTCATTGATCCTCGGTCAGCGCCCCAGGACATCCCCGTTGCTTGGAGATGTGCCCCAGTCTCTGTGGGTGTCTGGTCATATGCACATTGGCTTGAGATTCCGGCCGTTTCGCTGACCGTCGGACCGGTGTTTGTCCGATCCCACCCCCAGGGGTTCGTGCGCAGCCTCTCCCACGACGCGGGGGGCGAAGCAGGGGGCTGAGGGGAACCAGGTCGCGGCGGGTGGTTCGGGTGGCCACCCCGCGTTGGTTCTTGCCCAAGAGGCGTCACTTTGGAAGGGTGCGAAGTCTGGGTGGTTTGCTCTTGCCGCAGCCCGCACAACCGGCACTGTTGTTATGGGAAGATGGAGACAATCTGGGGTTTGGCAAAAAGAGATGGCTTGGGTTTAGTGGGTTGGGTTTGTCGGTCGAACCTACTTGGGGTTGGGGAGAGTGTGCTCCCCGTGTCGAAACAATGTCAGAGCGTTGTCAGTGGTCAGGAATCATCCCATGCGACTCCGAACTTCCTCCCCCGTGCTGATGGCCGTGCTGCTGGCCATTGGCTTCGCCGGGGAAGCGT
>JBKDUK010000251.1:0-4349 GCA_046339535.1 Planctomycetaceae bacterium | reverse complement strand
CCCCACACCCCATGCGGCCGAGAGGCTGGCCACCGGAAGCGACTCGGCGATCAGGGGGAGGCCCCACCTGGTGCAGAGTTCCGCCACCCAGGCGGCGTCGGCGTCCGATTCGGCACCCCGCAAGTTGTGGTTGAGATGGGCGACCACGAGCCGTCCGGCCGGCAGTTGCTCGCGCAGAGCGGCCAACAGGGCGACACTGTCGGCTCCTCCCGAGACAGCCGCCAACCAGCGTTCTCCCGGCCGGGGCCTCTGCCCCAGGGCCTGCGCTACGGCTCTTGAAAGCGGTCCAGGCAGGGAAAGCGGGGGGCTCATGGTTGACTCAGTGTAAGCGTTTGATAAGGTGAGAGTCCAAGAATCGGCCCGCCGGAAACAGCCACCGGAAGGGCGTTCCGCCAGGATGGTGGGAGAGGAGCCTGCTGGCTTCTGAAGGAGGCCGAATCTCGCTCAACACACCCCACTGACACAACCCTCCGGGTTGGTGCCTGACAGCACCCGTTCCGGAGGATCTCAGGGGGACATCCGGTCGAGTTCTCTTCCGGAAGATGACAGTTCCCTCCTCGCCCTGCGAATCGTGCGGTGGCATCTGCCGCCCGGTTGGGACAGGAAGGAGTTGTCTCACGTGACCTCGGGTTTGTGACTGCCTGTTCTGGATTGCCGGCTGTGAATCTCTTCTCGAACGCGCTCTGGTCTGTCCTGTGTGGACTCTGGGCCCTGCTTCGCGCCTGCGGAGCGGCCGTTCGAACCAAGGCTGCCCAGGGGAAATCTCCCCCTTCCCTCCGGTCCACCGGTGGGAGTTGTGAGGCCGCCGGTTGGTGCACTCTCCCGCGTGGGGAGGGAGGGGTCATTGCACGGTGGGATGCCAACTTCCAATCGCGGCTGTGGAGAGGGGAGCGTTGGTGGCTCTCGGGAGCCATCTGGCCTGATTCCCCGCCGGGGGCGAAGAATCATCAGAACAGTTGGGCAGCAATCATCGGGGTGGCGTGAGACAATTGGCGCGACCCCTGCGGGGTCCAGCCCTGGACATCGAAGAGGGCTCAACGGGGTGACACACACCCCGGTGCGGATGTTCTCCTGCGCGCCTTTTGGCGCAAGACTGGACATCTCCATCGATGACTACCACTGGCTGGTTGTTTGTAACCCTTGTCTCCGCCCTGGTCGGCCTGGCCGCCGGCTGGCTTCTCGAGCGCCTGATCCGCGGCGCGGCTTACCAGCAGCGGGATCAGATTCTCTCGCAGGCCCGGGCCGATGCCGAGACGCTCCGCAAATCGCAGGACCTTGCCGCCAAGGAAGACCTGCTGAAACGCCGTGAGGCGCTGGAGCGCGAACTGGGCGAGGTCCGCGATGAACTGCGTGACCAGGAACGCCGCCTGGACCGCCGCGATACCCTGCTGACCGAGCAGCAGCAGGATATGGCAAAAAAAGAGCGGATGGTCGAGATCACCCAGAAGAAACTCGCCGAAAAACTCGAACAGGCCGACGCCCGCGACACCGAACTGCAGCAGACGCTCCGCCAGCAGCAGGACCAGCTCTTCCGCATCTCGGGATTGACCGCCGATCAGGCTCGCGAACAGCTCTTCACCCGGCTTGAGCAGGAGCTCAAGGGTGAAACCGGTGCCATGATCCTCAAGCACGAGCAGGAGCTCAAGCAGAACGCCGACCGCCTGGCCCGCGAGATCATCGGCATGGCGGTGCAGCGTTACGCCGCCGCCCACACCTCGGAGACAACCGTCTCTTCGGTCGACATCCCCAACGACGAGATGAAGGGACGCATCATCGGCCGCGAAGGACGGAACATCCGGGCCTTCGAGAAAACCACCGGGGTCGACGTGATCGTCGATGATACTCCCGGCGTGGTCATTGTCTCGGCCTTCGACGCGGTCCGTCGGGAAGTGGCCCGGCTGTCGCTGGTCAAGCTGATCCAGGACGGCCGCATCCACCCCACCCGTATCGAAGAGATCGTCGCTGAGACCCAAAAGGAAATCGAAGCCCAGATCCGCCGGGCCGGCCGCGAAGGGGCCCAGGAAGTGGGAGTCCACGGTCTGCACGAAAAGCTGATCGAGCTGATGGGACGGCTGAGTTTCCGGACCAGCTACAGCCAGAACGTTCTGCGGCACTCGATCGAAGTGGCCTTCCTGACCGGGCTGTTGGCCGAGCAGTTGAACCTCGACGGCAACCTCGCCCGCCGGTGCGGCTTCCTGCATGACATCGGCAAGGCGGCCGACCACGAGATGGAAGGGGGCCATCCCACCGTGGGGGCCGAACTGCTCAAGCGGTATGGAGAGCGGGCCGAGGTGGTGCACGCCGCCCGGGGGCACCACGACGATATCCGCGTCGACTACATCTACACTGTGCTGGTGGCCGCCGCCGACGCCATCTCGGCGGCCCGCCCTGGAGCCCGCCGCGAAAGCCTCGAACGCTACATCAAGCGTCTGGAGGATCTCGAGGCCCTCGCCTGTGGATTCCCGGGGGTCGAACAGGCCTTCGCCGTCCAGGCCGGCCGGGAAATCCGCGTCGTGGTCAACCCCCGGCAAATCAACGACCGCGAAGCAGCCAGGCTCTGTCGAGACATCGCCCAGGCGATCGAGGAGAGCCTGACCTACCCGGGGGAAATCAAAGTCAACGTGCTGCGCGAGACCCGTCACATCGAAACCGCCCGCTGACCGTCCGGCGGCGGGTGGTTCCCGATTCGCTGCGGTGGCCAATGGGCCGACCCTGTGCGGTGGGAATCGTGCCGGCTGTCTCCACTCTGCTCCCTCTCGCGATCTTCAAGTCCCGTCCTCCATGGCTGTGGAATACCCGGAAGGTGTCTGGCTGAGCCCCAACCCCTCGGGGGGAAACGGGGAACCTCCCAGCGCCCCTTCCGGTGATTCCGCTGAAAGCTCCACCCCTTCTGGGGAATCGGGGACGGCGTTCGATCTGGCTGACAATCTCACCGCCCGGCTCTGGCTGCGTCGCGGCGACCGCCTGTTCGTCGGCGGACTGACTGGCCTCGGACTGCTGATGCTGACCCTCTACTGGTTGCGGATCTCGGGTTGGGGTCACAACCCGATCGATATCGAGCATCTCCCGCAGGCCGAATACCAGTACGAGATCGACATCAACCAGGCGGACTGGGTCGAATGGTCTCAGTTGCAGGGAATTGGCGAGAGACTGGCCCAGCGGATTGTGGAAGAGCGCAAACACCGCCCGTTTGAGTCGGTCGATGACCTGTTGCGGGTGCGGGGGCTGAGCCGTCGGCGACTCGACGAACTCCGCCCCTTCCTGCGGAACGCGTCAGCGCAGGCCCCGCAGCGGGAGAAACCCCCATCCCGGCTTGAACCATCCCGCGCCGATCCGGAAGAAACACCAGCCAACTCCCCCGCGGTTCCTTGACGTTCTCGCAGCACCCCCGATAATGAGATCATTGGCCTGCCGCGGAACATCCGTTCCCGCCGGGCTCCCCCTTCCGGGGTCGACAGGCTGTCTCCAAGTGCAATGGGGACTTGTGAACCAGGTCAGGTCTTAACCGAAGCAGCCTTAAGCAACCGTCTCCCATGTGCATGCGGAGACAGCCTGTCGCCCCCGGTCCGGGTGGGAATCTGTCTCCCGCGTTTCGGTGACCGAGACCGGAGCCCGAGTCGGCAGCGGAATTCCCATCTGGTCGTTTCTGTCACCGGTCACTCTCGACTGGCCTGGACTGAATTCCGCTTCGGATTCTTCCCCGTTGTCTCCGTGGGTTTCGCCCAACTCTCTGGCGGCCCCCGATCCTTTCACGCTCTCAACACGTTTTTCGGTCTGACCGGGCCCCACTCGCCAGGTGGCCTCCTTGCGGTCTCCCGCCCGGTTTCGTTTGGAAACCGGGCGTTTTTTTTGTGTCTCCCCAAGCGCCGGGGACGCCGAGGACTCCATTCGGAAAATCGTCCTGCCATCTCCCCTCCTCCAGTCTCCCCTTCCTTCTGAACGAGCGACGTCTCATGGAATACACGGTCCTCGCCCGCCGGTTTCGGCCTCAGGCTTTCGGGGAAGTCGTGGGGCAAGAGGCGATCGCCCAGGCGCTGCAGAACGCCATCGCCGCCGGCCGAGTGGCCCACGCCTATCTCTTCACAGGAGCCCGCGGCGTCGGGAAGACCTCCACCGCCCGCATCCTCGCCAAGACCCTCAACTGTCCCCACACGCAGGGGGGAAATCCCTGCAACCAGTGTGATGTCTGCCGGGCGGTCTCAGAGGGGGGCGATGTCGACGTCATTGAAATCGACGGCGCCTCGAACCGCGGGATCGACGAAATCCGCACGCTGCGGGCCAATGTCAACGTGCGCCCCATGCGGTGCCCGTACAAGATCTACATCATCGACGAAGTGCACATGCTCACC
>JBKDUK010000250.1:0-5594 GCA_046339535.1 Planctomycetaceae bacterium | reverse complement strand
TCCTTGATCGCCAGCAGCAACACCATGTTCAGCAGCTTGCGGATTGGTGCCGCATCGGCCATTTCTTCGGCCGAGGACAGGTCGTAACCCCCACCCAGTTCGTCTTCGTCCTCGTCCGATTCCAGGGCGCTGATGACGTCTTCGATGCTCTCCTGCCGGTCGGCGTAGTACCGTTCGATCGCCGCCTGCACGTCGGCGGGGCTCGCCACCGCGCCCCGCACGTCGTAACCGAGGAAGTTCCGCAGATCGTCGAGGGCCCCCAGGTTCTGCGGGTCGGCCATCGCCACGGTCAACACGTTGTTCTTCAACGAGACCGGCATGATCTTGTAGATGCTGGCCATCGTCTCGGGGACCAGTTCCAGCACCTTGGGCGGAATGGTGGTCTCCTTCAGGTTGATGACCTGCATCCCCCACTGTTCAGCCAGGGCTTCACTGAGCTGCGCCTCCGAGACCAGGCCCATCCGGACCGCCACCTGCCCCAAGATCTCCCCCGGAGACTTCTTCTGCTCTTCGAGCACGTCCCAGAGCTGGTCTTCGTTGATGTAGCCCAGATCCACCAGGATCTGCCCGAGCCGTCGTTTGGCCATGGTCTGCGTGTCGTCCTGAAAAAAGAGTCGGTCCCGTTCGATTCACCCTGCTGACGAGACGCCGGCGGCGGTTCCGCGGCTCCCCCCGGCCCGCCGCTCATTCCTCCTCTTCGCCCTCCTCTTCGTCGAAGATTCCCTGCTTGGCCTTGGTGATCTTCATGCGCAGTTCGCCCGGGTTCACCGCCCGGACCAGGCATTCCTTTTCTTCGCAGATCCCGTTCTTCCACAGGTTGAACAGGGCGTCGTCCATCAATTGCATCCCGTATTTCTTGCCGGTCTGGATGCTCGAGGGAATCCGGTAGGTCTTGTTCTCGCGGATCAGGTTCGCGATCGCAGGGGTCACCACCAGCATCTCGTAGGCCGCCACCACCCGTCCCGCCTTCTTGGGGACCAGCGACTGGCTGAGCACGCCGATGATGGCGGTCGACAACTGCACGCGGATCTGCTCCTGCTGGTTGGTGGGGAAGGCGTCGATGATTCGGTTCACCGTCCCCTCAGCCCCCGAGGTGTGCAGCGTACCGAACACGAGGTGGCACGTTTCGGCGGCGGTGATGGCCGACTGGATCGTTTCCAGGTCACGCATTTCACCCACCAGGATCACGTCGGGATCCATACGCAACGCCCGCCGCAGCCCCTCCGAGAAGCTGGGCACATCCACCCCCACCTCGCGCTGGCAGATGGTCGATTTCTTGTGGTTGTGGTAGTACTCGATCGGGTCTTCCAGAGTGATGATGTGCCGGTCTTCGGTGTCGTTGATGTGATTGATCATGCTCGCCAGACTGGTGGTCTTTCCCGAGCCCGTGGGCCCGGTCACCAGGAACAGTCCGCGGGGGCGGGTGATCAGGTCGGCAATGACCGGAGGGAGCCCCAGCACTTCAAACGACAGAAACTCGTTGGGAATTCGCCGCAGCACCAATCCCACGTGCCCGCGCTGCTTGAAGACCGCCACGCGGAACCGGGCCTGCTCGCCAAACGCAAAGCCGAAGTCGGTCCCCCCCTTTTCCTGCAGCTCCTGCTGGTTTCGCTCGGGGGTGATCGATTTCATCAGCGAGACGGTGTCATCCGCCTCGAGTGTCTTGGTCTCCAGTTTCAGCATCCGGCCCCCCGAACGGATCACGGGAGGTTGACCAGTGGTGATGTGCAAGTCGCTGGCCTTGTTGTTGACCACCGTTTGCAGCAGCTTGTCGATCTGGATTGTGCTCATGGAAACTCCGGTTGATCGCAGTCCCGCCTGGGGGACTTGCCAGCATTATTCAGTGAGGGGGGAGGAGCACCCAAATCGGGAGGCCAACGGGTGCTCAGTTGTGTCGGTTGCCGGGAACTCCCGGAAGCCGTCTCGCGTGGAACTCAAGGTCATTGATGACGGTTGTGCCGGCGGAAGGGATTGCTCCCACAGATTCCAACGGCACAGGTCGGGAAGTGTTGCATTTTGCGACGGTTTGAAGAGTGGAAGCCTTCCGGGACCTGCCAGAGAGGCGGAGAGATCGACCCGGCGAGTCATCTCCCGGGGGGGACAGCTCCTCGGAAACAGGGGGAAAACGATCGTCTCCACCCACTGGCACCCTGGCTGGACTGCGTTCCGACCGGCGGTGGACTCAGTGACCTCCCCGATGCAGGTTCATCACCTCGGGAATCGTTGTAACTCCAAGCACCGCTTTATCTAACGCATCATCGACGAGGGTTTTCATGCCCATCATCATCGCTTGCCGTCGCAGATTTTGGCTCGGCTCCTGTTTGAAGGTCATGTCGCGCATCAGCGAGTTCATGGTCATCAGCTCGAAGACCGCCTTGCGTCCGCGGTAGCCGGTGTGCTGACAATGCGAACACCCCTTCCCCTTCTGCCACTTCGCCCGGGCAATTTGCTCCTCGGTCACCCCCAGGTACTCCAAATCGCGCGGGTCAGGCTTGGTCGGCCCGACACACTTGGGACAATTCACCCGCACCAGACGCTGGGCCATGATCGCCATCACGCTGGAAGCGACCAGAAACGGAGCCACCCCCATGTCAATCAGACGTGTGATGGAAGAGGGCGCATCGTTCGTATGTAGCGTACTGAAAACCAAGTGTCCTGTCAGCGAAGCCTGAATAGCCATCTCCGCCGTTTCCTGATCGCGGATTTCTCCCACCAGAATCACGTTGGGGGCCTGTCGCAACATCGCCCGGATGATCCGCGAGAAATTGAGTCCGATCGAGTGCTTGACTTCGACCTGATTGATCCCGGGGAGGTAGTACTCAACGGGGTCTTCGGCGGTGATGATCTTCCGGTCAGGCCGGTTCAGCTCTCCCAAGGCACTGTACAAAGTTGTTGTTTTGCCGGAACCGGTTGGGCCGGTCACCAGGAAGATCCCGTTGGGGCGGCGGATGATGTTCTGGAAGGTGCGGTAGTTCACCTCGCTGAAGCCGAGGTTGCGGATACCGACCTTGATATTGTCCCGGTCGAGGATTCGCATCACCACCGCCTGGCCGAAGCCGGTGGGCAACATGCTGACCCGCAGGTCGAAGTCGCGGGTGCCGACCCGGGTCTTGATCCGGCCGTCCTGCGGTTTGCGTTTCTCGGAGATGTCGATGTTGGCCATGATCTTGATGCGCGAGACCACCGCCGAGTGGAGCCGACGGGGGGGCGAATCCCGCTCCAGCAATTCTCCATCGATCCGATACCGGATCCGCAGCTTTTCCTCGAACGGCTCGACATGGATGTCGCTGGCACGCATGTTCACCGCTTCGGTGATCATCAGATTGACCAGCTTGACGATGGGGGCGTTTTCGTCGTCCGCCACGCTGGCGGCTGCGGCGAGCTCGGTCTCGGTGAAATCGATTGCCGTTTCGGTGAATTCGGCGATCATCGAGTCGACCGACTCGGTCTCTCCCTGCCCGTAATACCGGTTGACCGCCTGCAGAATGTCTTCCTTCTGGGCGACCACCACCTTGATTTCCCGGTTGATGATGAACCGGAGTTTATCGAGCACCTCGAATTTCATCGGGTCGTGCATGGCGACCGTCAGGGTCCCGGCATCATCCAGCGAAATGGGCAGGACGATGTTTTCGCGGGCGACCGACTCGGGGACCATCTGCACCACCGAGGCGGGAATCTGCAGGGCCGAAAGGTCGACGTAGTCGTAACCGAACTGTTTCGCCTGGGCCTGCCCCACATCACTGGGATTGACGTAGCCCAGTTTCATCAGGGCATCTTCAATCTTGATCCCCAGCCGGCTCGAGAGATCCCGGGCCTCATTGAACTGGTCTTTGCTGATCGTCCCGTCTTTGACGAGTTTTTGTACCCAGTCGGCGGCCATGGCGGTCTTTTCTGGCGAGAGCGACTTGCGGGATTCGGACAGAATCCGCAGTTCGCGACAGACGATGGACCAGAACGGGACCGTGGGAGAGCTGTGTGCCGGTGGACCTTTCGATCGGGCTTGTGCCGACCGTTACCCCCCGGATTTGGCTCTCCCGGGAGACCGCGTTCCGGGAGTGTTTCACAGCACGAAACCTGAGTCTTGGACTCAAGATGCGGCGATTCTTGCGCCCCGGTGAGGGGATGTCAAGTGGCGGGTCTTGCCCCATCGCCAGATCCTCTCTATAATCTGCATTCGCCGGGGCGGTAGCTCAGTTGGGAGAGCGCTGCGTTCGCAATGCAGAGGTCGAGGGTTCGACTCCCTTCCGCTCCACTGGCACAAACCCGACGATGCCCACGCATCGTCGGGTTTTTTTGTGCGCAATGGTTTGGTGATGTCTGGGGGACGGGATGGTCCGTATCTCCTGCGAATAATGGGTGGGCTGCCGAACGGGCACGGTGCACTGCGGTCGGCCATGACTGGTGTGTTGGGAACGCCCCAGCCCCAATCTCAGGTGCCGTTCGGTCCCCGTCAAACGGCTGGCCGTTCCGACCAAAGTCCGGGATGGTGCCAAGACGGCAATCGCTGTTCCTGGGTACGTCTCCTCTCTGGCATGAATGTCGATGGATCCCCGTTGCGGTGGGCGGACCTCTGTGTCTGCTCCGCTGGGTATCCAGCCTAAGACACTCGTTCCAACGGGCCGCCCAAAAACCTGGATCGGCCAACCCCCCATGTGCGCGCCACCGAGCACACCCTTCGCAAGGGCCCAGCACCCGGGTCGCGGGGGGGCGGACCTCTGTGTCCGCTCCGCTGGGTATCCCTCCGCAAACCCCCGCCCCGATGGGCAGCCAATGAATCTGGATCGGCCAACCCCCAATGTGCGCGCCACCGAGCACACCCCCCGCAAGGGCCCAACACCCGGGTTGCGGGGGGGCGGACCTCTGTGTCCGCTCCGCTGGACAAACATCCGAAAACCCCCGCCCCAATGGGCAGAGAAAAAACCTGGATCGGAACCCCCAATGTGCTCGCCACCGAGAACACCCTTCGAAAGGGTCCAGCACCCGGGTCGCGGGGGGGCGGACCTCTGTGTCCGCTCCGCTGGATATCCAGCCGAAAACCCGAGTCCCAATGGGCCGCGCATCCGCCTGGATCGGAACCCCATCCGCAATCGATCGCAAACCATCGCGGGAGGAGCCAAGTCCGACCTCCGCCAAAGCCATTTCAAGATCCATGGAAGAATGTCCCTGGAGAACATGTCTGGGCCGGATGGTGTTTCCCGGAGGATGGCGGAAGGTGACATGACGCTGGGAAAAGGTTGTTGGCCGATCCATGTCTTTGGGCTGCCCATAGAACAATTCTCTTCCGATCCAAACCCAGCGGAGCGGACACAGAGGTCCGCCCCCCCGCCGGCCTGTCTTTCGCCCCTTGCGAAGGGTGTTCCCGGTGGGGCGCACATCGGAGGTTCCGATCCAGGTCTTTGGTCTGCCCCGGCACGACAGTGACCCGGCCAATCCCCCCCCGGCGTTCTTTGGTTTAATAAAGCGCTGTTTTCTCCCCGGGGCTTTTTGAGACCGATTTCCCGAAGTGTCTGACCGGCCCAACCGCCCGTTTCGCGGACGTGCGTTCCCCTCGGAACCACCTCACCGGCGCCACCCCCTCCCAAAACAGTCAAAAT
>JBKDUK010000249.1:0-11836 GCA_046339535.1 Planctomycetaceae bacterium | reverse complement strand
TGTGCGATAACGGCGCCATCTCCCCGAGGAAGCCGCCAGGCGAGAACGGTCCCGATTCCACCTCACAGCGGCTTCCCGTGATTTTCGCTTTGGCTCTCTGCGCCCCAAGCGGGCTGGTGTTCCTGTGATGCAGTTGGGTTTCGTCAGTGCAATTCTTCCGGAACTCTCTCTGGCCGAGGTGGCGCGGTTCGCTGCCGCCACGGGGTACGACTGCGTCGAACTGATGTGCTGGCCGGTGTCGACGGCCGAACGCCGGTATGCCGGGGTGACCCATGTCGACGTCGTGCACCTCACCCCGGCCAAGGCTTCCGAGATTCTCGACACGGTCCGCGAGGCGGGGGTCGAGATCAGCGGCCTGGGGTACTATCCCAACCCGCTCGATCCGAATCCCGAAGTCTCCCGCCCGGCCATCGAGCACCTCCACCGGCTGATTGATGCCGCCCCGCTGCTGGGGGTGACCCGTGTGAACTCGTTTGTGGGCCGCGACTGGACCCGCTCGGTGGACGACAACTGGCCCCGCTTCCTGGAGGTGTGGAAGCCCCTGGTCGCGCAAGCCGAGGAACGGGGCGTGCGCATCGGCATCGAGAACTGCCCGATGCTCTTCACCCGCGATGAATGGCCCGGGGGGAAGAACCTCGCCACCACCCCCGCCATCTGGCGGCGGATGTATGCCGACATCCCCAGCCTGTCGTTTGGACTCAACTTCGACCCCTCGCACTTCATCTGGCAGCAGATGGACTACCTGCCGGCGATGCGCGAGTTCCGCGACCGGCTGGTGCATGTGCATGCCAAAGACGTGCGGCTCGACCGCGACCGGCTCAACCAGGTCGGCATCATGGCCCACCCCAACGAGTACCACACTCCCAAGCTGCCCGGCATGGGAGATGTCGACTGGGGGAAATTCTTCTCGGTCCTCACCGACGTGGGCTATCGCGGCCCGGTCTGTGTCGAGGTGGAAGATCGCGCATATGAGCACTCACTCGAAGCCCGCCAGGCGTCGCTGCGGCAAAGTGCCACCTACCTGCGGAACTTCCTGCCCCGGTCCACCGCCACCCGCTGAACCCGTCTCTGACGATTCGCGGGAGCCCCCGCTTCAAAGGCCCCTCCCCCTTGTTCCGCGCTCACCCTTCGAGAATCTCTGTGATGATTTCGCGACGCCGTCTCTGCTGGTTGCCGGTCTGTCTCTGTGTGCTGGCCTGTCTCGAGGCTGCAGTGGTCCGGGCGCAAGACGCTCCGCCGAAGGGGGAAGTCCTAAAGCGATCGTTCAGCAACAGCCAGATCTTCCCCGGGACTTACCGCGATTATTGGATTTACGTTCCCCGGCAGTACGACCCGGCGAAGCCCGCCTGCGTCTACGTCAACCAGGATGGCATCCAGTACAACGCGCCGCAGGTGTTCGACCAACTGATCGCCAGCGGCGACATGCCGGTGACAATCGGGGTGTTCATCATGCACGGCCGGGTGAAGGCTGACAATCCCGAGCAGGCGCTCGACCGGTTCAACCGCAGCTTCGAATACGACGGGCTGGGAGATGACTACGTGCGGTTCCTGCTCGAAGAGATGCTGCCCGAGGTCGAACAGCAGAAGACCGAAGATGGCCGGGCGATCAAGCTGTCGCAGCGCGGCACCGACCGGGCCATTGGCGGGGCGAGCAGCGGCGCGATCTGCGCCTTTACAGCCGCCTGGGAGCGGCCCGACGCCTTCCAGCGGGTCTTCAGCAGCATTGGCACCTATGTGGGGCTGCGCGGGGGGAATGTCTATCCCACTTTGATCCGCAAGTACGAGCCCCGGCCCATCCGGGTCTTCCTCGAAGATGGCAGCAACGACCAGAACATCTACGGCGGCGACTGGTGGATGGCCAACCTCGAGATGGAGCGGGCGCTCAAGTTCGCCGGCTATGAGGTCGAGCACTCGTGGAGCGAGGGGGGGCATGACATCAAGCACGCCACCGAGATTTTCCCCGACGCGATGAAGTGGCTCTGGAAAGGATGGCCCGAATCGCCGAAAGCGGGGAAGGGAGCCCCGCAGTTGCAGGACATTGTGGTCGCCGATCAGGGTTGGACACAGGTCGCCGAGAAGCGGCGCAATCTGCGCAGTCCGGTCACCGATCTCGCCGGGAAAGTCTACGTCCTGGAAGATGAATTGATCGTCCAGTCGCCAATGCCGGAGCTGCTTCCCGCCAACGTTCGCCAGTGGACCCCCGGTGGGGAACTCACCTCCATTCGCACGAACATGCGTGCCTTCTGCCTGGCGGCGGGGCCGGAAGGACAGCTCTATTCGGGGGGCGATGGTAACGGTGGTTTGGCCCTGATCGGCTGGGCCCCAGCCGGGAAGGAAGACCGCGTGGTGGCCAGGCTGCTCGCTCAGCGTGCGGTGGTGCGCCACGATGGCGGTACCTATGTCGTCGGGTTCGACAACTCGGCCGATTCGAAACGCCCCGCGCTGTTCTTCATTCCTGCCGGCGGGAAGCCCGTGCCGGTGGAGCCCTGTCAGAACTTCTCACCCGGCGCTCTGTGTCTCTCCCCCGACCAGACGCTGCTGTATGTTGCCGACCGCTTCAGCCAGTGGGTCTACAGCTTCCAGGTGCAGGGGGATGGCAGATTGAAGCATGGACAGCGCTACTACCATCTGCACCTTCCAGACCGCAGTGCTTCGGGTGACGAGATCCAGGATCTCAAGGTCGACATCGACGGCCGGTTGTATTGCGCGACCAGTCTCGGCGTGCAGATCTGCGACCAGGCCGGGCGGGTCAACTGCATCGTGCCTGTTCCTGGCGGTGCGGTGACCGGCGTCGGCTTCGCCGGGCCCGAGGCGCAGACCCTCGTCGCCTTCACGAAAGACAAGATCTTCACCCGCCCGGTGAAGACGAAGGGGGCCCATCCGCTGGCGAAGCCCAACAAGCCCGGCGCACCCCGGCTGTAGCGCCGCCGAACGGGTTACCAGCAGATCGCACCCGCCGCGATGCCTGATCCTCGACTCCCACCCCGAGACGGCCCAGGCAGCCGACTGGGGCGTGGGGGAAGGACAGCAATTCAGGGTGGTCGGTTCCGTGACAGCGAAGTGCGGCGGTAAACTCCCGGAGTGGAGCCCGCACGCAGACGACACTCGAACCGCCAAGACGCCGGTCGTGGTTGAATCCCCTTCCTCTCCTTCCAATCCCGAGGCGCGTCCCGCCGCCGATGAGACTCCGCTCGCGGGGCGCTGCTGGCGGGAATGGCTGCGTCGCTGGGGTCAACACGGGCTGGAGTTTCTGTATCCCCCCGCGTGCCGGTTGTGCGGAGAGGAGTTGCCCCCCCAGTTGGATCTGGATCCCGACAGGTCGTTTTGCCCGTCCTGTCGCGACGAGCTTTGCACAGACGCTGCGGCGGGGTGTGAGAGATGCGGTGCTCCGGTCGGTCCCTTTCTCGTCTCGACCAACGGCTGCCGCCATTGCCACGGGCACCAGTTTGCCTTCGCAACGGTTCTGCGGCTGGGGGGATACAAGGGGGCGATCAAGTCGGCCGTGCTGCACTCGAAACAGCGGGGAGCCGAGGGGCTGTTGGTCGGGCTCGCTGATCTGGTCTGGCGACGGAACGCAGCCGAGTTGCAGCAGTTGGCTCCCGACCTGGTCATCCCCATCCCCCACAATGCCCGGCAGGCGATCTTTCGGCCCCACAATCCCGCCGCCATTCTGGGCGAGGCGTGGGCCGAGCGGTTGCGTTGCCGTTGGCAGCCCCGGGCGCTGGTCAAGACCCGCTGGACCGAAGCGCAGGCCAGGCTGCGCCCGATCGAACGAAGGGAAAATCAGAAGGGAGTCTTCACGGTCCGCCCGCGAACGGTTCCTCCCGGAGCGACCGTGCTGTTGGCCGATGATGTGCTGACCACCGGCAGCACCGCCCACGAGGCGGCCCTGGCCTTGCGTGCGGCCGGGGCGGCCCGCGTGGTGGTGGCTGTGATCGCCCGCGGATTGGGACGTGATTAGCAGCCGGGCCGCGTTGTCCATCCACAGACTCTCACAACCGACCGGCGATCCATCAGCGGGGACTTGCGCGAATTCCCCCTCGCGTGCGAACGTGACGACGGCGTATCATTCGCAGCACCGGCCGATTGTTCGCGCCGTTCGTTCACCCTGGTTGTCCTGCCCGCAGCGAGCCCCCGGATGTCACGCCCCCAGGGGCCCGCGAAGCCGTTCCATTTCTTCATCCGCGGGTTGGCCGTTTTGCTGCCCCCGGTGTTGACGCTGCTGATTCTCATCTGGATCGGCAGTGCGCTGCACAACTACGTCATCCGGCCGATCAACTTTGGCTTGCGGTATGGCATCGCCCAGTTGAAGTACGCGCACGAAATCCGTCCGCGCGAGGCGCTGCAGGTTCCCCCCCCGGGGCTCCCCTCCCTTCCCGAGTGGGGGCGCGGGTACCGCCTGCGGCCCGAGCTGACGGAAGAGCTGAGGATAGCGTTTGGAGATGCGGCCCTGCAGACCCCCGGGGGAATTCCCGGCGAACAGCTGCTCGACGCGACCCGGCAACACCTGGTGTATGTGCCGATCGGCCGCGAGCCCGTCCCCAGCAATTATGTTCCGCTCGACGATTACACCTTGGTCTTCCAGCATCTGCGTCCCACCCCGCCTCCCACGACCGCGTTGGGGGTCTACATGGAGATTGCCGAGGCGCGGGAATTCCGCACCCAATGGCATCTCTCGCTGCTGGCGCTGGCGTTGTCTCTGTTGGCCCTGTACTTCGTGGGGCGGTTTCTTTCGGTCCGTCTGGGGCGCTGGTTCTGGGGCCGGTTCGAGTGGATGCTCACGCGGGTTCCGGTGGTCAGCAACGTCTACGCGACGGTCAAGCAGTTGACCGACTTCGTCTTCACCGAGCGCGATGTCGAATTCAACCGGGTGGTGGCGGTCGAGTATCCGCGGGCCGGGGCGTGGAGTCTCGGCTTCCTGACGGGGGATGGACTGGGGCCCTGTGTCGACCTGGTGGGAGAGCCGCTGGTCTCGGTGCTGGTTCCCGCCTCGCCGGTCCCGATGAGCGGCTTTACGGTGATGGTTCCCCGGGGGAGCGTGATTGAGCTCGACCTCACCGTCGACCAGGCATTGCAATATATTGTTTCGTGTGGGGTGCTGCTGCCGCCGTCGATGGTGCCGGCGGAAAGCGGCCTGGCACCACGCCGCCTCCCCGCGGAGCCGGCGGTTCCCGTAACGGCCCCGTTGCCCCGCTGATTCCCTTTGACATTTCCGGGTTCGATTCGCATCGTGACAGACACTTCGGCACCCCGCCCGCTTCGCATCGCCACCCGAGCCAGCCGTCTGGCGCTCTGGCAGGCCGAGCATGTCGCCAATCTGTTGTCTTCCTGCCGACCCGACTGCGGGGTGGAACTGGTGCACGTCACCACGACGGGAGACAGCAACCAGACCAGCGAACTGCGGTCGTTTGGCGGGCAGGGGGTGTTCACCCGCGAGGTGCAGCGGGCGGTGCTGGATGGGCGGGCCGACCTGGCGGTGCACAGCCTGAAGGACCTGCCGACGCTGCCGACCCCGGGGTTGACGTTGGCCGGGGTTCCCGCCCGGGCCGAGACCGCCG
Organism: Planctomycetaceae bacterium; assembly: GCA_046339535.1. Lineage (GTDB taxonomy): Bacteria > Planctomycetota > Planctomycetia > Planctomycetales > Planctomycetaceae > UBA10511. The sequence goes on along the minus strand of JBKDUK010000249.1, from coordinate 6,278 downwards.
ACGCACTGGTATTGCCGCGCGAGTCGGAAGGAATCGCCGACCTGTTCGCGTTGCCCGAGAACGCCCGGATTGGCACGGGCAGCCTGCGGCGGCAGGCGCAACTGCGGCACCATCGCCCCGATCTGCAATGCAGCGAAGTGCGGGGGAATGTTGAAACACGGCTGCGCAAGCTCGACGAGGGGGAATACGACGCGCTCGTGCTGGCGGCGGCCGGGTTGGGCCGGCTCGAGCTGGCCCCGCGCATCAGTGCCCGCCTGGTCCCCCCGCTGATGTTTCCGGCGGTCGGGCAGGGGGCCCTGGGAATCGAGTGCCGGGAGGACGATTCGTTCGTCCGCGAACTGCTGGGACGAATCAGTGAGGCCGACGTGTTCGCCAGTGTGCGGGCCGAGCGGGCGCTGCTGGCCCACCTGCGGGCGGGCTGCCATGCCCCGGTGGGGGCGCACACCTGGTTCGACCAGGGGGACCTGCAGATTGCGGGGGTGGTGTTGAGCGCGGACGGGACCCAGCGGCTGCATGCCGTGCTGGGGGGCCCCAACTCGGCGGCCGAGGATCTGGGACGCGAATTGGCCGAAGAACTGTTGCGCAACGGAGCCGCCGCACTGATTCGCTGAGGAAATGTGGGTCGGCGAAGAGCCATCCGGCGGGTTCCGGGGGATTTTGCCGAAACGGGATTTTGGCGAACTGTTCAGCAGTCTGCCGTGTCCGCATCCGATACCATGAAGGAGGTGGACGGCAGGCTGGCGTCTGTGTCAGGGTGTGAACATGGGAATACGTTGGACCAGTTCCCCTGACTGGACGAATGGTCTGGACCAACGGCATCTTCGGGAACCGACCAATCCTTCCTTGTGAGTCTGTGCGCGTGCGTGATTCGTTGATTCATACGTCGGGATCTTTTCCTCCCGGCGAGCTGAAGAGCACGGTGGCCTACCAGGGGCAGGTTCCCCTGTCGTTCGGCTCTGATCCCGACAAGCAGGCGCTGTTCGCCCGCTATGAAGAAGTTGCGTGGGTCGAGCAGCTGCACTGGCAACGGCACTACCAGCGGCGGAAGCTGTTGGGAGCGGGAGGCCAGGGGGCGGTCTACCTCGCGCAGCACGACGGGGCCGACGGTTTCTCGCGTCCCATTGCACTCAAGGTCTTCTCTCCCGAGCCCTATCCCTCGCGCAAGGCGTACGAGGAAGACATGGGGATGGTGGGGCGGGCCTGCGCCAAGGTGGCCCTGCTGCAGTCGGACCACATCGTCGACATCCACGACTTTGTGGTGCACCAGGGGCTGCGGCTGCTGGAGATGGAATGGATCGACGGGTTTGACCTGCGCGAGATTCTCAACCCCCAGACCATCGAGTTGACGCGCGAGCTGCATCCCCCCGAGCGGGTCGAGTACATCGAGCGGGTCATTCTGGGTCCGGGAACCAAGCAGCCCCGGCTGCAGCCGGGCGTGGCGATTTCGATTCTGCGCGACTGTCTCGCCGGTCTGGCGACCCTCAACCAGGCGGGGCTCGTGCATGGCGACATCAAGCCGGGCAACATCATGGTCACCCGCATGGGACGGGCCAAGCTGATCGACATCGGCTCGGCGGTCGACCTGCGGCAATCGACCGTGCGCCACGTCTGGTCCCCCGCCTACGCGGCCCCCGAAGTGCTCGAAGGGGGCCGCAGCACCCCCCAGTCCGACCTCGCCAGCCTCGGCTACGTGCTGATTGAAATGCTCTCGGGACAGTTCCCGTTCGAGGGGTGCACCAGCTATCCCCAGCTTGCCGAGGCCAAACGGGAACTGGAACAGCGGCTTCCCCAGCTGATTCCCGCCGAGGTGGTCGAGAGCGAGATGCTGATGACCCTGTGCCAGCGGCTGATCGCGGCGAATCCCGCCGACCGCTTCCCCAGCGCGCATGCCGCTGAACTGGGGGAAGATGGTGCCGCCGGGTTCCATCGGCAACTGGCCACCGTCAACCTCGCCAGCGAATACAACCACGACCTGCGGGTCTGGCTCGAACCGCTGCGCCGCGACGCGGCCCGCTGAGAGAAGTCTCGGGACCGGTTCCCCGGGGCGCTGGACTGAGGAGCTGGATGCGCCTCTGCCGGTATGGGGGGGACGAATCGTCTTCAGGGATGCGGGTGCGCGTGGTCATGCGAATGCACGACCCGCCCCGAGTACGACTTCCCCTCGATCTCCACCACGAGGCGGGCGTCGATTCCCTCGGCATGCAGCCGGTCGCAGAGGGTCTGGTCCTTCAGGACAAAACGGGCGGTCTTCCCCGCGGTCTCGTTCTTCTGCGGAGACGGTTTCAACTGGAACTGCTCTCCCTTGCCGGCCCGCTTGATGTTGATCCGCACGAACTTCGCGGGGATTGGCACCTCCTGCTTCGCCGTTCCATCGAGCACATACACGCTGATCGTCTGCGTCTTCTCGTCATGCAGCAGCTCGGCGTGATACTTCTCGTTGCCCAGCTCGATGAGCGCCCCTCCATGCGGTCCCTGGTCGGGATGGTCATGCTGGGGACCCGCCGCGGCGGCCTTCGCAGACTTCTCTCCCTGAGCGCAGGCCGGGGTGGTCATTCCCACTCCAACCCCCACGACCAGTCCCGTCAGACACACGATCTCGAGCAGCGCGTTCTGGAATCTCATGTTCGTTCCTTCCAACAGTCAACAGGTATTTCCCGGGAGAGGACGACATCGCCCGGGCCGGGGTTCAGTTTCCGGAGAGGGGGAGGGGGACAGCGATGTGGGCTGGGGACGGTGCCGGCCCGGGGTCCGCCAGCAGCGGGTCGGCAGCCGCTTCTTCGGGAGGCCTCTCGGCCGCCCGCCGGCCAAACAGCCAGAACAGCGCGGGATGCACGAAGAAATCGAGCAACGTCGAGCTGATCAAACCCCCCAGAATCACCGTGGCGACCGGGTGCAGAATCTCTTTGCCCGGTTCCCCCGCGGCCAGCACCAACGGCACCAGCCCAATGCCCGCAGTGAGGGCCGTCATCAGCATCGGGGCGAGCCGTTCCTTCCCCGCCCGCTCGATCATCGCCGGGGTAAACGCTTCTCCCTCTTCACGGACCAGATGCAGGTAATGGGCGATCAGCAGGATGCCGTTCCGCGAGGCGATCCCCGCGAGTGAGATGAATCCCACCAGGCTGGCGACCGTGAGCGACTGCCGCGAGAGGACCAGGGCGGCCACGGCACCAATCGCCGCCATCGGCAACGCCGCCAGCACCTGCAGCGCCAGGTTCACCGAGCGGAACAGCGTGTAGAGGGCGAGGAACATTCCCGCCAGCGAGACCAGGCTGAGCCAGGCAATCCGCCGGGTCGCCTGCTGCTGGCTTTCGAACTGGCCGCCGTATTCGACGTGATAACCCGCCGGCAGCGACCGCTCGAGAGGGGCGAGCCGCTGGCGGATGTCGGCGACCACCCCCACCAGATCGCGGCCGGCGGTGTTGCACTGCACCACAATGCGGCGGCGAACGTTTTCGCGCTGGATCGTGCTGGGGCCGCTGGCTTCGCGGATCTCGGCCAGGGCCGAAAGGGGGACACGCCCCCCACCGGGGGTGGGAATGGGCAGGCGGGAGAGAAACGCGGGGTCGCTGCGGTACGGCTCATCCAGCCGCACCACGAGATCGAACCGCCGCTCTCCCTCCAGCACCTCGGAAACCACCCGTCCATACAGCGCCGTCTCGACCAGCCCCGTCACCTCGCCCGACGTCAGGCCGTGACTGGCCAGCCGTTGCGGGTCGAGCCGCACCTGCAGTTGCGGAATCTCGGTCTGTTGTTCGACCAACAGGTCGGTCACCCCCGGCACATCGGCAATCTCGTTCTTGATCTGGTCGGCCGTCTGCCGCAACACCGCCAGGTCGTCGCCAAACAGCTTGATGCCCACCTGGGCCTTCACCCCCGAGAGCATGTGCGAGATGAGATGCTGCAGCGGCTGCTCGGCCGACATCACTACGCCGGGGACCTGCGCGACTTTCTCGCGGATCTCGGCCAGCACCTCGTCGCGCCCCCGGCGGGAGTGCGGGTCGAGCGACACGATCAACTCGCTGATATTGACCCCCTCGGCGTGTTCATCGAGTTCGGCCCGCCCCGTCCGCCGGCCAAATCCCAGCACCCCGTCGACCGTTCGCAATTGCCGTTCGACCATCTGGGCCACCTGGTTCGACATGGTCAGCGAACTGCCCGGAGGCAACAGCAGGTTGACCTGCACGCTCCCCTCGTTGAACGGAGGGAGAAAATCACGCCCCAGACCCAGGGCCACGCCTGTCGCCAGCAGCACCGCCGCCAGCACCGTCCCCAGGATGGGGGCGGGATGCCGGAGGCTGAACCGAATGCAGACTCCGGCCAGCCGTTTGAGTTGCCGCAGCAGCCAGCCGTCGGTGCCATGGTCGAGAAACCGGGCCGTCGGGAGCAGCCAGTACGAGAGAACGGGAGTGACCGTCAGCGAGACCAGCAACGACGCCAGAATCGAGACGACGTAGGCGACCCCCAGCGGGGTGAAGAGCCGGCCTTCCATCCCTTCGAGGGCGAACAACGGCACAAACACCAGCACCACCAGGATGGTTGAAAAGACAATCGATCCCCGCACTTCGAGGCTGGCGTCGTAGACCACCCGCAGCGCCGGCCGGGGCTGGGGAAGGTGGCGATTCTCGAGCAGCCGACGGTAGATGTTCTCGACATCCACAATTGCGTCGTCGACGAGTTCCCCCAGGGCGACGGCGAGGCCCCCCAGCGTCATCGTGTTGATCGACAAGCCGAAGCAGTGAAAGACCAGACCGGTGATCACCACCGAGAGGGGAATGGCGGTGAGCGTGATGAACGTCGTGCGGAAGTTCAGCAGAAAGACAAACAGCACCACCAGCACCAGCACCCCGCCATCGCGCAGTGCCTCGAGCACGTTCTGGATACTGAGGTCGATGAAGGTGCGCTGCTGGAAGACCGCCGGGTTGATTCGCACATCGGAGGGCAGGCCGGGCTGGATTTCGGCCAGCGCGCGGTCGATCTCTTCGGTGAGGCGGCGGGTGTCGGCCCCTGGCTGCTTCGACACCGTCAGCATCACGGCGGGGGTCCCATTCACGGCGGCGTCGCCGCGGGGGGTCTGCGGAGCCTCGACCACGCGGGCCACCTGCCGCAGCAGCACTGGACGATCGGGGGCGGGCTTCACCACAACGGCCCCCAGTTCGTCGGCCGAGTTCACCCGTCCCAGGGTGCGCACCAGATACTCGCGCGTGTCGAGATCGAGATAGCCCCCCGTGCCATTGGCGTTGCTGCGCAGCAGGGCCTGTTCGACGTCGGCCAGGGTCAGGTCAAACTGCTGCAGTTGGTCAGGATGGACCCGCACCTGGAATTGCCGCCGGCCTCCCCCCATCACCACCACCTGGGCGACGCCGGGGATGGTCAGCAGACGCTGCCGCACGACCCAGTCGGCCAGGGTGCGGATGGCGATGGGATCGGTCTCGCCCGTTTCACTCCAGAGCCCAATCTGTTGGATCTGTCCCATTATCGACGAGACGGGGGCCAGTTGCGGCCGGACCCCGGCGGGCAATCTCTCGGCCGCGAGGGCCAGCTTTTCATTCACGATCTGGCGGTCGACCAGCAGATCAGTTCCCCAGGCGAACTCCACCTGCACGACCGACAGGCCGACCCCGGAAGAACTGCGGACCGCCTGCACCCCCGTGGCCCCGTTGAGTACCGACTCGAGGGGAAAGGTCACCAGGGTCTCGACCTCTTCGGGAGCCAGCCCGGGGGCCTCGGTGAGGACTGTTACCCGGGGGCGGTTGAGGTCCGGAAAGACATCGATGGGGAGGCGCGACAGGACATAACCGCCATACCCCAGCGCGACCAGTGCGAGGGCGATGGTGATCAGGCGCTGCTGCAGCGCCAGCCGGATCAGGCCGTTCAACATGCGGCACCCCCGGTGGACGACCCGCAACGCGAGACCTTTCGGGGGCGGAACGAGGGCGGGTGAACTCGCGACACCGATTGATGGCGCGGAGAGTGCGAAGAGTCGATGGGGGGCATGCGGGGCCTTTCAGTGCGAATGGCCGGCATGCGGGTCGATCGCTCCCCCGGAGCGGTTACGGAGGGCCATCTGCAGTTGGGCGGCTCCCGTGAGGGCGACCACATCGCCGGGAAAGAGCGAGCCATCCTGGGCGACCACCACCTGGCTGCGGTCGCGGTATTCGACGTGCACGGGACGGCGGTCGAAGTGGTCGCCGTTTTCCACAAACACAAACCAGTCGGGCCCTTCCTGGGCGACCGCCGTGGCGGGCAGCACCAGCCGGTCGGTCCATTCCTCCACCGGA
>JBKDUK010000248.1:0-2104 GCA_046339535.1 Planctomycetaceae bacterium | reverse complement strand
GTGGTGTAGGGGAGGTAGCGGCCGTTGGGGATCATGGCCATCAGGTTCCGGACCCGCTGACTGGGGGTTTCTCCCGTCTGCGCGGCCGCTTCGGGGGAACTGCCGTGGTCGTCGAGCCGCGGGCGGTTGTCGACGACGAGGATCTCGAGCTGCCCCCGCAGCTCGCGGTGGTACAGATTCAACGCCTGCACCGTGAAATAGACCCCATCGAAATCGTCCACCATGCACATCCCGACCGTCAGCCGGGGCCGCTGGATTGCGGTCGCTCCCTCGGCCTGCCAGTGTCCGCGGGGGCAGGTTTCGGACGCCATGGCCAGTTTGTTCCGCAGGCTGTTTTCGGTGCTGTTCACCGGACAGCCGCAAACCCGGCACCCCGCCCCGTCAAACTCCCCCGAGGGGCAGTGTTGACAAATCGCCAGCCGGCGGGCGAGTTCATCCGGCGAGGTGATCCGCAGGCCGTCGGCCGCGTGTCGCCACAGGGCGGCGGCGTAGCGTTGAGCCCGCTCCAGCAGGGTCGGCGAATGGGGAAATGACTGCGACATGCCGGACACTTTAGCCGCCAGTTTTGGAAATGCAAGCGATAGCGAACCTATTTTTTTGAAATTCCAAAACCGGCCGACGCTCACGGTCCCGGCGGGCCGGTCGTGGTTGTGGTGGTGGTGGTGGTGGTCGTCGTCGGGGGGTCGGGATTGCAGTTCGCGCTGGCGGTGACCGTCACACTGGTGGGCCAGCCGATACAGGTGGGCGCCCACGGGGTCGCCTGGTTGCCGTCGGTGAAGGTGCCCCCTGTATCGGGGTCGAAGTCGAGCGATTGATAGCGGTAGACCCCGAAATCGAGTTCGGCCGGGCAGACGTACGTGCTGGTCGCCGGGTCGTAGATTTTTGCCAAGGGCCAGCGGATTTTCGCGGCAATCCGCGAATCGGGACCATACCACAGCGAGCCCGGGGGACAGCCATTGTTGTAACTCAGGGTGTAATCCCAGACGCAGGGGGCCGCGCCCCAGTCGAACGTCTTGCCCCGGAACGGCAGACACCACGTGCGGTTGAACTGGCTGCAGATCTGGTCGGTGGCGTTGCACTGCCCTGCCCCCGGCCGCAGGCTGATCCCGCTGATCGTGAACTGCATGCTGGGATGGGTCGTGCAGTTGCAGGGGGGCTGCGTGGTGGTGGTGGTCGTCGTGCAGCGGTCCCCCGGGTCGCCATCCAGCACCCACTCGCAGACCGGTTCGTCATGGCCGTCGCGGGGGGCGTGCTGGGCCAGCAGGTACCGCACAGCCGCATCGGCCGTCCAGACCGATTCGCTGGTGATGGTGCGACTGAACCAGTACGGCTGAGTGGGGTCGTTGTTTTCGGTGGCCTCGGCCCGGTTCCCCTGCCGCGTCTTGAGGGCGTTCCCCAGTTCGTTGAACTGCTCGCCGTATTCCACCGCGACCGACTGCGTGGGGAAACTCGTCCCTTGGCTGGCGTCCACCCGGGTGGACAGCACAATCGCCCGCTCGAGCAGCCGGGCCAGCCCATAGGCGGTAAACCGCTGGTTGCCCCGCGGGGTGTCTTGCAGCGGACCGGAGCCCATGGGAACGGTGTCGTCGATCTCGACCACGCCGTACCAGGTGACGTCTTCCCCGTCGAGCGTGGCCCCCTCCAACACGACTTTGATGTAGCTGCCGATCAGGTCCAGCCGGTCGTCGTCGCGGAACTGGGTGTCGTCTTCCCGGCAGATCGGCCCGTACAGATAGCTCAGGCGGCAGTCGTCGATCCCGGGGGAGCTGCGGATCGACAGGTCGTCGACATGCAGATACGGCACCTCCTCCCAGTCGGCTCCCAGCGTGTCGGCCCGGTAGACCCGCGAGCGGACAGCGTCGCGGATCCGGTCGCGGGTGGTTTCGATGGTCTGCAGAACGGTTTGGCCGATGGTGATGGTCACTCGGCGACCTCCAGCACCGGTTGCAGCGTCCAGAGAATTTCCACAACGGCGGTCGAGCCCGCCACCGCACCCCCCGCCCGGGCCAGCACCCGCCGCGACGACTGGCAGACGCAGTCGAGCACGGCGAACCGGACCCCGTAGGTGGCCTGATAGTCGGTGTCCTGCCAGATCACATTGACG
>JBKDUK010000247.1:0-11047 GCA_046339535.1 Planctomycetaceae bacterium | reverse complement strand
GCGCGCCTGGGTGACGGTCTCGGCCGCGACTGCATCCAGAAACCGGGCGGTCACCACGAGCCGGACCGGCTCGGGGGGTGTTGGCAACGGGCTGGCGGCGACCACCGGGGCGGGGGGAGCGGAAGTCACGGGAGGCGCTGTCGCGGCGACGGGGGCGGGTGCCCCAGGGGCCGCCACCGGTTGGGAAGCCTCGGGGGAAGGGACGGGTGAAGGGACGGGGAGGGCTGACCCGGAATGCGTCGGAGGGCTCGCCGGGGAAGTGGACCGTTCACCCGCGAGCACCCCCTTGAGTTCCACCACGAGCCCCTGCACGGCTCCCTGAAAGTGGGACCAGTCAGTTCCGGGATCGCGTGAGGCGGCCGAAATCCGGGCCAGCAGATCGACACCCTTCAACATCACATCGACGTCATCGGGAGTGATGACCAGGGTCCCCTTCTGGGCGGCGACGAAGCAGTCTTCCATCACATGGGCCACCTCGACCGCCGGGGCCACCTGCACAATCCGGGCGGCCCCCTTGATCGAGTGGGCAGCCCGCATCATCCGTTCCAGGGTGCTGGCCGAGGCTTCCTGCTCGAGCGCCAGCAGCGATGTTGTGAGCATGTCGGAATGCGATTCCACCTCCGAGCGAAACAGCTCCAGCATCATGTCGTTCGGGTCAGTGCTCATCGCCGGGGTCACCTGGGTTCGCCGAAAAGTCGGTGCAGACGTCAAACTGGAGTCTAACTTACGTTTTGCCTCCAAAACGCAGAGTCATGTTCTGGACAGGGGGAAGAATGGAGGGCAGAGTTGGGTCTGGTGCGGTTGTACCTTTCGTACGGGACTTTCCCCCCCCCCTCTCCCCGTTTTTCCGGAGCGTTTGATGTCGACCCCCACCCCGATCGCCGGCCGTGAGATTCCCAAGAACCCGGTGGTGCTGCTGGTGGATGACCAGCGGATCGTGGGGGAGGCGGTCCGGCAGATGCTCTCGAAGCACGCCGACATCGAGTTCCACTACTGCCAGAACCCGCTCGAAGCGCTCGATCTCGCGGCCGACCTCAATCCCACCGTCATCCTCCAGGATCTGGTGATGCCCGAGGTGGACGGCCTGACCCTGGTGAAGTTCCTGCGGGCCCGCCGGTCCACCAAAGACATCCCCGTGGTGGTGCTGACCTCGAACAATGACCCGGCGACCATTTCCGAGGCACTGGGGGGCGGGGCCCACGACTACCTGGTGAAGATGCCCAGTGAGCTCGAGCTGGTGGCCCGCATCCGCAATCACACCCGCGGCTACCTGAATTTGCTGGAACGAAACCAGGCGTTCGCCGAGTTGGCCGCCAGCCAGCAGCGTCTCAGTGCCGAGATGGACGCGGGAGCCAAGTACGTCGCTTCTCTCCTCCCCAAGCCAATCGAGAGCCCGCTGCATGTTGACTGGCGGTTTGTCCCCTCGGCCGAACTGGGGGGCGACTCCCTCGACTACTTCACCCTCGACGATGGGAGGGTGGTGCTCTACATGCTCGACGTCACGGGACACGGGCTGGCGTCCGCCCTGCTGGGGGTGACGGTCTCGAACCTGCTGCGTGCCCGCGCCCTTCCAGGGGCCGACTTTGGCCACCCCGCCCAGGTGCTGACCCTGCTGAACAAGTCGTTTCAGATGGAACAGCATGGAGGCCGGTTCTTCACGATGTGGTATGGAGTGCTGGACCTGAAGACGAGGCACCTCGTCTGGTGCGGAGCGGGGCATCCCCCGACCATGCTGTTCCCCGGCGGACAGTCTCCCGCCACAACGCTCGACTCAACCAATCCGGGCATCGGCATGTTCGAATACGACGAGTTCGAGCAGCAGGAAATGACCCTGCCCGAGCACTCGCGGCTGTTCATCTACAGCGACGGAGCGTTTGAGATCCACAAGCGGGACGGCGGCGAATGGACCCATGAGGAGTTCGTGTCGTTCCTCTCGCAGGGGGAAGTCCCCGGCCAGCACATCATGGACCGGCTGATCAAACACTGCCGCGAGCTCAAGGGGGCCGACATCCTCGACGATGACTTCTCAATCATGGAAGTCACCCTTCCCTGACGTAAAACGGCAGGGAACATGACGAACGACAGATGCCTGTCTGAATTGGCCTCCCTCCGGTGCCGCCTCTCACCACCGCCCGCCGGGCCGAAACGGTGATGCCGGTCTCAGGACCGGTCCCCTTCTTTTCCGCCCACTGTTTTTTGTGATTCGGGCTGACTGCATGACGAAGAAGCAGAGTTGCACGGCTGCCAACGCCTCATACTGGCAGCGACGCGGTGAGAGGACTGATCTCCCTGGCAATGAGGTGACACTCATGGCCGAACATGGGCGATACGTCGAGTACATTCACTCACAGGAGCGGCAGCGACTCCTGTCGCTGGTGGGGAAGGCGGCGCCGCGCGTGCTTGATGTCGGTTGCGGCGTCGGCCGGATCGCCCTTGAAATCGCACCGCGATGCCGTGAGTTGATCGGGATCGACATCGCCGAAAGCCTTCTGGAACGTGCTCGCACCTCCGCTCGGTCATCCGGGATAACAAACGTCTCTTTTCAGAACCGAGGCCTCGACGCCCCCTTCGGTCTGGGCACCTTCGACCTGGTGGTGTTCTCTGGTGTCCTCAATTGTCTTGACGACGGCGACGCCGAGTCCGCATTGCGATACTGCGTCGACAGCCTTGCCGTGGGGGGGACACTCTACATTCGCAACAACTGTGCTGTGCGGCAGCGCATCGAACTGCCCGAGGATGACGAAGCCCCCCCCTTCATCCACCGCACGTCGCAGGAGTACCTCGCGATGGTCGGCGGAATCCCATCGCTGACGCTGCGCCGTGAGGGCTACCTCTTCCCGCCGCTCTGCGTGCCAAACATTGTGTATTACCATGCGATCCCGAAGTTCCTGCGGAACAGGCAGCCCGTCCGATCCCTGCTCGACGCCTGGTTTCGTCTTGAGGCTCTGACTGCCGAAGCTCGACTGAGATGGCTTGGGCCCGCCTACGGCGCGGCGCTCCTCGCGATCCGCAAGCCAACGTTCTTCCACGTCATCGAAGCAACCCGTACGGCCGATCCAGCGGGCGAATCCCGGTTGAACGGCGGGTAGGAAATGCTTCCGTCAGACCATCGGGAGGGCTGCCTTCTGACCCCACCAGGATGGTTTGCTGACGGTGACTGGTGAATTGGTCAATTCGTGCGAGCTGTTGCAGACATGCTCGTTGCACGGGAGGAATTCCCATGTTTCCTCGGATGGGAACCCAATCACAGGGATTCGGCGGCAACTGATCTTCCCTTACCGTGAGAGCAACCGCCCCAGTTGTGTCGGATTCCAGTGCGGGTCAAGACGGGGATGAAGCAGGATTGGAGGGGACCACCAGGCGGCGAAGTCGGCTGTGAACGGAGTCCGCCGACCGCCACCCGATCGCCCTTCCCGAACGATGGCTCAGAAAACCGCTCTTTGCGGGGAGATTGCAGGACGGCGAAACTCTGTCATGGGACCCCCGATATCCCGTATCGCCAACATTTCCTTGACTGGCCCCACAGCCATGGGCCGGACCTCCGCACTCCAGGCACTCTGGGCTGGCGCCTGACCATGGCCGTTCGCTGACAGCTCGTCAGGCGTGCTCTCATCCGGCTCCACGATGATCATTTCCCGACGGCAGCCGATATGGCGAGGCGAATCACCAGACGTGTTGGTGTGCTCCGGTTGTCTGGACGAATCGTGCTGCGACTCGGGAATTCGATCACTCCCCTGGTCTGGCTGCGCACAACCCGATTTTTGACGCCTCTCTGCCGTCGCGGGATGGTGTTCTGCCAGATCGCCGGCATTCGCCAGAGTCCCCGCGTGCTTGCTGTCTGAGGTGGTGACGGCCAGGAAACTCGAAGGGGGGCGAGCAACAGGCCGGAAGCGGTTCGGCGAATCCCCCGAGAGCCGGGAGCACCTCGAACCGTGGACATTGCGAACTCTGACCGGGCCATTCACGCCACCACGCAATGACCCGACCGTCCTGCGTTGCTTCCAGCAGGCGCTTGGCTGCGGGAAACCTGCTCGTTGAGCGTCCGTTCTCATTGCCGTGAGATTCGGGTCAGGCCAAGCACATCCACGCGCGGCACGACAAACCCGAGTAGGCGTCCAAGTCGACTGCTGCGGGCCACGGTGATCGTGACCGTTCGACGACGGGCCGCAAGATCACATGCTCTGTCCACGATTGCGGACCAGGGAAAGCAGAAGGCCGCGACCAGAAACGCGTTCAGCAAGAAGGAGTAGCCGAATGCGTCGGCAATCCCAACGTAGAGGCCCAGCAGCGCAACCCCGATCGCGGCTCGAAGTCGTGGGAAGAAGACCGCCAGAATCGCCGATGCCTCCACGAGGAGTACGGCCCACTGCATCAGCGCTGCGGTGCTGCGATCGGACAGTATCAGGGTATTGGCCAGAGAATGTTTCCGTCCCATCAGCAGAATCCAGAGCTGCAACGATAAACCGTTCGGCCAGCCAAGCCCGCTCGCCAGGATTTTGGAGAGGGCGGCATTGGAATGGTAGACCGCGATGCAGAACAGGCTGAGGCAGTACGTCCATCCCGGATAGATTCGACTGGTCCAGAACGAATTGCGTTCCAGTGCGGTGCGAATGTCGCGCGCATGAAAGTGGTACCACATCGCGTGTACGAAGAGGACGAGATTGGCAAGGTTCTTCGTATGCTCGATATGGGTGGAATTCTCGAAGACCATTGCGATCGTGGCCGTATAAGCGAATACACAGACCCAGGAGGAAAGCGGCAGCAGCAGCTGAAGCATCCACAGGATGCCTGCAGACACGAAGAGCCACCGAAAGCAGTGGAAGACCAGTGGCGAAGTGAGAATCTCCGCGGGAAGAAACGAAAGAATTGTCGCTGGATTGTTTCGCAGCCCTTCCGCATGGGGAAAACTGACCCGCGTCAATACGATCTCATGGAGGAGCAGGCCCCAAATGACGACCTGCCCAACGTGAGCCCTGAAGTTGGACGTGAGTTTGTCACGCAATTCAGTTGCCACCGGCATTCACACGCATGCGTGTCTCCCTGATGACGCCAACGCGTTTCTCGTCGACGGGGCCGATCACGGCCTGCACGACATCGACGTATGGCAGCCCGGGAAAGTGCTCGGCGATGACGCGGGCAACATGGGCTCGCAGGTCTGCTTCTTCGGGAGCAGTGCCAAATTTGTCAAAGGAGGGAGCTGGCCGTACACCGGCTCCAAGTCCAATCGGATTCCCGTCGTAATTTCTCTGAAGTTGGAAGTCGCGCAGAGGAAGTTGCACGCCCTGCGGATCCAATACCTGGTAGACGGAATACAACCGGGGACTGTCGCAGAACATCGGCGTGATCGTGAACGGATACAGGTCTCCAAATGCGATCGAAAGCACGAGATTGCAGGAGGCGAAGCACACGGCACTCGCCAGTGCGAGTCGGGAGGGCGGTGGCAGCACCACACCCTCAGCGATGCCCTGATTCGTCATGTCTCTGTTCACCGACAGCCTGGATTGTACGGAGGGCCGGTCAGCGCCAGGGGCGGGGTTTTCTGTGCTGGCTCAGCGGGAAATGGACTTTCGTCGGGGTAAGGTCAGGGAGAAGCCGAAGACGACACCCGGCCGAGAAGTCGCGATCTCGAGCCTCGAATGTGTGTCGCCAATCCCGCGGGCGAGCGTTCGGAAAACTGCCCGGGATTCGGGATCAGCCCTTGAAACGCCGTTCCGGCTGCCCCCCTGCAAACTCAGACGAGTACGATTGTCACGTGTGGCAATTGATCCGGCAACCCATCCGCACGGACGGACCAGATGGTGTGCGGCCCGGCGTTGCGGCGGTGTCGGCTGCGAGATCCACGAGCGTGACGGTCGCGAGTGGACGCGCAGGGGATTCCTCTCGCTTCTCTCACGGCGGGATGTGCCCGGCCCGCACATCATGGACCGGCTGATCAATTACTGCCGCGAATTGAAAGGGGGCCGACATCCGCGCCGAGGACTTCTCCATCAGGGAAGTTCTCCTTCCATGCCGGATCCAGTTGAAATCCACGTCGAACGCAGCGGGTCTCCCGCTCATGGGGAGTCTCCACCTCGCCTGACACGACACTCGATGGACTCCGGCAATACGACCTTGGCACTGTTCATCTCCCCGACCCACCGGCACCCCTGCCCTCTGAGATGAACTGCCCCCCCCCTCTCGTCTCTGGTGCCTGCTCTCCCCTTCAGACTGCCCCGCATGCCCAAACAGGGCGGGATTGCGGTGATCCGATCTGACCACGGCGCCATTCCCTCGGTGGCAAGTCTGGCTCCACATCGTCGCGACCACCATCTACAACCGCTCTGTTGGAGTCACGCGTTCATCACGCGGCACCTGGAACAGCCCGGGCGACATGCAAGGTGGCAGTCGTCACCAAGGGTGCGCCTCCATTCATGCTGCTCCGACCATTCCCCTAAGGAAACCAGAGATTGGCGACGACTGCTTTCGGCAATTTCCTGATTTTACCCGCATTCGATGGGCATTGATCATTTCGCGACTTGATTGAATTCACCAACCGCCTGATAATCCACCGGAAGGATTTTTCAAAAAGCTGCCGACCTGATGGGCGACAACACCTTTACCGGAATGGTCAGACTCAGCAATTCGAAGATCGGGTAGCAGGTTCTCAACGTTCAGGTTGAGTTGTCAGTTTTTGAGCGGTGTGCTCTGGGTCGCCGCATGCAGGTTCGACACGAACTGCCTTCGCAGTCCGTGGTGTTCGCACTTGCGAATCACAAGCGTGAGCCGCCGGTCGCCATGCGCAAAGCATGAACTGCCTGATTCTCAGAGTGCAGGGCAGGAAACAAGCGACGTTACCCCTCCCGAATCGCGGGAGGTTGGATGCACTCCGTCGCATCATTGACCGCCGAGAGTGTGCCGACGTCGGCTGAATGTGTTTGTTGGGGCGTTCCTTCATGGCTTCGATCATTTCATTGCTTTTCTCTCGATTGAACTGGTGGCGGATTTTCTTCTGTCTGACGGCTCGCAATGAAGAACAGGTGGGGGAGTAATCGCCCACACCACGATTCATCAAGCCGGCATTCCACGTGCCTCGATCTTGTGGGAGCAGGATCGATGCGGTGGTCTTCGACGACACCGCGCGATTCCTTCCCAACTGAATCTGGTCTGGACTTCGGTGACGGTGGCGTGCTTCTGCGGGTGGCTGCGACAGGTCATGCCGCCGGAGAACGGTCGCCTGATCACTTGATGTGATTTGTTCCGCTTCGGGCCGTGGCAGCATGCAGTCCAGCTGTTCCGGTCGATCGCTGTTACCATCCATTTTTTCTTCAGGAGTACTTTTTGATGCTGACTCAATCGCGCAACTTCTGGCACAACTGTGTGCAATCTTTGTTCACACGGGCTTCCACGGCAAGCGTGCGGAAGGGGAAGCGGCGAACTGTAGATTATCGATTGGCCGCCGCAGAGGTGCTGGAAAGCAGAGCACTGCTGTCTGTTACGTCCGTCAGCGTCGCCAGTCCGCAATCTGGATCAGGTTCGCGGGCCCACGTGGCGGCCGGGGAGGCGTTTGACGTCAACTACACCGCGGTCACGAATTTGACCCCCCCGGCAAACGGCGTGAATCTGCTGTCAACCCAACTGGTCGCGACCCTTTCCTCATCAGGGACTCCCACGGTGGCCAGCAAATCGTGGGAAGCCGGTGTGACACTCAGTACTGCTGATGTCATCTCCGCCACCGTTCCCCTGAACGTCACTGCTGGAACCTACAATCTGGCTATGACAGTAGCGCAGACTTGGTCGACCGCAGCCGGTGGCACAGTCACTTCAACCGCAAATGCTTTTCAAAACAACTCTGTGGTAGTCTCCGCCGCAGTGACCACCACCACGACGGTGGCATCCCCCGCCACTGCGGTGTATGGATCCAATGCGACTTTCACCGCCACCGTTTCGGGAAATCCCAGCGTGGGGACTGTTCAGTTCTACGAGGGATCAATCGCCCCCGCCCACGTGATCGGGTCGCCGGTCAACGTCACGGGAGGCTCGGCCACCCTGACCACCAACCCCCTGCTGGGGGTCGGAAGTTACACCATTCTGGCCACCTATTCCGGTGGCGTCGGCCTTCAGTCCAGTAGCGGTTCATCCTCATCCAATGCCTTCTCCGTCACCAAGGCGGCGTTGACCGTCACCCCCACCGCGGGTCAGTCGAAGGCCTACGGGGCCAGCGAGCCCACGTTCACCTACAACGCGACCGGTCTGGTCAACAGCGACACCGCCGCAACGGCCATCACCTCCGGAACGCTCAGTCGTACCGCGGGTGAAACCGTCGCCGGGGGGCCCTACAGTCTGACGGGTGGATCCCTGGCCTCGAGCAATTACTCCCTCTCCTTCAATCCGGGAGGTTTTGTGATCAACAAGGCGGCCTTGATGATCACCCCAACTGCCGGGCAGTCGAAGGTCTACCGGGCCGCCGAACCCACGTTTACCTACGACGCCGGCGGACTGGTCAACGGCGACACCACCGCAACCGCCATCAGCGGGGGAACGCTCGGTCGTGCCGCGGGTGAAAACGTGGGGGGCGGCCCCTACAGCTACTCGCTGGGGTCTCTGGACTCCAGCAATTACTCCCTCTCGCTGGATGCTGCAGGTTTTGAGATCACCCGGGCCACTGTCTTCGGCTCATTTACCGATACCGACAAGACCTTTGATGGCAGCACGTCGGCCACGATCACCGGACGATTTCTGACCGGCGTGCTGGGACTGGACGACGTGAGTTTCAGTGGCGGGACCTCGTTATTCGGCAATCCCGATGTCGGGCTCGACAAGACCGTCACTCTGACAGGGGCTTCGCTGACGGGAGCCGATGCTGGAAACTACACGCTCAATCCCGCGACAAGCTGGACCACCACCGCCAGCATCACTGCCGTTGCCGTCGACTTTCCTGAACTTACAACGGGTGTTGTCGCAACTCTCGACACCAGCAATCTGCCGTTTGCAGGCCCCTATCTCTTCGAGGTGACCGGGGGTGCCGATGCAGGCTTCTTTTCGGTGAACTCCTCTGGCCAACTCAGTCTCAACTCCCCCCTGGATCTGGAGGTTCCGACGGATGCCAATGCCGATGGCGGGTATCTCGTCCATGTTCAGGTTGCTTCCGCGTCCGATCCCGACGGGGTGACCTTCCCGATCGAGATCACCATCACCGATGTCAACGATCCGATTGTCATCAGATCACCCCTGACCCAGCCCGGTGCGACTCCCCGCGTGTGGACCGAGAAGACACCCGCCCTGGCGTTCGACCCCGATCTGTCGCTGAGCGATCAGGATGCGAATTCCATGGCAGGCGGCCGGGTCTGGATGCAGATTCAGAACTATGTCTCCGCCGACCGCCTGACGCTGACACTGGATCCAACCAACCCCGTCTACCGGATCCGCACCGCCGCCGGTGTCGACGAAATCCATGTCCGCGACGGTTCGAATGTCGTTCTTCTTGGCACCACCCAGGCCACCGGACGTTTCGAGATGAATTACGTGGAAGTCAGTCTCCGCAACAGCCCCGAGGTGACACTGGATCTGGTACAGACCTTCCTCCGGAATGTGACGTTTGAGAACCTCTCCGGCGGACCGGCGTACAATCGCCAGATCCAACTCGCCCTGAAGGTTTATGACAGCCTCGGTGTCCGCAACGACAACTACGGTTCCCCCCTGTCGATTGTGGCGGTGCCCGACTCTCCGGTGATTGCCTCCACCTTGACGACCCCTCTGACGTACAAGGAGAACTCGGCTGCCATGGCGGTCGATTATTCGCTGTCGCTCAGCGACCCGGACCAGCCCACCTCGTGGAACGGTTATCTCATCACTGCCTCTCTGACCAATCCGCAAGATGGCGATGTGCTGACTTGCCTGGGAGTTGGCACCGATTACTCCGCCGCGGCGGGAAAGCTGTACGACAAAACTTCGGGCGTTCAGGTCGGCCTGTACCAGAGTCTCGATGCCGGAGCCACCCTTCAGATCTCGCTGACAGGCAGCACCTCCTTCCGCATCCTGCGGGCGATCGGGTTCTACAGCACCAGCGAGAATCCTTCGACGGTCCAGCGGGCGATCCAGCTCACGGTCCATGACGGCATCTCCCCCCCGGCCACCCTGCAACGCCTTCTGAATGTGACGCGGGTCAACGATGCCACCGACATCGGCGGCCTGGCGACCGTGGACTATGTTGTCGGCGACAGGGATGGCGAGCTGATGGCAGCCGCAGGGCTGATCTCCGACGCCGACTCCGCGGACTTCGACACCGGCAGCCTGACCGCCGCCATCAGCATCAACCGGCAGACCGGCGACACCATCTCGCTGTTGGCCTTGTCCAGCGACACCAGATCCCTGGGGCTGTTCATCGATCCGGTGACCAGGAAGGTCTTCTGGGACAACGCCGAGTTCGCAACCTATTCGGGAGGGACGGGAACCAGCGCGTTCACGCTCTCCTTCAAGGGACCGGCCGCCACCGCTCTCAGTGTCACGGCGCTGCTGCGGCGGTTGGTCTTCAAGGCCGCCGAGACCAACACGAGCACACTGGACCGGACCATCATCCTCACCAGGAAGGATGGAGACGGCGGAGTCAAAACCGCCACGGTGCTGATGGACTTCCGTCTCGCCTGAGATTCGTAACTGACAAGTTTCCGTTCCTGCTGAAAGGGGACAGGTCCATTTTTCTCTGATGACAACGGAACCGGTGTCGCTCGCCGGTTCTGTCAGGTCGCCCTGCGACGTGCGAGGTCTGCCGGTGGCGATTTCCCGGGCAGACTTCGCCGACGGAGGGCACCTCCATGGGCGTTGCCGGAATCGAAAGTCATCCCGGTTACACAATCGCTGTATCAGATGAGTGTGGCGAAATCGCTACAATCGAATCACGCGGCATGGTCGGGTGGGTTGTGGAGACGGCTCTTCCGAGCAGGGTGGATGATCCGATGAGGGAGCAGAAGCGGGCGTCGGGCTGCGGCCTCGAGCGGAGTTTCAGCCCGCTACGGCAAGACGTCGCCCGAGGCGACGGCAATGCGAGGTGAGTTGTGCCCGACTGGTTGTT
>JBKDUK010000246.1:0-32143 GCA_046339535.1 Planctomycetaceae bacterium | reverse complement strand
TGGGCCCCTGCCTGGTGACCGCCGACGAGATTCCCAACCCGAACGCCCTGCAGATCAAGACGGTGCTCAACGGGCAGACGATGCAGGACTGGAACACGAACGACATGATCTTCGACGTGCCCACCCTCATCGAGTTCCTCTCGGGAAGCACGCTGCTCTCGCCGGGAACGGTCATTCTCACCGGTACCCCCCATGGGGTCGGCGCGGCCCGCAAGCCGCCGGTGTTCCTGCAGGGGGGAGATACCGTGACCATCGAAATCGAAAAGATCGGTGCCCTGACCAATCCCGTGGTGGAAGAGAAGGTCTAGCAACGGACGTTCTCCCGGCACCTGCGGAACCGGTTCCTCATCCTTGTTGTCTTCCCGGCTGCTCCCCTGTTCCAGCGAGGTCTGCATGTCTCTGCCGAAAGTTTTCCCCCGCGGTTCGCTGATGCGAGTCGGGCGTTCGCTGATGATCCTCTGGATCGGTTTCGCCGCTTTGGCGGGGATGGCATGGGGTGATGATGACCAGGGGCTCGGTCCGCAGGTGCCTCAGCCGCTGTTCCGGTACCTGGCCCGGCCGGAACCGAAGTTTGAATGGCGGCTGGAGAGGACTGCCGAGACCCCGCTGGGAACGGTGCACGCTCTCAAGCTGGTCTCACAGGAGTGGCAGGGAATTGTCTGGACGCACGACCTGCACGTGTATGTGCCTCCCGGAGCCACCGCGAAATCGACGATGCTGCTTTGGAATCAGGGGGGTTCAGGCAGCGAAAAGAATGCCTTGTTTGGTCTGGATATGGCCCGGCGGGTCGGCTCGCCCATTGCCTTTCTGTACGGCATTCCCAACCAGCCGCTGTTTGGCGAACGGAAGGAAGACAATCTGATTGCCGAGACCTTCGTGCGGTATCTCGACACCGGAGACGAAACCTGGCCGCTGCTGTTCCCGATGGTCAAAAGCCTGGTGAAGGCGATGGACAGTCTGCAGGAGTTTTCGCAGCAGACCCTGAAGACCGAGGTGAAGTCGTTCGTTGTCTCGGGAGCGTCGAAGCGGGGCTGGACGTCGTGGCTGACGGGAGCAGCCGACTCCCGGGTCAAGGCGATCGCCCCCCTGGTGATTGATACGCTGAACATGCAGGCCCAGGGGCCGTATCAGCTCAAGTCGTTCGGCAAGTACAGCGACCAGGTGCATGACTACACCGAGCGCAACCTGCTGCCGATGCCCGACACCCCCGCGGCGAAAGCGCTCTGGCAGATGGTCGACCCCTGGGCGTACCGGGCGCGGCTCAAGCTGCCCAAGATGATTATCAACGGGGCCAATGACCCCTACTGGACCACCGACGCTCTGAATCTCTACTGGAATGATCTGCCGGGGGAGAAATGGGTCCTGTACGTTCCCAACGCGGGTCATGGGCTGGAACAGACTCTCGCCAATGGCAGCAAGAATCGGGAACGGGCCCTGAACACGCTGGCTGGGTTCGTGCGGCACCAGATCAAGGACAACCCCATGCCCAAGGTGCAGTGGAAGCACGATGACGCCGGGACAAAGTGCCGCTTGACCATCACCAGCACTCCCGCCCCCCGCGCTGGCCGGCTCTGGGTCGCACGGGCCAAAACGCGGGATCTGCGGCTGTCGACATGGGAAGAAATTGCGATGACCGGCGAGGAGAACAGTCTCTCGGCCAGCGTCGACAAGCCGGGTGAGGGTGTTCTGGCCCTGTATGGCGAGGCCGACTTCGAAGTTGATGGCCTGCCCCACCCCCTCTCGACACAGATGCGCATTGTTGAAGCGGGGGAATAAAGGGAAGGATTTCCCCCCAGACGCCTTCGCCCGTTCATTGCTGGTCGGATCAAAGTCGTCCGCTGTCGTCCCGGCGAAAGGCCAAACCGGGGCAGTCGATGACCTCCACGGGCTTCACCGCGTTATCGCGATTCTGGAAACGTGCGCAGATACCGTCCCACAACGCCGCAAATCGCTGAACACAACGCCGCCATTCCCACCAGTTCCAACAGACGCTGGTCGACCAACTGAGCACGCCAGTCGGCGTAGACCCTCTCGCGCAGGGTGTCGGTTATGGGGAGCCGCAGGTGGCCGATGTACATCGGCGCCTCCAGCACCTTCTGATCATTCAACGCGATATCCTGGAGGTAGGTTTGGAGCACCAGTTCCAGGTCGGCTTCCTGGCGCAGCACTCCAACCGGATCGGCGATCGCTCGTCCGGTCTCGGACTCGTACTTCTGCCGCAGCCAGGTGACGGCCAGGGAGGTCAGTTCCTGACAGGCTTCCCCGGGGGAGGAGAACCGCCGGCTGCGCAACACCAGCGTGCCGTCGGCAGACGTCACTCCTGCGTCATCGCGGGCCCAGGACGGAGCCACTTTCACCTCGGCCTGAGCCCACAGCGACTCTGGTGATCGCTGTCCGGGAGTACGAAGATCGGTCCCGAGAATCACCCTCTCGCGCGACGGTTGGGGCACAGGGCCGGGGGTTACGGGGGCCAGTGCCGGAGCAGGCTCGGCTGGCGGGAGATCGGGTGGTGCAGGGGGACGCTCGGCCTCGATCGTGTCGGTTCGTTCTGCCTCCAACACCGGGCCGCTGCTGGCTTCGGGAACGATCGCTGCTGGAGCGGAAATGGCAGTGTCAGGGCTGACACCGGATGCGGCGTTGTCTGGGCGGGACTCGGCCGGCGACTGGGCCCACGTCACCTCGACGCCAATGCCCGCCAGCCCCAGTGCGAGCATCAGCCCGCCCCGGACCGCAATCTCGCGCCCGCGGCGCAGGCAGGCAGCGCTCATCCCATGGCTCCGTGAGACGAAAGTGTGGGGGTCGAATGTGCTGCTCATTTGACATCACTCCAATTGGAACCCGAGCCCGTCCGCTCGGGTTTCCTGTGGACCGCGTCTGCCAAGAGACGGGGAACCCGCGGGGACCGGCAGTACGACGGCCAAGCCCGTTTCGAGTCGCGTCAGGCGATCCGGGCCTCACCCGGGACCACCTCGCGGATTCGTGCCGGGGAGACCGGTCGATGCGGGGCCGCCAGTTGCACTACGACCGCGCTCGTGGCCGCAAGCCAGGTCCCCCAGCGCTGATCGAAGGCGAAGACCTTCGACAGTCCCACCGCCACCAGGGCAACTCCCACGACGCCCAGCCAACGGAAGGACCGCTTCCGCCGACTCTGCGCAAGGCCGCCCCACCCGGCAAACCCCAGCAGCCCGGCCAGCCAGACAGCGAATGCGGCAGGGCTGAGTGACTGATGCCCATCGACCAGCGGCAGTTCGCCAAACTCTGTCCAGAGGGGAGGGCCAAGGGGTCCCCCCTCATGCAAATTCACCAGCAACCGTTGAGACATCCACCAGATCAGCAAGCCGCCACCCACCCCGCACGCCACCTCGACCAACCGGCGTGAGAACCAACCGCGCTCGGTCGTCTCCAGCAGCCGCGCGGGGATCAACGCCGCCCAACTGGTCACCAGGGCCGCGAGCCCGAAGAACACCAGACCCGGCAGTGTGCTGGTAATCTGCCGGAGACCGGTGGTCTGCGGCAGGCCCAAACTTCCCCACCCCCAGGCCACCCCCCCCAGCAGGGCCGCATAGAAGCCAGCCGAGCCGACCGCCTCGAGCAATCCCGCGACCCGTTCGCGGGGGGAGAGGGGAAAGACGACCGGTTCCGGAGAAGGAACGGGGCGGTTCGGCTGGCGGGGGTTGGGCTCTCGCACCGCGACCCGGCGCGGGGCTACGGGAACCGCTGCCTGACCGCGGCGGGCATTCGTCCGTCCCAGGTCATCAGACCGGCTTTCCCGGGACTGACGCCAGCCGCCGTGTTGTGAGCGACGGTCGGGACTGAGTGAGCGATACACGAGGTAGCCCAAGCCCGCCCAGATCAGCCAGCCGGGAAAGAACAGAACCCGCACCGAATCCAGGGGAGAGACCCGAACCCGGACGAGGGGGAGCAGGAAGAGCAACCCCATCGCGCAGGCCAAGCCAAGTGCGAATTGCTGCACCGGGGACGCAGGCCACAGATCCCGGAGCGCGGCGATTCCGGACCAGGGGGCAGGGCTGGCTTTGGCGGCCCGCTCGTCACGCCCCCGAGTCTGCACGAACTCGGGACGCGGCCCATTCCGCTCGGGAGACCGCCCTCCTCCGACCTGCTTTTCGAGCCGCTCGACATCCACGAAGTGGGAATCGGGAATGGCTGTGACGGGAGAGGCGGCGGGCCGGTCGAGGGTGACCCCGCCCGGTTGCAGCGCCCGACGGAATCGCTCGGCGAATTCCCGAGCCGAGGTGGGGCGCCGCTCGGGATCTTTTTCGAGAGCCTGCCCAATGACCCCCTGAAGGGCCGTCGGCAACCGCTGCAGATCGGGAGCCGTCGCGAGGTGCTTCATGAGGATCTCGCCGGTTGTCTCTCCATCGAACGGGACCGACCCCGTCACCATTTCAAACGCGATCACTCCGAGGCTGTAGATGTCGAGTGCCTGGGTGTAACGCCCCCGTGAGACTTCGGGGGCCATGTAGTAGACAGTCCCGACGCTTTCCGTGTGCAGGCTGCGGCGGGTCGGGGAAATCGCCTTGCAGAGACCGACGTCCCCCAGCTTCACAATGCCGGCCTCGCGGAAGACATTGGCTGGCTTCAGATCGCGGTGCACCAGGCCCCGGTCATGCAGGTACTGCAGACCCGCCGCCATCCCCTCCAGCCACACCTGCACTTCCGGCAAAGGCAACCCCGAGGGATGCTGCTGCAGCACCTGCTGCAGGCTGGCCCCCGAGACAAACTCCATCAGCACCCAGTGATTGCCGTCGGCATCGGTCCGGATGTCGTAGATGGGCAGCAGGTTGGGATGCTTGAGATTCAGGCAGGCGCGCACCCCGCGCAGCTCGATCTCTTCGTTGTGCTGCAACAACTTGATGGCCAGTTCCTTGCCCGAGTCGGTGACGGCGAAATACACCTCGCCGAAACCACCCCGGTCAATCCCGCGCTTGATGCGCAGGCCGGGAAGCGGGCACGCTTCCGGAGCGTAGGTAAACTTCATCGGCCAACTCCCGTCTGCACGGTGCCACGTCGTATGGCGGTTTGGTTGCGAACTCGCAGGCTCTGCTCAAGAGTATTCGCAGACCACCTCACTATCTTGACCGAAATTCCCTCAAAATTCCGCCGGACGGGCCCACCAGGGAGACAGAAGTCCACATAATCCGCCATTCGAGACTCGCTGTTCCGTCGCCGGGTCCGGGAAATTCCCGGCAAGTTCCCTCCGGTCATACACATGCAATGGCCGCAGGGAATGGTCCTGAGAATGGCGTCTCGGGAAAGATCCGCGCTGACGAAACCAGCAGCCAGCCCCCAAAAGTGCTCACCTGTCCATGCCGCCGTTTACAATTCGGGAAGAAGGGGGGCATCTTCCTCTGGACCGAAATCCGGACGGACAGCAAACTCGCGAATCTCACCTGGGGGCACTTCTGGTCCCCGACATGACCCGCCTCCGATTCTCCTCTCCCGACGGTCATCCTGACCTTTCGAAAGGCTCGCGATGCGCCTCCTGCCACTCCTCGCCTGTTTCGGTCTGCTCGCCTTCACCACGGGCTGTGGAATTGTCCATGAGACGGCCCGCATGTTTCAGCCGAACAGCAAGGACTATTCCGACTTCGACATCGACGACGGAAAAATGACCGACGAATGGAGTATTGCCGGCCAGGAAGGACGGGGCGACACTCCCATCTCCCGGGAGAAAGATGGTCTGACCGACATTCTCTCCAGCGACAAGGCCCGTCGCATCGCCCGCAACCTGGGAACCGACTCCCCTTGAGTCGGCAGTGGGTCCGCCTCCACAGGGGTCTGAGGAAACGCGCCCCTGCGGATCGCGCGGTCGTGATCACCGTCGTCGGCCCAGGCCGGACCGATCATGCGACAGTCGAAACCGAAACTGTCACGGACTAGTGATCGGCGAACACTGGCTGCGCGAACTGGCCGAGTTGCTGCAGGCTGGCGGCATCAACCTCCTTGTGCAGACTGTTGCCGTGCGAGTCCATGGTGCAGATGGTGGCAAAGCCGTTGACCCGCAGATGCCACATCGCCTCGGGAATGCCAAATTCCTCGAGCCAGTGCACTCCATCGACCGACTTGACGCACTCCGAGTAGTACTGGGCCGCGCCGCCAATTGCGTTGAGGTACACCGCCCCGTGCTGCTTGAGACCAGCCAGGGTCTTGGCCCCCATGCCTCCCTTCCCAATCACCGCCCGGATCCCGAACTTGCCGATGATGTCGGCCTGGTAAGGTTCTTCGCGTGAGCTGGTGGTGGGACCCGCCGCGCCGCAGGTCCATTTCCCCGAGGTGTCCTTGGTCATTACGGGGCCGCAGTGATAGAGGACTGAGCCCCGCAGGTCGACCGGCGATTCGTGATGCATCAGATGATGGTGCACCGCGTCGCGTCCGGTATTCACAATTCCGTTGATGACCACCACATCGCCGGCCCGAATGCTGCGTACTTTCTCCTCGGTCACGGGGGCCTCGAGCACCACCTCGCGCCCGGTCAGCTTGAATCCCTGACCCACCGCCAGCTTCTTGATTTCGTCCTGTTCACGGTAGAGCCACTTCTGGATCTTGCCGGTCTGGGAATCGAGGACCACCCCCAGCCGACGGAAGGCCCAGCACTCGTACGCCACCGAAACAAAGAACGACGCGGGGAGCCGATTGAGCACTCCCACTTTGCAACCCAGCAGCGTCACCTTGCCTCCAAACCCCATCGTGCCAATTCCCAGCGTATTGGCGTTGTCGGTGATGTACTTTTCGAGTTCGGCCAGCTCTGCAACAGGATTCACATCATCGGCATTCCGGAACAGCTGTTCTTTGGCGTGTTCGTAGCCGGTCGTCCGGTCGCCGCCAATACACACCCCCAGGTATCCCGCCGAGCATCCCTGCCCCTGTGCCTGGTAGACCGCGTGCATCAGGCATTTCCGAACGCCGTCCAGGTTGCGGTCGGCGCGCCCCAGCCCCGGCAATTCCTGTGGGAGCGAGTATTGAATGTTCTTGTTCTCGCACCCGCCTCCCTTCAAAACCAGCTTGATCTCGACTTCAGGCTTGCGGTGCTGGTGAAAATGGATCACGGGAGTTCCCGGACCCAGATTGTTGCCGCTGTTCTTGCCCGTCAGCGAGTCGACGGAGTTGGGACGCAGCTTGCCCGCCTTGGTGGCCTTCGCCACGGCCTCGCGGATCTGCTCTTCCAGAGTGATCTGGTCGAAGCCCACCGGCGTCTTCACGATGAAGGTCGGCATGCCGGTATCCTGGCAGATCGGCCGCTCGGTCTCGCACGCCATGTCGACATTCAAGGCGATGGTGGCCAGAGCCAACGATGCATTGGTGTCGGGAGTCTCCCTCTTCTGGGCGTCAGCGATCAGGCGCCGAATGTCGGAGGGAAGGTTGGTGGAAGTCTGGACAATCAATTCCAACAGGCTGTCTGCGAACGACATGATTTCGGGCACTTGGTGAATGAGACGCGCAGGGCCAACGGGACAATCCCGGTTCATGCCCCCACGGCAGATGAGACTTGGGACCAATCGGGCCGATGGCCCGCACGACAGACGCACAAGCTCCCGTGGGTGCGGGGACACTCCCCGGAACGATCCCACGGGAAACCGGTTATTTCGAACGCGACTTCCTGGCTTTGGCAGGATCGGTTTCGGGAACCGCCACGGTCCCCGTGGGCATCCCCAGGGCCCGGAGGACGGCATCCAGAAACTGATCCATGGCGAACGGCTTCCGCAGGTAGTCGACGGCCCCCAACATCTCGGCATACGCCTTGTGCCGTCCCCCCTCGTTGGCCGTGATCATGATCACCCGGGGCGGGTGGGGGAGTTGACGGATGAACTCCAGCACGGGAAATCCTCCCATCTGGGGCATCATCATATCGGTGATCACCAGACGGGGGGCGAACTCGGTGATCTGCCGTTGTCCCTCTTTGCCATTGTTCGCCACCGCCACCACGAAGCCGGCCGATTCGAGCACCGCCCGGAGGGTTGAGGAAATCTCCCGATCATCGTCGATGATCAAGACCTTCACTGGTTCAGACATGCTGCATCGCCGCCTTGCGGAACAGAAGTGGTAATGTCGTGATCCGATCGTATCTCGCGCCCCAAGTGAGACACAAGACACCGCGCCGGGCGCCAGTCACGCGACGGCCCCAATCCTTGCGGCCTGGATGGCTGAGATTTCAGTGCAGCAATTCCCGCAACATCTGCAGGAATTCCCGTTGGTCGGGATGCAGCAGATTCCATGCTTCAGGAAGCGGGACAAACTCGGCCCGATCGACTTC
This sequence comes from Planctomycetaceae bacterium, assembly GCA_046339535.1. Classification (GTDB taxonomy): domain Bacteria; phylum Planctomycetota; class Planctomycetia; order Planctomycetales; family Planctomycetaceae; genus UBA10511. The sequence goes on along the minus strand of JBKDUK010000246.1, from coordinate 23,871 downwards.
CCAGGACGCGCACTGCGGCTGACTGTCGGATGGCGCGGGCCCCGCGAAACAGACGATCCGCTTGCCGCTCTTGCGATACACAATGCTCCCCAGCGACACCAGCGGCCCCGCAGAAACCCCGGTCTCTTCCCAGGTCTCACGCCGGGCGGCATCCTGGTCCGTCTCGCCCGGGTTGGGACTTCCCTTGGGAATGCTCCATGGCTTCCCCCGGTTGTAATTCCCCGAAGGATGCACCAACAACACCTCGAGGTCGCCCGTCGCCCCGGCCCGGTACAGCAAGGTTCCGCTCGAATAATCACGCGCCACCCTGCGCCTCCGGGGGTGCTTTCCACAGCCATGTGGGCCGCACGGTCAGAACCCTGCCAATTGGGTCGCTTTGGCCACGCGGCCGATGCCAATCATGTAGGCGGCCGTCCGCAGAGAGACATGCTTCGCCTGCGCCAGCCCCCACACATCGTCAAAGGCCCGCACCAATACCCGTTCGAGTTCTTCGCGAATCCGGACCAGATCCCACCGGAATTGCTGCAGGTTCTGGACCCATTCGAAATAGCTCACCGTCACCCCGCCGGCGTTCGCCAGAATGTCGGGCAGCACCACCACTCCCCGGCGCTGCAACACCTCGTCGGCCTCGGGCAGCGTGGGGGCATTGGCCGCCTCGATCACAATCTTCGCCTGAACGTGCCGGGCAATTTCCGGTGTCAGCACTCCCCCCAGCGCGGCCGGGATCAGCACATCCACATCGGCAGTCAACAGTTCTTCATTGGTCAACGGTGACGACCCCGGAAAACCCGCCACGCTGCCGTTCTGTTTGGCCCACGACACCAGGGCCGCAATCTCCAGCCCCCCGGCATTCCAGACACCGCCGGTGACATCGCTGACCGCCACAATCCGGGCTCCCAACCCGCTCAGGAACTCCGCGGTATGCAGGCCCACATTCCCGAACCCCTGCAGGGCAATCCGCGATCCAGCGACTGTTTTGCCCAACGCCGCGCAGGTCGCGCGGGTGATGATTCCCACCCCCCGCCCCGTCGCCTCTTCACGCCCCGCCGAGCCATGCAATTCGAGGGGCTTTCCCGTAATCACCGCCGGACTGAAGCCGTGGTACTTCTCGTACTGGTTGACGGCCCACGCCATCACCTGGGCATTGGTCCCCATATCGGGTGCCGGGATGTCGAGATTCGGACCAATCATCTCGTGGATCTGATCGATGAAACAGCGGGTCACCCGTTCCAGCTCAGAGGGACTCAGCTGTTTGGGATCGACACCAATTCCCCCCTTCGCGCCGCCATAGGGAAGGTCCACCACGGCTGTCTTCCAGGTCATCAACTGGGCCAATGTGGTGACCTCGTCCCCATCCACCTCGGAGTGATATCTCAACCCTCCCTTGAACGGCCCTCGCGAACGGTCATGCTGGACGCGATAGCCGACGAAAGTGGTCACCTCGCCATTGTCGCGGGGAATGGCAATCTGGACCTTGACTTCGCGCTGCGGGGTCAAAAGCAGAGTCCGCACAGGAGCCGACAGCCCCAATTGGTCCGCCGCCGTCTCAAAGTAACGCCGGGCCGCCTCGATCGAGCTCATGGTTTCCCTCACTGGACTGTCGGGAACTTACCCAGTCAATCCTTGCACCAGCACCGCGCCGCGGGACCGCAAACTGTGTCAGCGCCGCCGCACACCCGCGCTCTTGGGGTCTTGTTCAGCGTAGTCGTCTGGCCCCTCGTCTGACAACACCCCTCCTCCTGGCATCTTCCGCACCAGCTCCCGGGCGAACAACTCGTGTCCTTCGGGCGAGAACTCGGCCACATACTTCAGAAACAACCTGTGCCCAGCCCCTTCCGACTGAAACTCGGGGGACACATCGACAAACTCCAGCCCTTTTTGTCGGCAGTAATCGGCCAGCAATTCGAAGGGGCGCCGACTGCGGTACAGTCCATCCGGCGGAACGCCCGCGCGATCGCGGGCCCCCCCGCCAGAGGTCGCAGTGGCCGAGACCTGCCACGGAGCGGGAATCGCCGTGACAACAAATCGCATTCCTCCCTGGTCCGCCAGTTCTCCGATCAAATCGAGAGCCGAAAAGGTCTGTTCAATCGCGTCTTCCCAATCGGGAGGCGCATCGGCCAGCCACAGATACTTCGACCGGGGAAAATCAATCGACGACGAGGCGATCCGCGACGTCTGATCGGCCAGGAAGGCATTGAGCCTTTGCCGCCCCCACTGCGGCAACAAGAGCGCGTCGAGCACCGACCGCCGATTCCCCTGCCGCGGCATCTCCAACCCGGGATGCGGACAATTCGTCGGGTGGCCCGCGGCGTCCGAAACCACAAACCAGCGCACGGCATGGTCGTCGGAAATGTCGGACATGTCGAAACAGAGGACGATCAGGTCGGGGGCAAGCCCCAACAGCCGATGGCGTAACTGCAGATACGACAGGAGCGGGCAGTAATCCGGAACACCGGCATTGAACACTTCGACCGGTTGACCGCGCTGTTGCGACAGCAGGTCCTGCAGTCGGGCGACGAAGGTCTCGGACTCAGCCACGTGGGCGGCGAAGGTGCTGTCGTCTCCCAGACAAAGTACGCGCAACGTACCGGGAGGCTTGGGGACGATTGGCTCGGCACCGCGCAACCCGAAGCTGTTCACGGTCACCCGCACTTTGCGGCTCGTCTCGGCGTGGCGCACCAGGTACGCCCGCGAGGGCTTTAATTCGTGATGCGCCAACCAGCTCTTGCAGGTCAGCCCCCGGTCATACAGATCGAGCCGGGTCACCTGCCCGGTGGCCGAGTCATGCACGCGCAGCCCGATCTCCAGCAGGCAGGCCAGCAACAGCAGGAACAGCACCGCATAGCAGAGGTGCTTGATCCAATTGGCGAGCGACTGAATCATCCGGGATTCCTGAAGACGCCCCGGTTCCGACCGGGGACCGCCACGGGTCTGGCGGAGGGGGCGGGATCGTACCGGCCCCTTTCAAACGCCACAAGATGAACCGTCCCCGTACTTTCCCGCCACGCCCCCCCGGTCAGAACACAGTCAGGGACCGACTCCCTGCAGGCCGTCAGGGGGTCCAATCGGCTGTCGGACCCGTCCCACGGGAGACCGCGTCACACCCGACCAGAACTGGTCAGAGACACAGACACGATTCCCGAAAAGCCCGCAACGAAGACTACAGACAGGGAACAAAACCGCCGATAACTTGGGGCACAGGCGTGATGAATCCGGACAACTGATTCATCGCCGACAATCGACAGAAGTTTGAGAGTCGTCGCAGAGTTGACATTCTGCCTGCGGCGCCTTATCCTGCTTCTCGTTGCCCGGGGGGTTAGCTCAGCTGGGAGAGCGACAGGCTGGCAGTCTGTAGGTCAGGGGTTCGATCCCCCTACCCTCCACCTAAGCCAATTTGCGAAATTTTCGCAAATTGGCTTTTTTTTCGTACCAATCGAATCCCCGCATCTTTGGGGCCACCCGGCGATTTCCGCCTCAGCTCCAGACACTTGCTTGCCTCAGGGTTCGACTTCAATCCCCTTCAGCCCCTCGGCAGACTTGCGCGAGTGCGCGGCGAAGCGTTATACTCGATCGACCATGTTTACTGGTCTGGTGGAAGGTCTGGCAACGGTCGTGGAGATTCGCCCGGAAGGGAGCTCCCGCCGACTCTGTGCGCAGCCCGGCGCAGTTCCCGGCTCCCCTCCCCAGATCGGCGACAGCATCGCCCTCAATGGTTGCTGCCTGACTCTCATCGCCGCCGATGACCGCGGCTGGTGGTTTCAGGCCGGTTTTGAGACCCTCGCCAAGACCAATCTCGGCGAACTTCGCCCCGGTGATCCCCTCAATTGGGAACGGGCCCTCCCTGTCGATGGCCGCCTCGGGGGGCATTTTGTTCAGGGGCATGTCGACGGGCGGGGAACCGTCCTTTCAATCTCCACCGATGGCGAGTGGCGAACCGTCTGGTTTCAGGTCCCTCCCCCGCTCGCCCAAGCGATGATTCCCAAGGGGTCCATCGCGGTCGATGGCGTCAGCCTGACCCTGGTGGAGGTCGGGGCCGACCGTTTTAGCGTGATGCTCATCCCTCACACGCTCAACTCCACGACCCTCGGCTCACGCCGGGTTGGCGACACCGTCAACATTGAAACCGATGTTCTGGGGAAATACGTCCAGCGGATGCTGGCCCCCTATCTGCCACAGGGTCTGCCCTCCCCCGCCTCTCCGCCCACCTCGCCGGGAGGCCCTCATGCCTGAACCCGAACGGCAGACCCGCAGCCGGCTGGTGGAACTTTTTTCGCAGCATCAACTGCATCCCCGGCATGATCTCGGCCAGAATTTCCTGATCGATCTGAACCTGCTGGAGTTCGTCGTGGCCGAGGCCCAGCTCGACCAGAACGATGTGGTGCTGGAGGTGGGGACGGGAACCGGCGGCATGACCGCTTTTCTCGCTGAACAGGCCGGGGCGGTGGTCTCGGTCGAGATTGATCCCAAGGTTCACGCTTTTGCCCGGGAAAAGCTGGCCGGCTTCCCCCATGCGACCCTGCTGCTGACCGACATTCTGGCAACCAAGAACGAACTGGCCCCCGAAGTGCTGCAGACCGTGCGCGAGCGGCTGGCCGAGCGCCCCGGACGGCGCCTCAAGCTGATTGCCAATCTCCCTTATTCAGTCGCCACCCCGGTCATCACCAATCTGCTGGCCAGCGATCTGGACGTCGAACGGATGGTGGTGACGGTACAGTACGAGATGGCCGAGCGGATGCGCGGCGCTCCCGATACGAACGACTACGGCTCGCTGGCCGTCTGGATCCAGTCGCAATGCGATTGCCGCATTCTGAAGCGACTTGGCCCCGCCGCCTTCTGGCCCCGGCCCAAGGTCGACTCGGCAATTGTCCGGCTCATTCCCGACCCCGAACGCCGGGCCCGGTTGGGAGACCGTCGGTTTTTCCAGGACTTTCTCCGCGGCCTGTTTCAACAGCGACGCAAGGTGGTCCGCAAGGTTCTGGCCCATCAGTGGGAAAGCCGTCTCTCCCCTGGGACGCTCGCCGAGGCCCTGACCGACGTGGGCCTGACCGGTTCCGAACGGGCCGAGCAACTCCCGGTCGAGACGTTGATCCGCCTGTCGCGGCGGCTCGCGACCGAGTTCGAACCCGGCCGCGGCGCCAACGGCCCCCCGGTGGTTGCTCCCCCCCTCACCACATCCAGCATTCCCGGGGCCTAGCCTGCCCGGGGCTTCACTTCGCCTCATTCCCCCATCGAGAGAACCATGGAAGACCGCATTGCTTACCGGGGCATGACCTTCGACGACGTGCTGCTCGAACCGGCCTTCAGCGAACTGCTCCCCTCATCCGTCGAAGTGAACACACGGCTGACCCGGAACATCGGTCTGAACGTTCCGATCATCTCGAGTCCGATGGACACCGTCACCGAGAGCGAAATGGCGATCGCTCTGGCGCAGGAAGGGGGCCTGGGAATCATCCACAAAAACATGTCGGTCGATCAGCAGGCCCTCGAGGTCGACCGGGTGAAGCGCAGTGAACATGGGGTCATTGTTGACCCGGTCACACTCCCCCCCGATGCCACGGTGGGGGAGGCGTGCGAGATTATGGACAGCCGCAACATTGGCGGCGTCCCGATCACCGAGAATGGCAAGCTGCGGGGAATATTGACCCGGCGGGATCTGCGGTTTCTGGAATCGAAGCAGACCCGCATCTCCGAGGTGATGACCCGCGACAAGCTGGTCACGGCCCCCGAGAACACCAGCCTGGAAACGGCTCAACGGATCCTGCGGGAAAATAAGGTCGAGAAACTTCTGCTGGTTGACGAAGATTATCAGCTGAAAGGTTTGATCACGATCAAGGACATCGACAAGAACCTTCGGTTCCCGAACGCCTGCAAAGACGCCCGGGGACGTCTGCGGGTCGGCGCTGCTGTGGGCGTGCATGACTACAGTCGGGCCGACTTGCTGATCGAGAAGGGTGTCGATGTCATCGTGGTCGACAGCGCTCATGGTCACACCCGCAACGTGATGGACACGGTGCGGGAGATCAAGCGGCGTTCGAACATCGACGTGATTGCCGGAAACGTCGCCACCCGCGAAGGTGCCGAAGCCCTCATGAGGGCGGGTGCCGACGCGATCAAGGTGGGGATCGGTCCGGGATCGATCTGCACCACCCGGATCATTTCGGGTGTGGGTGTACCGCAGCTTACGGCCGTGTGGAACGCGGCCCGGGCGGTGGCGGACACCGATGTGCCGATCATCGCGGACGGCGGCATTCGATTCAGCGGAGACATTACGAAGGCTCTGGCGGCCGGTGCCCACTGCGTGATGCTGGGGGGCCTGCTGGCGGGGCTGGCGGAAAGTCCGGGGGAGATGATCCTGTACCAGGGTCGCAGCTTCAAGCAGTATCGCGGCATGGGTTCGCTCGGCGCGATGGTGCAGGGAAGTGCCGACCGTTACCGGCAGGTCGTGACCTCGGATGATCCCAAGAAGGCCTCGAAACTCGTCCCCGAAGGGGTCGAGGGCCGAGTGCCCTACAAGGGGCACCTGCATCAGTTCCTCTATCAGTTGATCGGGGGACTGCGGGCTGGAATGGGGTACTGCGGCGTGAAGTCGATCGCGGAGCTGCGCACGGAAGCGAGATTCATACAGGTCACACCGGCCTCGGTGAGGGAGAACCATCCGCATGACATCGTCATCACTCAGGAAGCGCCGAATTACACGGCCGAACACGTCGACGTGCGGTAGCCGCACGATCGCCTGGCTCGCCGTGGGCTGCGGGCTCTGGCTGGCACTTCCCGCGCTCCATGCGGCTCCTCCCGGAGGGGCCGCCGGCGCGGCGCCCGGCACCCGTCGCCTGCAGTCGTTCTCGACCCTGCCGACGCTGCAGCGGCCCCCGGTACCCACGACGACGTCAACCGCCACCCGTGGCGGTCAGGTCGCACAACCCGCCCGATCCTCGGCATCGACGGCTTCGGCCGCCGCCCGTTCGCACGTCTCGGTCCCCCAGCACGACAGTGCCGTCCCCGCGGGATACGTCGCCACTGCCGACGACCAGAGCTTTCCCCCCAAGGCACCGCCAGCCGATGCTGCGCCCCGCGCTCGCACCTCGGCGGTCCGCACCGTCAGTGCCGACGAAGATGATCTCGGCCTGACATCCGAACCTGCCCCCGAAGCGGTTCCCGACGGACCCAGCCGCCGGTTCAAGAAGATCGACGAGATTCTGTCCTACTACGACTACACCCGCGACAGGGCCACCCGCCGCTGCGACAATCTCTGCCCCCTTCCGCAGGGGGTCGATTGCCCGGAATGCGTCCGCGACAATGACGAGTACTCGACCGAGAATTGCCCCGAGTGCCCCAATGAAATCCGATTGGTGGATGTCGACCCGAGATCGAGCCAGGTCGCGGCCACCGGCAACCGGCCGTTCCTGCCGGTGCAGTACGAATGGGAGGCCAGCAACCTCTACCACCTGCCGATTTACTTCGAAGATTTCTGTCTGGAACGGTACGGACACACCCGGCACCACCTGATCCAGCCGTTCGTCTCGACCGGGCTGTTCGCCACGCAACTGCTGGGGATCCCCTACCAGATGACGATCGATCCGATCTGCAAGAAGCGGTATGTCCTGGGGTGGCACCGTCCTGGCGACTGTGTCCCCTACCGCTACCACCAGATTCCCTGGAATACCGAAGCCGCCATCGTCGAGGCGGGTTTTGTTACGGGCGGTTACTTCCTGTTCGCCCCCGGTGTCAGTCCGTAAGCGAGCGTGGATTTCGATTGCAACCTCACCACCCCGGCCAGGGCTTCCTGTCCGGGGTGGTTTCATTTGTCACTCGTGGCGATGGTGCGTTCGCAGCGTTTCCGACCACGTTTTCGAGGGGCGAACTCGAATCATCAGCGCTGCAGCCCGGTTGGCATGCCGCTATGAGGCGTGCCGCGAGAGATGAACCGCATCGCCCCGACTGTTGATTGGCCGTCGAGGGACGACTCGCGCTGTCTGTTCGACGGCCCAGCGTGACCGGGACAGAGAGACCAGCCCTCAGACCATCCCTCAGACCAGCCCTCAGACCGACCCCAAAACCCTTCCCGGGCATCTGACCGTAAGGCCGGGTTGGGAGGAAAAATCAGGACGACTTTTGTCGGGCGTACTCGGCATTGGCCGCCGCGACTCCGCTGCCGGGGGAGAACTTGACCCCTTGGTCGGCAAGGCAGCGGTCGAGTGCGGCCAACAGGGTCAGAACATTGCGGGGCGAGCTCGTTTCTCCCATCAGGCCGATACGCCAGGTCTTCCCCTTCATGGGGCCCAGTCCCCCCCCGATTTCGATCCCGAATTCATTGAGCAGTTGCCCCCGCAATTTCACGTCGTCGACACCGGCGGGAATCAGCACGGCGTTCAGCATCGGCAATTGCTTTCCTTCAGCCACCGCGTAGTGCAATCCCAGCGCCTGCAAACCCGCCTTGAGCGCCAGGTGATTCCGCTGGTGTCGGGCCCACCGGTTTTCGAGCCCCTCTTCGAGCACCAGTTGCAGCGCCTCACGCAGCGCATAATTCATATTGATGGGTGCGGTGTGATGGTAGGCTCGATCCTGCCCCCAATAATTGCGCACCATCGTCATGTCGAGATACCAGCTCGCGACCTTGGTCTTCCGCGCGTCGATCTTCGCCAGCGCTCGTGGACCAAACGTGATCGGGGCCAAGCCAGGAGGGCACGACAGGCACTTCTGTGTTCCACTGTAGACCACGTCGAGTTCCCAGGCGTCGGTCTCGACCGGCAGGCCCCCCAGAGAGGTCACCGTATCGGCCACCAGCAGAGCCCCGGCCTCATGCACGATCCGGGCAATCTCCTCGAGGGGCTGGCGGGCCCCGGTCGACGTCTCGGCATGAACAAGGCCCACAACCTTTGGACGGTGCTGCTTCACAGCCTCGGCCACCTGGGCCGGGTCAAACGTCTCGCCGAACGGCACTTCAATCTTGCTGACCTGGGCCCCCGCCCGGGTGGCGACGTCGACCATGCGTCCGCCGAACACCCCGTTGACGCCGACCAGCATCGAGTCCCCCGGCTCGACGAGGTTCACCACGGCGGTTTCCATCCCGGCACTTCCGGTCCCGCTGACCGCGAGGGTCAGTTCGTTCCGCGTCCGGAAGACCTGCCGCAGCATCTGCTGGGTGTCGTTCATCACCTGCAGGAAGTAGGGATCGAGGTGTCCCACGGTCGGAGCCCCCAGGGCGGCCAGGACCCGCGGATGGGTATCGCTGGGACCGGGGCCCATCAGGATGCGGCGGGGGGGATTGAGCGTGGCGGACAACGACGACATGACAACTCACCTGTGCGAAAGAACTCACCTGATGCCGTCGGGCATCCGGACGATGGATGAACGGACAGACCGCCTCAGCGAATCAACTGGCTGATCTGCTTGAACTCGGGGGTTCCCGCCACCTCACACCACTCCAACAACACCGATGCGGTGGTGGTGATCACCGCCCCTCCCAGAGCCATGCGGTCGAGCGCCGTCTGGCGGTTGGCCTCCACCCGGCTGCCGACGGCATCGGCGGGAACATGCACTTCAAACCCGGCCGCCAGCAGATCAAACACGGTCTGCAAGATGCAGACGTGGGTCTCAATTCCCGCCACCACAACCCGAAAGCGTCCCGAGGTGTCTTCGGCGGCCGTCCCCCAGTTCAACACCTCGGCACTGCTGAACCGCAGTTTCTCGAGACGGTCGGGCAACAGCCGGGCGAGCGCCGTGTTGGTCGGTCCCAGGCCCCTGGGATACTGCTCGGTCGCGGAAATGGGGACCTGCAGCACCTGGGCCCCTTCGACCAGACGCAGACAGTTCGACAAGACGGCGTCGGAATTGCTGATCACCGGCAGGATGCGGTCCTGCATGTCGACAATCAGCAACCGACTGTCATGCCGGTTGAGGAGGGAGGGAGATCGCAGGTAGGGCGCGGGTGAGGAACTCATGTCCCGATGCTACCGTCTGCCCCGTGAACAGTTCAACCACCTGCGGAACGCGTCTGGTCCGACCGGGACCAGGGCCCTCCAGCCTCGCCAGACGAACCGGCTCACTCCGGTTTGGGCCGTTCGGGCTCGGGTTTGCGGCCCCGGTCGAGCACGTGTCGTTCACGCAACAGATACCGTCCTCCCGCTCCCACCGACTCGTGATCGGGAGCGTCGGCGGAACGTCTGGGACGGCGATCGTAGAAGTGGGCCTCTCCGCGCCCCAGGATCTCGCCGACGTCACCGGTCACCACCAGCGCGGTCGCCTCATCGAGGCCAATTCCCAACAGTTGCGGATGCCGATCAACCACCCGGGCCAGGTCCGCAAACCGGTTTCGCTGCCGGAAATGCTGGTCGATGGCGGTACCTGGCAGAAACGCGAAGCCGCGCTGATACCCCAGGGCCATCATGTCGGTGTTCCCCAGCGGACTCCCCCGCACCAGATAATCTCCCTGAATGGTGGCCCCCGCCGAGCTGCCGCCAATGACCCCGCCGCGTTGCAGCACCTCGTGAAACAAGGCGACGGCCTGGGTGTGTTCATAGGCGTCGACGAACCGCCATTGTCGTCCCCCGCCGAACCAGAGTCCGCGGGCCTGCCGCAGCACCGCCGCCGTTTCCGGAGATTCCACCTCCGCCCACGTGCGGGCCGTCAGCAGGGTGACGTTCTTCGCCCCCGCTCTCTCGAGGAACTTGCCTTCATTGAGGTCGATCTTCGGATTGGCGGTGGGCAGGACCACGATCGGAGCATCCACTCCCCCGGCCAACTCAATGAACCGTTGGGTGATCTGCTCGGTCAGCCCCCCACCGCCGACAATCACCAGCGACCCCGAGGACACCACCGGCGGGGCAGGCTGCTCGGGAGGAAAGGGAGTCCGCTGCCGGGCCAGCGCCTCGCGCCGGAACATCGTCAGGTCGCCCACCTCTCCGGGCTGCAGGACCCGTTCGCACGGTTCGAGCGAGGCGCACGCTCCCAGGCAGAGATGCACGGTCGATTCCCCCAGGCATTTCAGTTCGCGACCCTTCACCACCAGGGCGGTTCCCTCGTCTATGCCCAGGCCCACGAGGTGCGGATGCTGCTGCAGTGCCTCGAGCAGACGGCCCCGCCGGTCGCGCGCCAGGAAATGCTGGTCGACAATCACTCCGGGAATCGTCCCCAGACCGGGTGTTTCCCAGACCTGTCCGCGGACAATCATCACACGCGACTGGCAAGCGGCCCCGGCCGACGTTCCCCCCACGACCCCGCCGCGCACCAACACCTGCCGTACTTCCTCTACGAAACGGGTCCCCTGGTAGACCGCGGCAATCTGCGATTGCCGCCCCCCGGTGAACCAGACTGCCGTCGCCTGCCGAAGTGGTTCGCAAAACGCCGGGTCATTGGCCCGTTCGCGGTCGCGCGTGTGCAGCACCTCCACCGAGGAAATCTCCCGCTGCTTCCAGGACTCGGCGACCTCGGCCCCCTCCCGCAGGGCTTCTTCATCGTCGCTCCCCGGAGTGGCGGTGGGAATCACCACCAACCGGCATTGGGCCCCGCCCCCCGCCTCGACGAAGGCTCCGCGGACCTCCTCGGGGATCCGCCCCCCACCCGACAAGATCACGGTCCCCGGTCCGCCCGACGGATCGAACCAGTCCGCCGGAGGAGTGGCCTGTCCCCAGGCGCATGGTGCGGTCAGAAACGCGAACAGTCCAGCCCACGCTCCCCAGGACCGCGCGACGCGCCGATGTCCGGGATGGTTGTGAAACAGCACCTCGGTCAGTCCTCGACTTGAGCGGCAGATTCGCACGGAAGACTCCGGAACACAGGAATGAACCAGGCGATCAGATTCCTTCGGAATTCCCATGGGGGCCAGGTCCCCACGCGAATTGGTGCCCGGCCCCACAGACCGATGCCGTCAGGGTTTGGGGGGCTGCGCCGCCTTGTTCGGATCGGCGGGACGCTGCGGCAGACGACGCGGCTCTTTGCTCATCCGCTCCAGGACCTCGGCAATTCCCCGTTCCAGCTGCGCGTCCTTCCCGATAATCACATCCTTCGGCTCGTTGACCACATCGATGTCGGGCGAGACTCCCTCTCCCTCGATGATGTATTCCCCGGTGGGAGAGTTGGTCGCCTGCAGCGGGACGAAGACCGTCCCTCCATCCAACAGCGGACCGATGTTGCTGATGCCGACCACGCCCCCCCACGTTCGCCGGCCAATCAGGGGCCCCAGCCCCGCCTGACGGAACCGGTGCGGGAAGATGTCGCCATCCGACGCCGAGACCTCGTTCACCAGGCAGACCATGTGCCCATGAAAGACGGTGCCGGGATACGTGCCCGGATCTTCATTCAGGCTGCCGAACCGGGTCCCCAGCAGACGGTTGTCGAGCCGCTCGAGGATCATCTGCGAGACGTTGCCCCCGCCGTTCGAACGGACGTCAATCACCAGCCCTTCCTTGCGGACCTGCGGGTAGTACCACTTGATGAACTCGTAGATCCCGTCGGCCCCCATGTCGGGGATGTGCAGGTAACCAACGCGCCCGTCGGTCGCCTTCGCGACCCGCTCGCGGTTGCCCCGCACCCAGTCGAGATACAGCAGATTCTCTTCGGCGAAGATGGGCCGGTACGCGACCTGGCGGGCATTGGCCCCATCGGCCTGCTTGCTGACCGTCAGCGTCACCAGTTGCGTCTTGTGCCGCAGCAGTCGGTACGGACTGTCGGTCCCCTTCAGTTCCTGGCCATCGATCGCCAGCACGTAGTCTCCCTCGGCGATGTTGACCCCGACCTCAGTCAGAGGCGAGCGGTATTTCTCTTCTTCGTTCTCACCCCGCAAGATCTTCGCGACACGGTAGCGTCCCGAGGCGGGATCGAGGGCGAACCGGGCCCCCGGCAGCCCCACGCGGGCCCGCTCGGGAAGGTCAAAGTCGCCTCCCTCGATGTAGCAGTGACCGGCATTCAACTCGGCAATCATCTCGCCGAGGATGTAGTTGAGGTCCGAGCGGTGGGCCACATGGGGGAGCAATTTGCGATATCGGTCGCCAATCGCCTTCCAGTCGTAGCCGTGCATGTTCCGCACGTAGAAGAAGTCGCGGTAACGGCGCCAGACCTCATCGAAGATTGCGGCGAATTCCTCGGCGGGGACCCGGTCGGCCGCGAGGTCTTTGGTCGAGACCGTTTTCTTCTCGGCTCCCTTGGGGCGGGCGTCAATCAGGGTGAAGCTGCTTCCCGTGCGGGCCAAGACCTTGGCTCCATCGGCCGACACCGCGTAGCCCCCAACATCCTCCAGCAGGGTCGACGCCTCACGTTTGGCGAGATCGAAAATCTGCAGCCGCGTCTTCGAACCGCTCTCGCGTCCGTAGTAGCGGGACCCCGAGACCGAATACAGCAGGTGTCCGCGGGTGGCGGTCAACCCCGAGATGTTGTCGGCCTCCACGGGAATGCGCATCACCCGCTGATCCAATCCCTCAAAATCAATTACCAGCGGCGGGCGATCGGCGGGGGGGACCTCAGCGGGCTTGGCCTCGGGTTTCCCTTCGGCTTTCGTTCCGCCCGCGATCTGCACTTCATCGCTCTCGGGAGGGAACAGCGGCTTGACATCTTTGCGGAGGGCCAGGGCGAAGATGCCCGTCCCCCGATTGCCCGCGTAGTTCCACTCAATGCTGCTCAGTTGCGGAGCAAATTGCCTTCGCGAGAGGAAGAAGAGGTAGTCTCCCCGGGGATCCCAGGTGGGATTGCTGACATCAAAGTATTCACTGGTCACCCGTCGCAGTTGCCGGTCGGCCAGAGAGTAGACGAAGAGCGAATCGAGTTCACTGGGATTCGACAGGCGCAGGGCGATGTGCCCACTGCAGGGTGACCATTCGTAGTCCTGCAGCAGCCCCCGGCGTTCGTCGGCGACCTGCAGCAGGGTCTTGTCGGCCAGGGTCAGCACATGCAGCCGGCCGAACTTGTCCGAGAACGACAGCCGCTTGCCGTCGGGAGACCACTTGAGAGCGAACAGCATGCTCTCGAGACCGGCGGTCACCGCCTCGGCGGGTCCCGAACCATCCTGGGGAACCACATAGATCTGTTCTTCGCCGGACTTGTCGGAAACGAAGGCGATCTTCGCTCCATCCGGACTCCACGCCGCGGCCCGGTCGTGCGCCCGGCTGCTGTTGGTCAGATTGCGGGTCAACCCCTTCTCGATGGGAGCCGAGAACAGATCCCCCCGCGCCACAAACAGCGCCCGTTCCCCCTTGGGACTGAGATCGAACGACTCGATGAACTTGTCGACCGCGATGCGCGAAGGGCGCTTGTCGAGGCCGTCATCGGGGACCTGCACCTGCAGGCGGCGTTCCTGGCCAGTGGTGGTGTCGAACACAGCCAGTTCGCCCAGCAGTTCGTAGACGATCCAACGCCGGTTGTCGGAACTGGCCCACCGCACATCGGCCTCGGTCGAGTGCGTCCATTGTTTCGTGTCATTGGTGCCGAGATCGTGCGAGAACAGATTCAGCGTCCCGGTGCGGTCCGAGACGAACCAGATCTTGTCGCCAATCCACATGGGGTCCCGCTCAGTCTGGCGACTGGGGGAGATCGGCCGCAGGGCCAGGCTCTGCAAATCGGCAACAAACAGATCCTGCGCCCAGCCCCCTTCGTAGCGCTTCCAGGTCCGGAAGTCGCGGAACAGTGGAGAATAAATCACTTTCTGGCCATCGGGCGAAAAGTCACCCGCTCCCGCCGTCGGCAGCGGCAGTACGACCGGCAGACCACCCGTCACGTTGACCGTGTAGAGAGCGGTCTCCACCTTGCCGCCATCCGCATCCTGCAACGAGCGGAACAAGATCTTTTGTCCGTCGGGTGACCAGCCATAGACCTGGTTGTCGTATCCGCCGCGGGGCTTCAGCGGGCCGCGGGCCGGATACCAGGTGAGCTGCCGGGGCTCGCCCCCGGTGGCGGGCATCACATAGACCTGCTCGTCACCGTCGTACTGACCGGTGAAGGCGATCCATTGCCCATCGGGCGAGAACTTGGGGAAGAGTTCCTGCCCGGGATGGGCGGTCAGCCGGGTGGCAACGCCCCCTTCGACCGGACAGGTCCAGAGATTGCCCGAGTGACAGAAGACAATCCGCCCCTCATGGATGTCGGGATACCTCAGCAGCAGGGTCTGGGCCCCGGCCGACTCCGGAGCCAAGGCCCCCAACCAACCCGCCACAACCAGCAGCACCCCCCAGCCCATCCGACCGCGCCGCATGACATTCACCTTGGCAAGAACCCGAAGAAGACGCCTCCTAAGATCGTAGGGAGCAAGGGAGAGAGCGTGCAAACCGCTGGTGGCCCGGGTGCCCGAAACTGCACGATTTCGCGGAATGCTGTGCCAATGCCAGACCCCACCGGGGCCTGTGCGGGGGACTTCGCCCCCCAGAATACCTTAGCTACGAGCCCCTGGACGTCGGACTCTCATCAACTCCGCTCCATCCCCAGGGCCTGCAGTTCGGCCGCCTTCCGATAGTGGCCCGCCTCCCGCAGCAGTTGGGCGTGGGTCCCCTGCTGAACCAGCCGGCCGTGGTCGAAGACCAGCACCAGGTCCGCCCGCCGCAGGGTGCTCAGCCGGTGGGCGACCACAAACGTCGTCCGGCCTTCCATCGCCCGTTCCATGGCGGTGAGTATTTCCTGTTCGGTCTCGGGATCGATCGCCGCGGCGGGATCGTCAAGCAGCAGGATGCGGGGGTCCAGCACCAGCGCACGGGCAATCGCCAGCCGCTGCCTCTGTCCCCCCGAAAGATCCATGCCCCATTCCCCCAGCAGCGTGTCATACCCCTGGGGGAGCTTCTCGATAAATTCGTGCGCGCAAGCAATGCGGGCCGCCTGCTCAATCTCGGACCGCGTGGCATATGGTCGCCCGAACGCGATGTTCATCGCGATGGAATTGCTGAACAGGAAACTTTCCTGGAAGACAATCCCCACCTGCTGGCGCAATTCATCGACCACCAGGTCGCGGACATCAATCCCGTCGATCAGCACCCGGCCCGCCGTGGGATCGTAGAACCTGGGAATGAGCGACAGCAGCGTGCTCTTGCCCGCCCCGGTCTCTCCCAGAATGGCCACCCGCTGCCCCGGCTCGACCCGGAACGAGACCTCCTGCAGCACCGGGAGTTCGGGGTCGTAGCCGAACGTCACCCGCTCGAACTCGACCCGGCCGGTCAGTCGGGGGCGCGAGAGGGCTCCCGGACGGGTTGCAATCTGCACCGGGGCATCGAGCACCTCAAACACCCGCCTCGCACCACTGAGACTCTGCTGGATGCTGTTGGTGATGTTCGTGAGGTTGGCCACCTGGTTGGCGAATTGGGTCAAGAGGCCCGCGAAGACCACCAGCCCGGTCCCCAGGGGGAGCCGGTCCTGTGTCACCAGGTAACCCCCGTAGATCAGCAGCACCACCACGTTGAACTGCGTCAGGAACCCAATCAGCGGGGTGAAGATGCTGACCCGCCAGAAGATGCTTTGCTGCTGCGTTTCGACCGCCTCGACGGCCCGCGCGAACTTGCCGATCTCTTCCGGTTCCCGGCCGAACCCCTTGACCACCTGCACCCCCTGCACATTTTCGGCGAGGGTCAGCACCATCTGGTCGGCCAGATCGCGGACCCGGTCGTACATCGGGCGAACAGTGCGCGAGAAGAGCACAGTCGCCCCCCACAGCAGCGGCGTGGTCCCCAGGCACGCCAGTGTCACCCCCACATCGATCCGCAGCATGTAGGCCAGGTAGCAGATCAGCGAGAGCAGCAGCAGGGCCAGCTGGATGATCACTCCATCCACAAACGCCCGGACCGACTGCACATCGCTGGTCACCCGGTTCATGATGCTGCCGGTGGTGTTGCTGTCGAAGAACTGGAAACTCAGCCGCTGCAGCTTGTCGTACACCCGGGCCCGCAGGTCGACCACGATCTGCTCATGCACCAGCCGTCCCGAGGCGACCGCATAAATGTAGTTCAACCAGCCCCGCAAGAGGGCGAACAGCAGAATCAAGCCGGCGGCCAACCCGACTTCGGCCATGGGAGGCCACCCAGCCGGAGGCTGCCAACCCAGCGGCCACGACGCCGGGTGCTGGGCCGCCCCGGCGTGAAACAACACCGCGTCGATCCCCACGCCGGTCAGTCCCAGCCCCGCCAGCCCCGTGGCCAGCAACAGCCCCTGCAGGGCCAACAGCCCCAGGCAACCCCGGCGGTACTGCCACCCCAGCGCCAGCATCCGCTTGAGCAACTGGGTATTCGAGAGGTCGACCCCGGTCAGGTTTTCTGTCGCCGGCGTGGCGAGCGTCCCGGTCGTACTCACCGGGCACCTCCCGTCGGCGGCCCCGCATACCGTTCGAGGCTGTGCATCAACTCGGCTGCGACGTCGATGCTGGTCACGCGGCGGAGCGCCTGCCAGCCGGGCACCCCGTTGACTTCGATCACGTATCCCGGTCCCCGCTGGTCGTAGAGCAAATCGACCCCGGCAATTCGGGCCCCCACCGCGGCCGTCGCCCGCAGGGCCCAGTCACATTGTTGGGGGGTCAACTCCACCGGTTCGGCCCGGGCGGACCGGGAAACGTTGGTCCGGAAGTCCTCCGGGTTACACCGCCGCATGCCCCCCAACACCCGCCCATCCAGCACCAGCACCCGCACGTCGTAACCCGCGTGGGGAACGAACTGCTGCAAGTACAACAGTGACTGCAGCCGTTCGAGAGTCCGAAAGACCCGCACGGCGAGATCGGGATCCGAAACCCGCACAATGCCGCGTCCCTCGGATCCAAACAGCGGCTTCACCACCACATCGCCCCCCAGTTGCCCGAATGCCGCGAGAGCCGCCTCGGCGGTCTCGCAGACGGCGGTGGGAGGAACCGGCAACCCTGCCTGTTGCAGGCGGGCGGTGGTCAGGAACTTGTCGACTGCACACTCGACCGATTTGGCGGGGTTGACCACCTGGACGCCCCGTTGCTCGAGCCGCGCGAGCAGGTTCATCCGGAACACCACCTGCTCCAACGAACCGGGAGGCATCGTCCGCACCAGCACGGCGTCGACCTCGAGCGAACCGTGTTCGGGATGCGAGACCGCTTCCGTCCCGTTCCCCACCCATGCCGCCAGACCCGCAAAGGGGAGCCCCACCACCGTGTGGCCCCGTTCGTGCGCGGCCCGTTCGAGGTCACGTCGATACCAACTGTCCGGGTTCGACAGAATCGCCAGCCGCATCACTCACCACAAAACGAGTGCTGCAACACCTCGGGCACCACCTTCCCGAATTTCTGGACACGCCCCGTGTCAAGATTCGGGAAGACGATTTCGGCCGGGCTGAACAGGTGGGGATCGATCTTGTAGAAGTCATTCCCGGCCGCGGCGAAAATCGCGAGAAAGGGACGGCCATGCGCCAGCGAGGCCATGGCGGGAACCCGGGGGCCCGTTTCGGCAATCGACTGGTCATCTCCCCGCACGTACAGCGTCACGCGGCCGCCGTAGAGAATCGCGTCGTTGGTCCGCCCGATCCCGGTGAGGTCATCCTTCGCCACGGGGGCGAGGGGAGCGGTGCCGGTCGCCGAGCGAATGCGCTTCACATCAAACCCAATCTCATGCAGCTTGTGCAGGGCGGTCTCGACCACCCGGGCCACCACCTGCACCGTCCCGGCCAGGCTGGCGGTCGGGGCCAACAGCAGGGTGATGGCCGACGGCGCGACTTTTGTGCGCTCGGCCAGGTACTGCACCACTCCCTCGTCGGGAACCTTGCGTCCTTCCAGCACCCCCACGGCCACTTCGGCCGATTCCCGAAAGCCCAGTTTCTGGAACAGCTCTTCCCGGGCGGCGACCGCCCGCATGGGTCCCGAACCCATCGCGAAGAACTTGCCGACCGAGATCTGCCAGCCCGCATACTGGCTGTACAGGCACGCCTCGACCGGATGATCGGTGGTGACCTGCAGGTGGGGCCAGGCCGACCCGGCCACCTCCCCGGGAATCACCCGGATGTCGGCCAGACCGGCAGTGCAGATTTTGGACAAGGCCAGACCCGCTCCCAGGCCCCCTTCGGCCTGCAAGCCACAGTCAATCCAGCGCCCCCCGCCCGGAATCTTGTGGGCCGTCACCCGCAACAGTTCCGGAGACTCCAGCAGTTGGTCCACCAGATGGGCGGCCCGCAGATTGAGTTGCTGATTCATTTCGCCGCCGGCTTCGCGGGCCGGGCATCCTTGGGAAGGGGCAGATTGCGATACCGCAGCCGAATTGGCCCCTGGCAGCATTCGCAGTCTTTGATTTCGTACATGGGAATCGAGCAGACGTCGCACCAGTAGTCGACGACCGCCCGTTTGCCCTTTTCATCCTGCAGATAGATCGACAGCACGCTGACCCAGGGGATTCCCGGACGGCGATTGACAACCAGCTCGACCGGCCGGTCACGCAGCCGCTCATCCTGGAAGAACGCCCGCCCGCGCCAGTCGGGAACCAGCGGCACAATCTCGCCATCCGTGGTGTAGAGCACCGCGGTCTGGGCGATCTCCTCGGCATAGCTCTTCACACCACGCCGCCGGAACGCCTCGGGGAGCAACACCACCTCCCCCGTGTAGAGCACTTTTTCAACCCCCTCCGGGCCTGGGGCCTCGGCCGTCCCCTTGGCCGACCTGGCAGGAGTCTGCTCCGGCTTGGTCCCCGATGTGGCGGGGGTGGCGGCCGGAGGAGCCGTGGTCTCCTGCGCCACGAGCCAAGACGTCGGGGCAACGCCTCGGGAGGGACCGAGAGCCCAGACCCCCAGCCCCAGCAAGGTCAGCAGACTGCCAAGCCCCCAGCGACGGCGAGCGGGAAAAAGTGGCACGGGTCAGCCTTCACTCTTCCCCTGGACCACCACCTTCACCGGCACGGCCGAGGTTTCTTCGCCCGATTTCCCGGTGAGGGCCCCTTCGAAGATGGTCAGTTTCTTCTCTTCGTCGGCAGTCACGCCGGGCTTGTCGGCGGCCTTTTCAGGGGGTGGGGTCAACAGGTAGATGGCGGGGTGGGTGGTTCCCGAAGCGCCCGAGCTGAGCTTGAAGAGTTTCTTCAGATCGTCCACGCGGGCCGCCTTCTGATCCTTCTCGGGAGGACAGCCCACGAGGAAGTCGCGGATGTCGCTGGTTCCCAGGTGATTGCCGTCATCGGGCTGCAGGCCGTATCGCAGCGTGTAGAGACCGGGCTTCAGCGGCTGGCCGCGGAAGTCGGAGGGCTTGCTCCCTTCCGGATAGCGAATCGCTCCCACCAGCTGCCCCAGCTGAAACGGGTATTTGACCCGCAGGCTCGGCTTGAACTTGGGTTTGAGGGGAGCTTCTTTCGCGAGCCAGATGTCGCAGATCACTCCCGCGTCGTCACTCACCCGGAAACCTGCCGGCTGCAGCGCCCCCGTCACTTCCTCCGACAGCCCCTGCGGGGCCTCGGCCAACGGTTCGACCTTCTTCTCAGCCCGCACCGGCACAGCAGCCAGCAGGCAGAACAACAGACCCAATCCGAAGGAACGCATGCCTCGAGACCTCGTTGGCGGCGGGGAACAGGGGGAAGAGGCAGACCGAAAGTTCCCCGCAGGAACCCCCGGCCAGCGGCAGGACCAACTCCCGGGCATCCTCGCCCGCAAGCGGTCTCATGATTTTATGGCGGGGGGTTGGGAATGACTACTGTCTGGCAAAACAGGAGGCCCCGGCCGGGAGGATCCTGAGATTCAAAGATTGGGCCTGGTGGGGAGATACTCCCATCTGATGACAGACCTCCGACTTTAAGCGCCGCTCCGCTGCCACAGTCACGGGCCAATCTTCTGGTGCACGTTGTCTTCAGTACGAAACATCGCACTCCCTGGCTCCGATCGCCGAAGATCCGCGCGGGGTTGCACGCCTCTCTCGGGGGTGTCTGTCGGAAAGCCTCTTCGCCCACTCTCCTGGTCAACAGCGTCGAATCCATTGGCAGTTGTCGATCATCACTGTCTTGGATTTGGATGGGATACTGCCACCGAAACTGAATCTTATCCAGCCACCGCGCCGCGTGTTCTCGCGAATGGTGCTCGGCCCACCATGTGGCCTGTTCCCGCATTTCGGCCACCGCTTGATGCAGAATGACCACGCGAGAGATCTTCGCGATGCCACGCGGCGCTGCTCCGCCCTGGGGGATCAACCCTGGGCGATCAACCTCCGCACCCCCGCTCGGGCAGAACAACCCCAGCGCGGCGCTGCTCCCGCAGACCCCCCCCGGCGAAGTTCGCGGACCGAACCTCCGCCGGGGAATTGGGGCGCAGCACAGTGTTGGCCCGGGGTTGAAACGCGGTGCCGACAAATCCTTGGCCTACACTCCCGCCCGCACATCGCGACCTAGCAACTGCGGATTGCTCGGCAGTTCGCTCGAACCCATCAGGAACTTGTCGACGCCGACCGCTGCCTCGCGTCCTTCCCAGATCGCCCACACAATCAGCGACTGGCCCCGGCGGGTATCGCCCGCTGCGAAGACCCCGGGAACGCTGGTCATATAGTCGTCGTCCGCCTTCACATTGCCGCGCGGGTCGAGCTCGACCCCCAGTTGCTCCACCAGTCCCGCCTTCTGCGGGCCCAGAAAGCCCATCGCCAGCAACACCAGGTCGGCCTTGATGGTGAAGTCGCTTCCCGGAATCTCCTTCATCACCGGACGGCCCCCTTCGAAGGCCCATTCCAGCCGCACCGCATGCAGCGTGTCGACCTTCCCGTCCTTGCCGGTGAACTTCTTGGTCCCTACGCTCCAGTCGCGGTCTCCCCCCTCTTCGTGGGCGCTCGAAGTTCGCAGCACGGTCGGCCAGTACGGCCAGGGCATCGACTCGTCGCGGGCACCGGGAGGCTTCGGCAGCAGTTCCAGCTGCACCACGTTCTCGGCCCCCTGACGATGGGCGGTTCCCAGGCAGTCGGCCCCGGTATCGCCACCGCCGATGATCACCACATGCTTCCCCTTCGCCGAGATGAATCCCGTCTCGGGGACCTGGTCCCCCTCGCACTTGCGGTTCTGCAGCGGCAGGTAGTCCATGGCGAAGTGAATTCCGGAGAGCTCCCGGCCGGGCACCGGCAGGTCGCGGGGAATGGTCGCCCCCAGCGTCAACAACACCACGTCGTAGTCGCGACGCAACTGCTCGGCGGAGATGTCCTGACCGACGTCCACTCCCGTCCGGAAGACGATTCCCTCGGCCTCCATGATTTTCAGGCGGCGATCGAGAACCTTCTTCTCCATCTTGAACTCGGGGATGCCGTACCGCAGCAGACCGCCAATCCGGTCGGCCCGTTCGTAGACGGTCACCCAGTGCCCGGCGCGGTTCAGCTGCTGGGCGGCGGCCAGACCGGCGGGGCCCGAGCCAATCACCGCCACCTTCTTGCCCGAGCGCGAGGCGGGAGGCTCGGGAACGACCCAGCCCTCGGCGAACGCCTTCTCGATGATCGACTGCTCGATGTTCTTGATGGTCACCGGCGGGGCGTTGATCCCCAGCACGCAGGCCTCCTCGCAGGGGGCCGGGCAGAGCCGGCCGGTGAACTCGGGGAAGTTGTTCGTGGCGTGCAGCCGGCGAATCGCCTCTTTCCAGTTGTTGCGATACACCAGGTCATTCCAGTCGGGAATGATGTTCCCCAGGGGACAGCCGGTGTGACAGAACGGGACGCCGCAGTCCATGAAGCGGGCTCCCTGTTCGAGCAGCTTCAGCTCGGGGAACGGCTGATAGACTTCGCGGTAGTCTTGCAGGCGGGTGGAAACATCGCGGCGCTGAGGAGTCTCGCGCTGGAATTCCAGAAATCCGGAGGGCTTGCCCATGACAGGTATCCGTGTTCAGAAAGAGAGAGCGTGATGTATGGAATGCCGCGTCACCCCTCCCGGGGGAGAGGGGACGCGGAAGGAGGATCAACTCAGCGGGCCGAGGCGACGGGAATCTGCGGGGCCTGCACCTTGCCGGCCTCCAAGACCCGCCGGTAATCGCGCGGGTAAACCTTCACGAACTTCGATTCCAGCGTGCTCCAGTTGTCGAGCACCCACCGGGCCCGGTCGCTGCCGGTCGCGGCGATGTGGTTCTTCAACAATTGCTGCACCGTCTCGACATCGCCCGGCTCCAGCCGCACGAGGTCAACCATCTCCTGGTTGCACAGCGGCGCGAACGCCTGCTGTTCATCGAGCACGTAGGCGACCCCGCCGCTCATCCCCGCGGCGAAGTTCCGGCCCGTGGGGCCAATCACCACCACCCGGCCGCCGGTCATGTACTCGCAGCCGTGATCGCCGACTCCTTCAATCACCGCCAGGGCCCCCGAGTTGCGAACACAGAATCGTTCGCCCCCCTGCCCGCGGATGTACATCTCACCCGCCGTGGCACCGTAACCCGCCACGTTGCCGATGATGATGTTGGTCGAGGGTTCGAAGGTGGCGGTCTTCGGGGGGAAGACGGCGATCCGGCCCCCCGAGAGTCCCTTGCCAAAGTAGTCGTTCGCATCCCCCTCGACGTAGAAGGTGATCCCGCGGGGCAGGAACGCCGCAAAGCTCTGGCCACACGACCCCTGGAACCGCACCGTGATCGTGTTGTCGGGCAGCCCGGCACCGCCATACTTCTTCGTCAGCCGGCTCCCCAGCATCGTCCCGACCGTGCGGTTGATGTTGTGGATCGGCAGGGCGAATTCGACCTTCTCGCCCCGTGCCAGGGCCGGCTCGGCCCGCCGGATCAGCTCGTTGTCGAGCGCGTCCTTCAGACCGTGATCCTGCGACTCGACGCAGTGCACCTTGGTGCCGGCGGGCACATCGGGCCGATGCAGCAGCATCGTGAAGTCGAGCCCCTTCGCCTTCCAGTGGTCAATCGCCTTGCGCGTGTCGAGCATGTCGACCCGCCCCACCATCTCATTGACGGTGCGGAAGCCCAGGCTGGCCATGATCTCCCGCAGTTCCTCCGCGAGGAACCGGAAGAAATTCACCACGTGCTCGGGCTTGCCGG